>CALKFF010000009.1 GCA_938084585.1 uncultured Flavobacteriales bacterium
CTCCCACACGGTTTTGTTGGGGTCGATGTCTTGGTGACGTTGGTCGACGTAGCCAACCTTCACGGTCTCTCCCATGTCGATGGCGCCCGCATCCGGCGTCTCCTCCCCCATCATCATGCGGAACAACGTGGTCTTTCCCGCTCCGTTGGGGCCGATGATGCCCACGATGCCCGCAGGAGGCAGCTGAAAGCTCAACCCTTCCACAAGAAGCTTGTCTCCAAACGCCTTCGTCAGACCGCTTGCCTCAATGACCTTGTTGCCAAGGCGCGGGCCGTTGGGAATTGGGATGTTCAGGCGGGCGTCTTTCTCTTTCGTGCCCTCGGCCAACATGCTCTCGTAGTTGTTGATTCGGGCCTTGTTCTTCGCGCGCCTTCCCTTGGGGCTTTGGCGGATCCAATCCAACTCGCGGTCGAGTTCCTTTCTCCGCTTGCTTTCGTGCTTCTCCTCCTGGGCCAAACGCTTGCTCTTTTGCTCGAGCCAGGACGCGTAGTTGCCTTCGTAGGGAATGCCCTCTCCACGGTCCAATTCCAAAATCCATCCGGCCACGTTGTCCAAGAAGTAGCGATCGTGCGTCACGCACAGCACCGTGCCTTTGTATTGCTCCAGGTGTTGCTCCAACCAATCGATCGATTCCGCGTCAAGGTGGTTGGTTGGCTCGTCCAAGAGCAGCACGTCAGGCTGCTGCAACAACAACCGACACAAGGCCACGCGACGTCGCTCACCTCCACTGAGTTTCGCAATTTTTTGGTCGTCCGGCGGACAGCGCAAGGCGTCCATGGCGATGCTCAACTTGGTGTCGAGCTCCCAGGCATCCAACGCATCGATCTTGTCTTGAACCGCCGCTTGACGGTCCATCAGCTTCTGCATTTTGTCGGGGTCGTTCAGGATCTCTTCGTCCATGAACTTCATGTTGATCTCCTCGTATTCCTTCAGGACGTCCACAATCTCTTGGGTGCCCTCCTCGACCACCTCACGCACGGTTTTGGACTCGTCCAACTCCGGTTCCTGAGACAAATAGCCAACCGAGTAACCGTCTGACCACACCACCTCTCCTTGGTAGGCGTCGTCCAACCCGGCGATGATCTTCATCACCGTGGACTTTCCCGCTCCGTTGTTTCCGATGATGCCAATCTTGGCGCCGTAGAAGAATGACAGGTAGATGTCCTTCAAGATGTGCTTGCCGGTGGGGGTCGTCTTGTTGACCCGCACCATGCTGAAAATGACTTTTTTGTCGTCAGACATGGGTAGGAATGGATTGCAAAATGAAAGGCCCGTTCAGCCTCGGACGAAGTTAGGCCTTGGCCTCGCCTCGAACCAAGGTGAGCAACGTGATTTCAGGCGGCATGCCGACCCGACCGGGAAAGCCGAGCACCCCAAAGCCGCGGTTCACGTGCAGGTATTGGCTCCCTTCCAGGTACAGCCCTCCCCAGCGCTTGTAGGAAATCGACGAGGGAGACCACTTGATGCCAAGCCATGGAATTTCTATGCCCATTTGCATCCCGTGGGTGTGTCCGCTGAGGGTCAATTCCACCGGGGCACGGTCTTCCATGATGCCCAACTCGTAATGGGTGGGATCGTGGCTCATCAACACGGTGAACCGTGAGTCGGCACCGCTGTTTTCCAACGCTTTGGCCAAGTCGCCGCTCTTGCGGAAGCCCTTGCCCCAATTTTCCACACCAGCCAACACCATGGACGCGCCGTCTTTGGTCCACACCACGTGGTCGTTGTCCAACATGGTGAAGCCCATGTCTCGCTGATGCTGCTTCAACTGGGCGATGCTGGCCTCCCTCTGCTCGTCGGTGAATGGGCCGTAGTCCGCGTAGTCGTGGTTGCCCATGACGCTGAACTTCCCAAGCGGCGCCGTGATTTCCGCGAAGGCGTCGACCCATGGGGTGGCTTCGTCTGCCAATTCGTTGACGAGATCTCCTGTGAACAACACGGCATCGGGCTGAAGGGATTGCACCTTCTTCAATGCGGCCAACACCGGTTCCGGGGTGCCGTCAAACGACCCAAGGTGCGCGTCGCTCAGCTGAACCAGCCTCAAGCCGTCAAATGCCTTAGGCACGTTGGGATGCGAGACCTTGATGTCACGGACCTTGTAAGCATATTTCCCCTTGGTGATGCCGTAACCCATGCCCATGAAGGCCGCGGCGCCCACGCCCTGGGCCAGCACGTTCAGGAACGACCCGCGGGCCATGGCGCCTTCTGTAGGCTTGCCGCTCACCTTCAACCACGTCCACACGCCAGCGGCACGCAACTCGTCCACCAATTGGATGGCCACGACGAAAAACTTGGGGATGGTCAATGCAAACGTCGCCCCCATGATTGTCTTCAACAACACAGGATGCGTGCCCCGCCACGTCGGCCACATGAAGAAGGCGGCCAAAAACGCCGCCCACACGACCACATGGACGCCCCACCACCCCTTGCGGGCCACCTCCCACCAAGATTGAGCTTGGTACGCCTTCCAAAGGGCACGGTACGTGAAAAACTCGATCACGAAGAAAAAAACCGCCACGAAAGTGAGGCCGATGAGGAGGCGTTCAAGCATGTGCAAAAGTACCCGCGTTCAATCCGGTTTGTTCACCCCTCAGGCCAACAATTCAGAAAGGTCCTCCTTGGAGGAATGCAGTGGCAATTCGCCAAGAGCCCCTTCTCGAATCACGGCCAACGAACTCCTTGACAAGGTAGCCTCTGGCTGGGCTTGGGCCCAACGTTCCACCCCCCACAAATCGTGGGTGGCCATCAGCACACCTCCCCCCCGCGCAACATGCCCTTCCAGCATTTGCCAAAGCCGGCGCTGGGCCTTCACGTCCAAGAACGCGGTGGGTTCGTCCAACACCAGCCACCGGTCCGACTGGAGCATGGCGCGTGCGACCATCACCTGCTGGGCCTGTCCGTCACTCAATTCTGACAACCTGGAGTTTGCAAGCCTCATGAGGTCCGGATGCCAAGCCTCCACGTCCGAGGGGTTTCCGGACAACGCCCAAACCTCCTTCACGGTCAACCCGACTTGCTGAGGGGGGCGCGACGACACAAAAGCCATCGACTTCGTCCATTTGCTTCTGAACTCCGGCTTGACTTCGTGGTCGCCGTCCGAAATCGAGACGTGGCCAGACAGGGCAGGCAGGGCTTGCACCAGCGTGCGGAGCAACGAAGATTTTCCCGAGCCATTGCCGCCCAACAGCAAGTGCATTCCGCCCGCCTTCCATACATGGTCGAGTGGCCCAAGCAGCACATGTTCTGGGCTGTGACCCACCACCAATTTCGACGCCTTCAAATTCATGACCAATCGTGGGTTCGTTTCCAAAGCACAGCCACAACCACTGGCGCACCAAACAAAGCCAACACGGCGTTGAGGGGCCAATGGGCACCCCCCGCGTCGGTGACACGCACCACCCCGTCCGACAACAGGGCAAGGACCGCACCCCACATGGCCACCCCTCCCATCATGGCGCGGTGGCTCCTGGCCTTGCTGAAAAACTTGTGCACGTGGGGGGTCGCCAACCCTAGGAACGCCAGAGGACCGCACAACGAGGTGACCCACCCCACCACAACCCCCGCCAGCAGGAGCAGTTCCCCTTGGAATTGGGCGGGCGGGACGCCCATGGTTTGAGCCATGTCCTCCCCAAGCGTCCACATGTCCAACCAGCCAGCTCGACGCAGCATCCACAGGGCGCAAGCCAGGACAAGGGCTCCGAGCGAGGTCGCTTGCCACATGGTGGCCTTGCCAAACGTGCCCATCCCCCAAAAGACGAAGGATTGCAACGATTCGGCGGACGCCGACGCCTGCAACAACGTGACAGCTGACCCCACGGCGTAGCTCACCATCAACCCGAACACCAACGTGGTCACCGGGGACACAAATCGTCTGGCTGCCACCGCAATCAACACCAGCACCGTCAAGCACCCTGCAGACGCTGCGATCCAGGTGGGCAAGGTCAGACCTGTCAGCACGGCGAGCGCCACCCCCAAAGACCCACCTGATGTGATGCCCAACACCCCAGGGCCAGCCAGGGGATTCCTGAACCACGTTTGGAGCAACATGCCAAGCCATCCCAACAGCACACCCGCCGAAATGGCGGTGAGCGTTCGAGGCAGGCGCACCTCCCACAGGATGGTGGTGTGCAGCGCAGAGGGTTCACCTTTCCTGCAAAGCGCCTCCCACCACTCGGCCGTGCCCATCGGCACTTCTCCCCACCTGAGGTGAAGGAAAGTCAGGCACGTCAGTACGACGCCGGCGCACAGCGTGGCCACGGAGGGACGAAAATTCATGGCCGCGACAGAGGTTGGAAGGTTCGATGTGGCCCCACGCGGCCCAAATGCATCGCCGAACGAAGGTCCTCAAGGATCAAGTCGGGTTGCACCACCAACGCCCCGAAGTAATCCTGCTGGGCGGTGTTGCACACCCACACTTCGTCGGTTGCGTCCAGAAGTGCCTGGTGCTTGGGGTCCTGGGCCAGCAGGTCCGCCACCGTGAAGGAATCGGGGTCATGGACCACCATCATCCACAGGTCGCATTGCGCAGCGTGGTCCAACACTTGTTCCAGCCCGAGCGCCACGTTGCTGTTTTGGTCCTCTTGCGTGAGGCCATATTGTCCCCCGGCGTCTTCCACCCAACGGGCGACGAATGTTTTTTGGCCTGGGGCATGCCACACCCCGTCAGCCACACTGCCCATGAGGACTGTCGGCTCACGCCCTCCCTCGACGGATTCTGCAGCAACGGACTGGTACCGGTCGCGGATCGCCGCAAACGCCCGAGCACCCGCCAATGAATCTCCCATCATCCAGGCAAGGGGGACCATCCATTCGGCCCGTCCCAACGGGTGGGCCTCCAAGTACTCCGTGACAGGGACCATTGGCCAGCCACGTGTGGACAAATCGTACGCCGGACTGCCCAAGACCAGCCCCGGAGCCAGCGCCTCCATCCGCTCCACGTTCCAACCGCCGTCGCCGGCCAAATCCACCACCCCCCGTTCCTTGGCATGACTCAGCACAGGCCCATCGGCGAGGAAGTTCAAGGAGTTGCACCCGACCCAGCGGTCCAGGCCCACCCCAGCATGGAGCAAATGGGCATGTGTGGTGCCCGACGTGACCACATCTGGCTCGGCGGGCAGCGCCACGCAGGGAATGTCCAGAGCCCCTCCCCTCCACGGCCCACGCACCACTGCGCACAGGACCTCTCCAGAGCGAGGGTTGAGCAACACCAAAATCACTTGACCCGCCTCGTTCAGGTGCCAAGAGTGGCCAAGGGCGTAATGCGGGGCGTCAAGTTCAGCCCACGCTGTTCGCGACGAGGTGGAGGCAGAAGAATGGCACCCCAGGAGCCCCAGACTGAGCAGGGCGACGCCCCACATCACGGCCATCAAGGTTTGCCTTCTCACAAGACCAAAGGTAGGAGCCTTGAAGTACCTTCGAGTCATGGCATCCGAAAACGACTTGGCGCGGAACCTCAACGAAGACCGCATGCGCATGCGTGTCGCCGACTTAGAGCGACTTCTGGCACGCGTGCGCCAAGGCGGTGGGCAAGCCCGCATCGAGAAAGAGCACGCCAAAGGAAAATGGACGGCCCGCGAACGTCTCGGCAAGCTGTTCGACCCGGGTTGCGAGCGGCTGGAGATCGGCGCACTGGCAGGTCACGGGATGTACGAGGAAGAAGGCGGATGCCCTTCCGGTGGCGTGGTGGTGGAGCTCGGCCGAATCCACGGCAAACTGTGTTTGGCCGTGGCCAACGACGCCACCGTGAAAGCCGGCGCGTGGTTCCCGATCACAGGCAAAAAAAACCTCCGCGCCCAAGAAATTGCCCTGGAAAACCGCTTGCCGATCATCTATTTGGTGGACAGCGCCGGGGTGTACTTGCCCATGCAAGACGAGATCTTCCCGGACAAGGAACACTTCGGGCGGATGTTCAGGAACAACGCCAAACTCTCTTCTGCCGGCATTCCACAAATCGCCGCGGTGATGGGAAGTTGTGTCGCCGGGGGAGCCTACCTCCCCATCATGAGCGACGAGAGCATCATTGTGGAGGGCACGGGGTCCATCTTCCTGGCTGGGAGCTACCTCGTGAAGGCCGCCATTGGCGAGGACATCGACAACGAAACCCTCGGCGGGGCCCAAACCCACGACGAAATCTCAGGTGTGACGGACTACCGCTGCGCCAACGAAGAGGAGGCGTTGACGCACATTCGCAAGCTTGCCTCGCACTGGGGCGATTTGGGCCCCAAGGCAGGTTTCCAAAGGGACGCCGCTTTGTCGCCGGCTTCTCCCTCCATTTGCGGGGTCGTGCCCGACGCCCGAACGGAACCCTACGACACACGCGACCTTCTCGACGCCCTTGTGGACCAGGACAGTTTCACCGAGTACAAATCTGGGTACGGCAAAACCTTGGTGTGTGGGTATGCGCGCATCGACGGATGGAGTGTGGGCATTGTGGCCAACCAACGCACGGTGGTGAAGAGCAAGAAGGACGGCCTTCAGTTTGGCGGGGTGATTTACTCCGACAGCGCAGACAAAGCCGCCCGTTTCATCATGACCTGCAACCAGCGCAACGTGCCCCTGGTGTTCTTGCAAGACGTCACCGGCTTCATGGTCGGGTCCAAATCGGAACACGGCGGCATCATCAAGGACGGCGCCAAAATGGTCAACGCGGTCGCCAACAGCGTGGTCCCCAAGTTCACCGTCGTGGTGGGCAACAGCTACGGCGCCGGGAATTACGCCATGTGCGGCAAGGCCTACGACCCACGGCTGATCGTGGCTTGGCCCACAGCACGCTTGGCAGTGATGGGCGGCACCCAAGCGGCCAAGGTGCTCCTGCAGATTGAAAAGGCCTCTTTGAAGAAACAGGGAAAGGCCCCCACCGAAGCCGAGGAGCAGACCCTTCTTGACACCATCACCCAACGGTACGACGAGCAAACCGAGCCCGTGTACGCCGCAGCGCGACTGTGGGTGGACGCCATCATCGACCCCAACCACACCCGGTCTTGGATTTCCATGGGCATTGAAGCCGCAAACGAGGCGCCCATCGCTGCTGCTTTCCGGCCGGGGGTCTTGCAAACTTGACAGAAACAACCATGAGACACCCAGCCCTCCTCCTCCTTCTTTGGACCTTGACGTCGTGTTTGGCGTGGTCCCAGACGAAGGCCCAATCCAAATCCATGCGCGGCAACCCCGCCGCCTACGCCCTGTACCAAGGTGATGGCACACCTGCCACTTGGTCCGATTTGGTGACTGAAGCCTTGGAAGCCGACGTGGTGTGCTTCGGAGAATTGCACGACGATGCCGTCATGCATTGGCTCCAGCAGGAGCTGGTGCGCAGCCTGTTGGACCAGGGGGCTCAACCCAGCTTGGGGGCCGAGATGTTGGAAGCGGACGACCAACTCGTGGTGAACGAATACCTCGCGGGCGTCGTCAACTTGGACAAACTGGAAGCGGCGGCCAACCTTTGGCCCAACCACGCCACAGACTACCAACCTCTGTTGGACTTGGCCAAGGAACACGGGTTGACCATGACCGCCACCAACGTGCCTCGGCGTTACGCGTCGTGGGTCTACAAGCACGGGCTCGACGGCTTGAAAGACCTGTCCCCAGACGCCCAGGCCTACTTGCCGTCGCTGCCAGTGGCCTTCGACCCCTCCCTGCCAGGGTACGACGCGATGTTGGCCATGGCCGGAGGGCACGGCGGGGAAACCCTGCCCATGGCGCAGGCCATCAAGGACGCCACCATGGCGCATTGGATCTTGCAAACCCGCACGGAAGGCCAACCTTTCGTGCACGTCAACGGCTCGTACCACAGCCAGGATTGGGAAGGCATCGTCTGGTACCTCCGGCAAGCCCAACCTGACTTGAACGTCCTCACCATTCACGGCGACACCCAGGTCGACGTATGGACCCCGGACAGCACGGCTTTGAACCGGGCAGACTTCCTCGTGCTGACCCAAGCCCAAATGACCCGCACGCACTGATTTCAACCCTCAACTGACCCTCCGACCATGATTTCTCTTCGCTCCTTCGCCGTCCTTGCCCTCGCTTCCTTTTTCGCGGGTTGCGCCCCCCCGCCTCCTGCAGGCCAAACCGACGTCGCCGGCGTGCCGCAAACGTTTTACGGGTCGGTCATCGAGACCGACGGTGCTCTCCAGGCCCAGGATGTCCGAGAAGCCCTCGCCGAAGACGGGCGCGCGTCTTTGACGTTTGAAGGGGAAGTGACCGCCACTTGCGCCAAAAAAGGATGCTGGATGGACGTGGCCTCGGGCAGCGACACGGTGTTCGTCCGGTTCCTGGACTACAGCTTTTTCGTCCCGACCGACGGCGCAGAAGGCAAACGCACAGTGGTCCAAGGTGAAGCCTTCTACGACACCTTGACTGTGCCCATGCTGAAGCACTACGCCGAGGACGCCGGGAAGAGCCAGGCTGAAATCGACGCCATCACAGAACCGGAACTGCGGTTGGTGTTCACGGCCACAGGGGTCATGATCGAGGGTTGAGATGAAGAACGTGGCGACGTTTGGCCTTTGTGTGGGTCTGGTTTGGAGCGTTGGATGTACTCCGGGTTCTGAACCTGATGACGTGCAACCTCGGTTGGCCCCAAGCCAGCCCAACGGCTTGTCTGAATTGGCTGGCACCATGGTCGCCATGGACGACCAACTTGCGCGGATCCTGAAGGACATGGACACCGAAGGGTTTGTCTGGGAAGGACAGTCCTTGGATGTGCACAGCTTGATGGACCGTCACCCCACCGACGAGACCATGGTCAACGGCCACTTTGAGGACCACGCGCCCCTGTACCGCCAAGCGATTGCCCAATTCAACGCGTCGCCAAGTGCACAAGCCTTCAACCACGTGGTGGACGCCTGCAAGAACTGCCACCTGGGCACCTGCCCCGGCCCGCTCGAACGCATCGAAAAGCGGCGGGTTGCGAGCGACGCAGGCGTGCGTCACTGACAATCACATCAACGTGTCCTGGAGCATGGCCAAGTGGGCCTTCATGCCTTCCAGGAACGGGGCAATGTCTTTCTTGGAGTCGTCTCCCATGGCTTCTCCGACGATCACTTGGGCCTCAAGCAGGTCTTTCTCGTCCTGCACGGTTTCCACCTGCTCCAACAACGTGGCCCCTTCCATGGCTTGCTTGAAATCCCCTTGACAGGCCACTTCCACCACCAGCGCCAGGCGGCCGTCGCACATGAATCCGCAACTCCACAGGCATTGAAGGATGTCCCCGGCCACATGGGCCAGCTTGGGGTCGGTGAGGGCTTCCAGGAAAATGTCTTCCGCCGCAGACAGCTTCATGGAGGAAAGCATGCCAAGCATCTCTTCACGCAAGGCGTCGTCTTTGCGCGTGGCGAACGCCTCGAGCAAGGGACGAATGGACGCTTGGGTTCCTTTGTCGTGGATGGTTTTCAGGGCCTTGGACACCACCCCGTCTTCCTTGCTGGTCAACCCCAAAATGTGCTTGCTCATGGCTGAAAAATTCTGGGTGCAAAGGAAGGGGGAAAACCCGCTCCATGACAAAGGCTCAGCACCTCCGCCGTCATCATGGCGGTGGCACCCCACAACACAGCCTTCCCCACGTCGCAGCCCGGCGACACGACGGTGCCCCGCCGACTTGCAATGCGTTTTGTGGGCCAGGCTTTCCCTGCAGCTGGCAGATCGGACAAAGGGGTGATCAAAATCTCGGCCACCTCGGTGGGCTCCTTGACGAACTGAGGCAGCTCGTCCACCACCGCCAACACAGGCTGCACCCAAAACGAGCTCGGGGGGATGTACAAGGGCGTCATCGCACCGACCAAATGCGTCCGGTCCAAGGCCACCCCCACCTCCTCTTCAAACTCACGGAGGGCGGTTCGGACCAAGTCGGACCCGTCCGAGGCCTCTTCTGCCCCGCCGGGGAAGGAGAGCTGACCGCTGTGCGGAGAGCCATCTTGGGTGCGACGCATGAACACCAGGGACCATTGGTCTCGGGCGTTGGGACACAACAAGGCCACCACGCCCGCGCGGCGTGCCGCGCGGTCCTCCGTCATCCCCTCCTTGGGACGCCCCGGGGGACACGCCAATTTCTGGGCCGACCAGCCCGGGAGCCCGTGGGACGCCACATGGCCACGCAAGAGCTTGATGGCCGCACCTTCCGCTCGTTCAAAATCCCGGATCATGTTGCAAAGGAACGCACGGATGAAGGCCGTTTCTTTGCCGCATGAAGATTCACCTGCTCGACGCAGACCTCCACTTCCCTCCCGTGTCCGCCGCAGGCGACCATGGGTTGCTTGCGGTTGGAGGGGATCTTTCCCCGGCGCGCTTGATGGCCGCCTACGAACACGGCACCTTTCCATGGTTCATGGAGGACGAACCCATCATGTGGTGGGCCCCACCCGAACGCGCCGTGTTGCCTACCCAAGGGTTGAAGGTGACCAAAAGCATGAGGAACATCCTCAACCGTCGGCCGTTCCGCATCACCATGGACCGATGCTTTGAGGAGGTGGTGCGGCAATGTCAACAAGCCCCGCGTGACGGCGAAGGCACGTGGATCACCGACGACATCGTGGACGCATACGCGGCGCTGCACGACCTGGGCGTGGCCCACTCGGTCGAGGCTTGGCGAGACGACGAACTCGTGGGCGGCTTGTACGGGGTCTCCTTGGGACGGATGTTTTTTGGCGAAAGCATGTTTTCCACGCAATCCAACGCGAGCAAAGTGGCGTTCATTCAGTTGGTGCGCTGGTTGGCCTTGAATGGGTTTGGGCCTGTGGATTGCCAAATCATGAACCCGCACCTCGCCTCCCTGGGTGCTGTGCCGTGGCCGCGGGCTCAGTTTCAAACCCAATTGAACCTCTTCCTTCACGCCGCACCCACCATGACAGGGCCTTGGACCCCGCACGAACATCATTTGAACGCATGACCGCCAACACGACCCGGGAAGCCATTCAACCGCGCCACCGCAACGCATGGATCAAATGGCTCGTGTTGCGCGCCTTGGGGATGCGAGGATGGCGTGTGCGAGGCCGGTTTCCCAAGCCGTTTTGGCGCACCCTTGTGGTCATGCACGCCCCTTTCGCCTGGCAAGTGACTTGGGCCAAGTGGCTGTACCCCGTGCAATCCATCCAGGTGAAGCCAGGTTGCGAAGGACATGTGCTGAAGGAAGCATGGTCCTCTGGGAAATGTGTCGTCCTCCACACCGACGGCAGCAACGCACAATTGGAACAGGTCCAAACTTGGGCCAAATCCTGTGGGGCGCGCCTCACCCTTTGTGCATGGGAGTCGAAACGCAGGTTCTTTCACGTCCATGCGCCCTTCAAACCGTCGAAGCACGCCGAGAGAGACGTGCATTACATGGCGCGGTACTTCAAGTATTTCCTACAGACTCACTCTGATTCTGAGTGAGTTGAGGAAGCTATCCACAGGTTGTTCACAATCTCAGAAAACCCGTGGAAAACCCGTGAACAACGGGGGAGCGCCTTTTTCCACAGCTCCAGAGGAAAAGTCCTTTCTTGCTGTTCAAATCTCTCACCTACCAAACGCCTGAACCCATGAAATCCTTGGACAAATACGACCACATGATTCTCGACATCATTCACATGCACAAGGTTGAGAATCAATGTCACATCCGTTTGGCCGTGCTGGAGCGCAACTTCTGGAAGCGCATTGAAGAAGATACGGATCTCCATGTGGGCAAGGCCCGCATTGGCGAGCGCATCACCAACTTGTACCTCGACGGCCTGATCCAAAACAAGGATGGCTACGCCCTGACGAAGAAGGGCCGTGAGCAATTGGCGCTCGCTCCTTGGAAGCAGGAGGCTGTCCAGGGCTGAGTCTTACCAACCTCCAACAAAAAAGGCGATCCGATTGGATCGCCTTTTTTGTTGCCCTGCTGGGGGCAAGCATCAAGATTCTTCCAGAATCTCGAGGCCTGGGAACTTCTCCTTCCAGTAGGCCAACTTGCTCTCGTCCCGCACCGTGATCACGGTGCGGCGGTCCAAGCGAACCTTGATGTTGGGCTGCAATTCCTTGGCGGACTTTTTTCTTCTGGCCATGTTCTTAAGGTCTTTTCCCGTTAGGGTGCTGCTAGATAACTCCTTTTGAGCCAAAAAAGTTGCGTTCTGTTCAAAAACTCGACGACGACGTTAAGGAATCTTGACGTTCCGCCTCTCTTCAAATCAAGTCGCTCGGGGCACCAACCGACCTGCATACCATGCGATGTACGCGTAGCACATCGCGGGCAACAGGAAGGCCACTTCAAAACTGACGCCGTCCACCAAGGCACCAACGGCCGGCGGAATGAACGCCCCTCCCACAATGGCCGTGCAGAGCAATCCTGAGCCTTGGGGCTTCCCTTCCCCCAGGTCCTCAATGGCCAAGGTGAAGATGGTCGGAAACATGATGCTGTTGAAGAAGCCCACGCCGAGCAAGTACAACAACGCAGGGACACCGGACAACGAGGTGGAAACGCAAATCAACACCACGGCACACGACCCCGCCACGGTCAACAGTTTGGATGGTGAGATCCACCCCATCAGTCCAGAACCTGCGAAACGGCCCAGCATGGCCCCGCCCCAATAGAACGTCAACAATGCGCCCAACACCCCTTTGGCATCAAGCCCAGACACGTCAATGCCTTTGATGAAGGCCGCCACCCCAGCCATGGCACCAAGCACCTCGCTGGACTGGATGTCTTCCAGGATGTCCAAAGACAGACCGTAGCTCACCATGTAGGAGCCCAAGGCCACCTCGGCCCCGACGTACACGAAGATGGCCAAGGCGCCGAAGCGCAACTTGCGGTTTTGGAAGACCTGGGCGTAGCTCGTCCCGTTGCCCTCGTCTCGATGGCCCAAAATTTTGGGAAGTTGGATGACACCCACGACGCCTGCCAGCAAGAAGAAGGCCAGCGCCAGCAGCACGAAGGGAACCTGCACAGCCGAAGCCTCCGCCGTGAAGTATGCTTGGCGCTCGGCCTCAGCCAGCGCGTCGATGGCCTCGCCGGTCAGGATTTGGTCTCCCAGAAGGAAGCTCGCTGCCACCACAGGCGCGATGGTCGTCCCAAATGAATTGAACGCTTGAGACAGGTTGAGCCTCGCCGAAGCGGATTCCTCCGGGCCGAGCACACTGATGTAAGGATTGGCGGCCACCTGCAACACCGTGATGCCTCCAGCCACCACGAACAACGCCAGCAAAAACAAAGGATACAAGCGTGTGGCAGCCGCAGGATAAAACAGCAGACAGCCCAACCCTGCCGTGGCCAAGCCCACCAAAATGCCTCGTTGGTAGCCAATCTTTGAAATCAGGTTTCCGCCAGGAATGGACAGCACCCCGTAGGCTGCAAACCAGGCGAACTGGACCAAGCCAGCCTGGAGGAATGTCAATTCGAACACGTCCTTCAACCGGGGAATCAACGCATCCACCAAAACGGTGATGAACCCCCACATGAAAAACAAGGAGGTGACTGCCACGAAGGCGCCGCGCAAACTGCGGCCAGAAAAGGAATCGGTCATGAGAAAGGTGGTAAGGTTTCAGCGCATCAAGTGCACGAAGCCACGGAACTCCTGGGCGTCGGTGTCGAAGCCAGCGGCCTTGATCACCCAATGGTACACCCCGTTGGGCGCGTAGTGCGTGCCTCCGTCCACGTCCCCCACCCAAGCCGCGTCCATGTCCGTGCTGTGGTAGACTTCCTCGCCCCAGCGGTTGTAGATCCAAATCTTAAACAACCGCACCTGGCGCCCTGTGATTTCCAAAGCGTCGTTCAACCCGTCGTTGTCAGGCGTGAACGCGGTGGGGATGTAAAACAGCACGTCGCCGTAGATGTCCATGACCGCGTCGTCGGAACAACCAATGTTGGTCGTGACGTACACTTTGGCTTCGTATTGGGACAACCCATCGTACGTGTGGGTGGGAGCGCGCTCGTACGCCACGTTTCCATCTCCGAATTCCCAGACGTAGAAGTAGGCGCCCTCGAAGGGCTCCACTGGGTCGGTCAAGACATCAAAAGCGTAAGTGTCGTCGCCAAGGCTCTCGCGCACGATGGTCGTTTTGACCGTCTGCACGTCCACCTTGGTGGACGCGAACTCTGAATAATCGCAGTTGTCGACCACCACCACTTCGTACTCCGTGCTTTCGTCAGGATCGACCACGTGAATCAATTCCTCGTCGTTGAAGTCGTCCCATTGGATTTGGTAGGGCGGTTGGCCACCTTGAATTTCAAGTTCCATGACCGCTGCAGCGCCGTTGCACAACAAGGTGTCGTTGGGCATGGTCAGTTCAAGGGCGTCGTACGGCACTTCAAACAAGCCCTGGAGGTAGACCTCCCGTCCGCAGCCGTCTTCCATGTACACTTCCATCAACGAACTGGTCAATGATTGGTAGTTGACGCACTGGTCCGACCCGAAATCCACCCCGTTGATGGTCCAGTAATAATCCACAGGTGGATAGGCGTATGCCGGGTCTTGAATCAGTTCGATGCACACCTCCTCCGACTGGTCGCATGGCACCGTCACCAATTCTGGCATGGTGGCCTCGAAAGGAGGCGTGTCGTAGATGATGATGGTGATTTCGCTCTCAATCGTCCCGCTCGTCACCTTCAAGTACAGTGTCTCTGTGCCTTCATCGATGTCGTCTTGGGGCACTTCGAACGTCAAAGAGATGCCGTATTCCCCCACAGGAATGGCCGCCGAAGATGGCAACCCCAGCAAATCTTCGTCCAAGGTGGCTTCCGACCCTGGCGCCGCGGTCAAATCGAAGGGGAACGGAAAGAGCGACGACACCGCGCAAGGACGGCTGATGGTGATGGTGGCTGGCCCACAATCCTCCCATGCGCAGTAAATGATCTGGTCGTCGTTGGGGTCCGGGTCGCACTCCGGTGCCGCTTGCGACTCGTACGTGGTCGGAATCGGCGACCCAAAACTGCCTTCCTCCAAAATCACCACGGAATCCAAAATCGTGTCCGTCCCGTCGCCAATGGCCAACTTGATGTGGTACGTCTCCCCGCAAATGACAGGATACACCGCAGTCAACACGGTGGTGTATCCGTTCATGCAAACGTCATCTGGCGCCTCGTTCAGGATGTAATACTCCGCATTCAGAGCGCCGTTCACAGAGCTGATGGTGATGGGCAGTTCAGGATCTGAATCAGGAACGCTTGCGATGTTGATGGCCTGACCCGGGAACGCCCCAGGTGCGTCGTAAGGCCCATTGATGCCGGCCCCCGAAAGGAAGAAGGCGAAAATGTCGTTGTACTGAGAGTTTTCCCAGGCCTCGTACTCACTGGACCCAAACACGTAGTTGAACGACACGTAGTCGCCGGCAGGATCGAAGTCGAATTCCAACACGCACAAGTCGTTCACACTGGTCACCGAAAACGCCTGACCAATCAAGGGTGGCACGCTGTTCGCAATGTCCAGCAAGTCGTTGTCTGTGGGGTTGCCCCCGGAGCAATTCAAGCATCCTGCTCCAGCACAAAAGGCGTCCGCGGCGTTGCCCGAACTCAACACCAAGCCGCCGTTGATGGGAAAGCCCACGTCGTCGCCCCCAGTCATGTAACCGATTTGCTCGGTGGAGCCGATGAAATTGACGTTGGTGGCGGTGACCCCCTCCCCAAGCAACACGTCGTTGACGTATTGCTCAATCGTCAGGCTTTGGTCCACGTCAACTTGAGCCGTGGCCCCAAAGGACAGCATGGCCAACAAGGGCAACGCCAAAAGGCGGTTGAAATGTTCAAGCATGGCAGGTGGTCAACTCTGCCGACAAGATACACGAAGAAGCGACGTGACGTGACGCCTCAATTTTGATAGTCCACCAAAGAAGCAGAGAGCTTCTTGCGGGCGTGGAAAATGCGCGATTTCACAGTGCCCATGGGGATTTCCATTTCTGCCGCAATCTCGTCGTAGTGGTACCCGTCAAGGAACATGGTGAATGGCTTGCGGAAGTCAGGCTTGAGTTCGTTGATGGCGCCCAAGATGTCGGACTGGTTGATCTCTGTGGTCACCGTGTCCACACGGTAATCTTGGCTCGCGTTGATGAAGTATTGGTTCTCCGTGCTGTCGAGCACCGTGTTCTGAAACTTCTTGCGCTTGTAGTTGTTGATGAAGATGTTGCGCATGATGGTGTACAGCCACCCCTTCATGTTGGTCCCCTCCTTGAAGTTGTTCTTGTATCTCAGGGCCTTGACCATGGTGTCTTGAACCAAGTCGTCGGCGTCGGCCCCGTTCCTTGTGAAACCGAGTGCAAAACCGCGCAAGAAGTCAGACTGGCTGACCAAGAGTTGATTGAATTCGAGGGTGCTCATCACAAACCGTTTTTTGTTTAACGAACTGAAGCAAAGATTAAACAAACCTCTCCTCGCGCCAACTTTTTGTTCAACGTTTTTCAAAAAACGTTCAACATTTTTTCAGGAAATCCTGAAAACCAACATGTTAAACGTACTCCAAAAAAGATGGATCAGTGCAAAATCTTTTGCACAAGGCTCGCTCCGTCGGCGTGCACGGTGGTGTTGGCGCCTCCAGCCGCCTGTTTGAACACCCCACCGCCGAGGTGAAAAGTCACGTCCGAACCGGCAAACGTCCGGTCGATTCGGTCCAGGTAATCCTGGGCTTGATCCGCCGCGGGGGACGTCGTGCAATACGACACAAAACACACGTCCTCGAACTGGGCGGCCACGTTCACCAAGTCGTCAAAAGGCACACTCTGGCCCAAGAACACGCTATGACGCCCCGCAGACCTGCAGAGGTGGTGAAGAAACAGCAAGGAGATGTCGTGGATCTCGCGTTCCGGCAAATACAGCACAATCACCCTGCCTTTCTCTTGCCCCTCCGGAACGGGGGCGTTGTGGATTTCAGCAAACAGCATTTGACGAAGGAGGTTGCTCATGAAATGCTCATGGGCAGGACAAATGGTGTCGGTCAACCAAAGCACACCCACTTCCGCCAAAAAAGGCAAGGCCACACTCAGCACCGCTCCATCGAAGGTCAACCGGTCCACGCATTCTTGCATGGTGCCGCGAAACAGCGTCTCGTCGTAAGTCATCATGGCGAGCTTCAGCCGCTGCTTCGCCAGCGCCTCTCCGCCTTCGTCCGCTACACTCGGACCTTCCGCGACCATCTGGGCCAACTGCTTGGGCGACAACCCTGCGATCTTGGAAATCTTCAGTCCACGCTCCAAGAGCAAGGCCACGTTGAGGAGCTTCTTCAAGTCCTCTCCACCATAAGTCCGGATGTTCGTGGAAGACCTGTTGGGGTTCAACAGGGCGTACCTCTGTTCCCAAGCGCGGATGGTGTGCGCCTTGACCCCAGAGAGGTTCTCCAAATCCTTGATTGAAAATTCTTGCTTCACGCGGTCCTCCTGCACCATGTGATGTGGTGCAAAAATGTGAACACCCTTTTCGGGCCTTTGGTTCACATCATAAGTTTGCTCCATGACAGATACAAGGTTCTTGGACAACGGTGATTCGGCCGAATTCTATCCATTGAACGCCCTCAAGGGGGTGCAAGAGCTTCATTTTGGAGTACGGACCATTGCAAAACAATGGCAAGAAGTCTTGCGGGACAACCCCCACATTCGAATTCATTCACGGCTCATGCCCACCCACGACAACGCGATGGCCGTGTTGAATCTGTCAGATGGAGACGGCCTGTCGCGCGGTGACGAGCTGGTCGCCCTGCGTGGTGCGGAAGCGGTAAACGTGCATGAATTGCAGGCAGACGCCCTTTGGTTGAACGACGCCGCCCACCTCTTTGAGCTCTGCGGGTTGGGGTTGGAGGAGGATTTGTCCAGGCTTCAACTCGCGTGGCGGCTCCGCGCGTTGCAAGAAGAGGAGCGCGAAGCTTGGCAAGCCCAGGGTGTGCGCGTCCACGGTCCCATGTCCAGCGTGTGGCTTGCCCCCGGGGCGGTGCTGCGGGACGTCAGCTTGAACACAGAACAAGGCCCCGTCGTGGTGGGCCCCGACGCAGAAATCATGGAGGGATGTCGCGTCCGTGGCCCCTTTGCCCTTGGGGAAGGATCCCAACTGCGCATGGGCACCTTGGTCTACGGCGCGACCACCGTGGGCCAAGGCTGTAAAATGGGCGGCGAATTGAGCAACGTGGTCGTTCACGACTGGTCCAACAAGGCCCACGGCGGTTTTTTGGGCAATGCGGTGCTTGGGTCTTGGTGCAACCTCGGGGCCGAGACCACGTGCAGCAACTTGAAAAACACCTACGGGGTGATTGCCGAATGGAGCGAGGACAGCCAGTCCTTTGAACCCAAGGGACGCCAGTTCTGCGGCTTGCTCATGGGCGACCACAGCAAAACCGCTATTCACACCGCCTTTTCCACGGCCACCGTGGTTGGGGTGATGGCCAATGTGTTCGGGGAGCAGACGCCTCCCCGCCATGTTCCAAATTTCCAATGGGGCGTGGACGGCGACGCCCAAATCGACCTTGACAAAGGCCTTGACGTGGCCCGAAAAGTCATGGCGCGCCGCAAGCAGACCATGTCCGCCAGCGAGGAGCATGCCATTCGGGCACTCTTTTCAAAATAAGTCTGCCAAGCTGTCGCAACATGTCGGGTGGCACGGCGTTTGACCTGTGCCTGTCCACACACGCCCTGACCATGAACATCAAACTGAGCGACACCCAGGACCAAGAGTTCATCCCCATTTTGACCGAGGAGGATGAAACGGCCATGCAGGAAACCGACATTCCAGAGGTGCTCCCGCTGCTGTCGCTTCGCAACACCGTGCTGTTTCCCGGGGTGGTGATTCCGATCAGCGTGGGGCGAGACAGGTCTGTGCGGCTGATCAAAGAAGCGAACAAGGCCGACCAGGTAATTGGGGTGGTGAGCCAAAAGGAAGACGACACCGAGGTGCCCGGGCCGGACGACTTGAACAACGTCGGCACCGTGGCCCGCATCATGAAGATGTTGAAGATGCCCGACGGCACCAACACCGTGATCCTCCAAGGGCAACAACGATTCAAGTGGGACGAAGTCATCCAAGAAGAACCCTACCTCAAGGCCAAGGTCTCGGCTTACGGGGGGATTGAAGAGCCCCTGCCCGAAAAAGAGGGCCAGGCCATGGTGGAGAGCTTGCGGGAGTTGGCCGCCGAGCTCATTGAAATGAATCCCAACATCCCCACGGAAGCTGCCGAGGCCATCAAGGGCATCAACCGCCTGGGGTTTTTGGTCAATTTCATCGGCAGCAACATGCAGGTGAAGGTGGACGAGAAACAGCGCATTCTCGAAGAAGTCGACCTCGGAAAACGCGCCCAAACGGTGTTGGAGTTGCTGCACAAGGAGAAGCACATGCTTTCCCTGAAGCAGGACATCCACGCCAAGGTCAAAACCGACCTCGACCAACAGCAGCGCGAGTTCTTCCTCCACCAGCAGATGAAGACCATCCAGGACGAGTTGGGGGCCAACCCGTTGAAGGAAGAAATTCAGGAGAAGCGCGCCAAAGCGGCGGACAAAAACTGGCCTGACCACGCCAGAGCGGCCTTCGACAAGGAACTCGGCAAGCTGGAACGGATGAACCCCCAGGGCAGCGAGTACAGCGTGCAGTCCAACTACCTGGACGTGATGCTCGAACTTCCTTGGAACGAGGTCTCCGACGACAACTTCGACTTGACCCACGCCCAAGCGGTGTTGGACCAAGACCACCACGGGTTGGAAAAAGTGAAGGAGCGCATCATTGAACACTTGGCGGTGCTCAAAATCAAGGGCGACATGAAAGCCCCCATCCTCTGCCTGTACGGCCCTCCGGGGGTGGGCAAAACCTCCTTGGGACGCAGCATCGCCGAAGCGCTGGGACGGAAATACGTCCGCATGAGCTTGGGCGGGTTGCGCGACGAAGCTGAAATCCGCGGCCACCGCAAGACCTACATCGGCGCCATGCCGGGACGGGTGCTTCAAAACCTCAAGAAAGCGGGCACGAGCAACCCGCTGTTCATCTTGGACGAAATCGACAAGTTGGGCAGGGACCACCACGGCGACCCTTCCTCCGCCCTGCTCGAAGTGCTCGACCCTGAGCAGAACCACACCTTCCACGACAATTACCTCGACTTGGACTACGACCTGAGCAAGGTGATGTTCTTGGCCACGTGCAACGACTTGAGCACCATCCAGCCCGCACTCCGGGACCGCATGGAAATCATCGACGTCAGTGGGTACACGCTGGAAGAGAAAGTGCAAATCGGCAAGCAGCACCTCTTGCCCAAGCACCTCAACGCCTCAGGACTCGCGCCTGCCAGCCTCAAGGTGCCCGTGGCCACCATCCAAGCTGTGGTGGAACAATACACGAACGAAAGCGGGGTGCGGGGCTTGGACAAGCGGCTGGCCAAACTCGTGCGTCACCGCGCCAAACAAATTGCCCTCGAGGAAGCCCACGAGGTGACCGTCGGCGCAGATCACCTGCACGACATTTTGGGCATTGCCAGGGAAAAGGACAAGTACGAGGGAAACGACGTGGCAGGCGTGGTGACTGGCCTGGCTTGGACACCCCGTGGCGGCGACATCCTCTTCATCGAATCGTCCCTCACGCCGGGCAAAGGCAAGTTGACCCTGACGGGGAATTTGGGGGCCGTCATGAAGGAATCCGCGGTGATCGCGTTGCAGCACCTCAAGGCCCATGCCGATTGGCTGGGGTTGACCCCCGACGTGTTTGACAAGTGGGACATCCACATTCACGTGCCGCAGGGCGCCATTCCCAAAGACGGTCCGAGCGCCGGCATCACCATGCTCACGGCCCTGGCCAGCGCCTTCACCCAGCGCAAGGTCCGGAAGTACTTGGCCATGAGTGGGGAAATCACGTTGCGCGGGCAAGTGTTGCCTGTGGGTGGCATCAAGGAGAAAATCCTGGCCGCCAAGCGGGCCGGCATCAAGGAAATCATCCTGTGCGAGCGCAACCGCAAAGACGTGGACGACATCAACCCTCGCTACATCAAGGGACTGAGTTTCACCTACGTCACGCAGATGCGCGAAGTGGTGGACAGGGCCTTGCTCGGACAACAAGTGGACAACCCCCTGCACGTGGTCGCCTCGTAACTTGCCAGCATGACCGCCCACTCCTGCCTCCGAATGGTGTTGGTGTCCAGCCTGGCGCTTGGACTCCACACGACCTGGGCGCAAGACGTCCCCACCTCCCTGGCTTGGGACGTGGCTGCAGCGCCTCGCCATGCCGCATTGGGCGGCTTGGACGTGGCCCCTTTGGAAGCCGACGGGTGGTCCGTGGCTGTGCATCCTTGCGCGTTGGATTCCTCCGTGGAACGCGACGTGTACACCTCTTACCTGGACTACTTCGCGGGAATTCGCTCTGGTGCCGTGACCTGGCCTTTGGCCCACCATGGCAAGCGCGCGTCCCATGTGGGCATCCGGTTTGCCTCGTTCGGGACGTTCGAAGGCACCACCGCTGCCGGCCTCGAGGCGGGCAACTTCTCCGGCGGCGACTACATCGCCCAGTACGGCACGGCTTGGGCCTTGGGGCCACAATGGACGGTGGGCGCCACGGGGTGGACCGGGCTGCGGAACCTCGCGCAGGTCAATGCCGGCGTGTTGGGCGTGGACTTGGGGGCGCTTCGGCGCACCCGCAACGGCATGGGCGCCCTCGGCTTCGTCGTGAGCAACTTCGGCCTGCAGGAAGACTTTTCAGGCATCATGCCGCAAGGGCGGTTGCCGCACAACGTGCAGGTCGGCTGGACCCAAACTTTCCCCAACGCCCCCTTCACCTTCCACCTTCGCATGCAGCGGCTGAACACCTGGGAGCTTGCCCCAGAAGGCACGTACGACGACGCCTACGACCCGCTGACCGGGGAAGTCATCCCCAACGACCTTTGGGAATGGGGAGACCAATTCGCCCGGCACTTGACGGGTGGGGTCACGTTGAAGCTGGGCCCGCAATTGACGGGCCACTTGGGCTACAACCACCAACGCCAAAAAACGATGGTCGCCGCAGGACGAACTGGCCTGAATGGGCTCTCCCTGGGGCTCCAAGGCCAGTTCAAAGCGCTCCGCTACAGCGTGGCCAGAAGCGTGTACCACTTCGCGGGAACCTCCACGCATTTGGCCTTGGCGATTCAAGTGCCGCAACAAGGCGGTGAATCTGGGGCGAATCGGCCCTGATTGTTGCTTGGGGCAAGTTATCTTCGACGCATGGGTCGCAGTCGCATCAACATCGCCATTGACGGGCACTCAAGTGCCGGAAAGAGCACCATGGCCAAAACTTTGGCCAAAGAACTCAATTACGTCTACATCGACACGGGCGCGATGTACCGCGCAGCGACGCTTCACGCGATGAAAGAGCGCAGTGTCGTGGACACCGAAGTGAACGAGGTGGGGTTGCGCGCGGGGTTGGAGCGCATGTTCCTTGCGTTCAAATACAACCCCAAGACCGAGCAATCAGAAATTCACCTCAACGGCGTGAATGTCGAGAAGGAGATCCGAAGCATGGACGTGGCCAACAAGGTGAGTCTTGTGGCACGCGTGCCCGAGGTCAGGACCAAACTTGTGGCCATTCAGCAACGCATGGCCGAAGCCGGCGGCGTGGTCATGGATGGCCGCGACATCGGCACCGTGGTGTTGCCCAACGCTGAACTGAAGGTCTTCATGACGGCGGACCCAGAGACGCGCGCCTACAGGCGGTTGCGTGAACTGCAGCTGGCGGGCAAGGACGTGTCGTACGACGACGTCTTGGACAACGTCCTCAGCCGCGACCGCATCGACTCTGAACGTGCGGTGGCGCCTCTGCGTCAAGCGGACGACGCGGTCGTGGTGGACAACAGCGACTTGACGGTGGAAGAGCAATTCAACTTCTTGCTCTCCCTGGCGCGAACCCGCATGGCGGACCGCACTTGATGGCGCGGCTTGCGTTGACCCTGGGGGCGTTGTTTGCCTTTTGGGGATGCCACTTTGGCCAGCACCCCTCCCCGGCTTCCTCCTCCAAGCCTCCCGCGTTCCTCGACGGTCCCCTTGACGTCGTGGACAGCGTGATGGCCACACTCACCATGGAACAGCGCGTGGCCCAACTTCTCATGGTGCCCATCTACGCCCGCACTGACACGGCAGGCTGGGCAGAAGCCGAGCGATGGACCCGCGATCTGGGGTTGGGTGGCGTGATCTGCATGCAAGGCGGGCCCGACCACCAACGCATTCGATTGAAGCGTCTGCAAGACTTGGCCACAGTCCCGTTGATGGTGTCGTCCGACGCCGAATGGGGGTTGGGCATGAGGCTGGACAGCACGCGTTCGTTCCCACGGGCCATGACGTTGGGCGCCACACGCAACGAGGCGTTGGTCAGGATGTATGGGCAAGTGGTCGGACAAAGCCTCCGCGCCACGGGCGTGCATGTCAACTTCGCCCCTGTGGTGGACGTCAACTCCAACCCGATCAACCCGGTGATTGGCAGCCGCAGCTTCGGGGAGTCTGTGGAATGGGTGTCCAAGTTGGGGCAAGCCTACGCCGACGGCCTCCAAGACCAAAGGGTGCTCGCCACCGCCAAGCATTTTCCGGGTCATGGCGACAGTGACAGCGATTCTCACGCCACCTTGCCCTCCATTTTGCACGACCGTGAGCGGTTGGATTCTGTGGAATTGGCCCCGTTCCAACACGCCTTCGACCACGGCATGGGCGGGGTGATGGTCGCCCACCTGGACGTGCCCGGCTTGGACAGCACCGAAGCCCAACCCTCCACCCTTTCCCCCGCGATTGTCGACACCCTGCTGCGGCAAGAGATGGGCTTCGAAGGCTTGGTGTTCACCGACGCCATGAGCATGAAGGGGTTCGCGGACTTTGCCGGGGAACGGAGGCGCATTCGAGGCGCGCTGAAAGCCGGCAACGACATCCTGTTGTTCCCCGGGGATCCCGTTGCCGCCATTGAAGAGGCCATGGCATCTTTGGCCGACGGCACCCTGGACACCTTGGACATCGACGCCAAATGCCGCCGTGTGCTGTTGGCCAAACTTTGGACCGACGCCGGCGAGACCGTGCCTGCCACCGGAACTACCTGGGAGCCCAAACACGCTGAACTGGTGCACCGAGAATTGCTCGCACAAAGCCTCACCATGTTGCCGGGTCACACGTCCTACCCCAAGACATGGGCGGCCACGCAAGGCCATGCTGTGATGTTGGATTTGGCCAACCACGCCAAGTCCTGCGCCCCCCTCGAAGCCCAACTCGCCAATCACCTTGGAGAAGGGTGGGCCGTGTCGCGGCATGTGGTTGGGAAAGACGGAAGCGGCCTGGGCAAACGCGACGTTCAATCGGACCTGGCGCAAGCCACCCACGTGCTCGTCACCGCCACCGAAATGAGCCACCGGCCTTCGCGCAACTTCGGCATCCAGCCTGAAGGGTTGGCTCGGGTGGCCGCCCTGCTCGAAGAACGCAACCTCGACCCCAGGAACATCGTGGTGGTGTGGATGGGCAACCCGTATGCCTTGCCCGAGTTCGTGTCGCTTCAGTCGCACGTCGCGGGAATCTTGGTGGCTTACCAAGACGACGAACGCACCTGCCACGCCGTGGCCGACGCCGTGGCTGGCGTCACCCCCATCGGCGGCAAACTTCCCGTCACCCCGGTGAACACGCCGTGGCGCGAGGGCGACGGTCTCGATTTGGAGGGCGCCATGCGATTGGGACGTCCCGTGGATGGGCGCGTGGCGTTTTGGGAAGAACCCCATGCGAAGGTCGACAGCCTGCTGCAGCACGCCCTGGACAAGCGCGCCATGCCTGGTGCGAGGGTCGTGGTCGCCCATGCAGGCCAAATCGTCCTGGACCACACCGTCGGGACCTTGGACGGAACACATCCCACAACCCCGGATGCCGTGTACGACTTGGCTTCCATCACCAAGGTGGCCGCCACGGGAAACGCCCTGATGCACATGGCGGGGTTTGGGCTTTTGGAAGAAGATGGACAAGTGCACAACCTGTTGCCTGGGCTGAAGGGACACCCTTTGGGCACGCGCTCCCCGCGCGAACTCCTGAGCCACCAGGCCGGCCTGGCGTCGTGGATTCCATTCTACCGAAGCGCCCTCGAGGACACCACGGGCGCCTTCTGCGACGCCCCGGACTCCTCTTGCCACGTGCCCGTGAGCCCGAACATGTTCATGGAAGAAGCCTATTTGGACACCATTTGGAACACCATTTTGGATGCCGAACTGGACGCCCCTGGCGACTACCGATACAGCGACCTCGGCTTCTACGTGTGGGACAAAGTCCTGTCCACTTGGGGCATGAACATCGAGGACTGGGTGGCCAACCATGTGGCCGGTCCGATGGGATGGCAAAGCATGACGTACCGCCCGCTGGACAACGGGATTCCTGAATCGCGCATTGCCCCGAGCGAATGGGACCGAGAATTCAGGGGGCGCGAAGTGCGGGGCACCGTGCACGACCCTGGCGCGGCGATGATGGGCGGTGTGGCATGCCATGCCGGGCTCTTCTCCAACGCCTATGACCTCGCGGAGCTCGCCGAGACCTGGCGCCTAGGCGGGGTGTTTAAGGGCATTCGCATCGTGCCGGAAGACGTGCTCGATCAGTGGACCAGTCGGGCTTTAGCGGACGACGACAACCGTCGAGGGCTGGCCTTCGACAAGCCGGCGTTGGAGCCCGACTCAGGCCCCACCTGCGACCTTGCGTCGTGGGAGAGCTTTGGCCACAGTGGTTTCACCGGCACCTTGGTGTGGGTGGACCCTGCCTACGATTTGGTCTACGTGTTCTTGAGCAACCGCACCTACCCAGACGCGTCCAACAAAGCCTTGCTCCGCCTGGACACACGGACAGAGATTCAACGCGTGGTGCTCGAACATTTGGGGGCCACAAGCCGTTTTTGAGCCATGACTGCCGCCCCACTGCGCATTGGAATCGTCTGCTACCCCACCTACGGCGGAAGCGGCGTGGTGGCGACGGAGCTCGGCAAGGCCTTGGCCGACCAAGGGCACGAGGTGCATTTCATCACATACACCCAACCCGTTCGCTTGGGGTCATTTCACCCCCGCGTGTTCTACCACGAGGTGGAAGTTTCCAAGTACCCGCTCTTCGACTACCCGCCCTACGAACTGGTTTTGACGTCCAAAATGGTGGAGGTGGCCACGGCCTGTGCGCTCGACTTGCTGCACGTGCACTACGCCATCCCCCACGCGAGTGCGGCGTTGAATGCGCGTAGGATTTTGGCCAAACAAGGGCAACGCCTTCCAGTGGTCACCACCCTGCACGGCACGGACATCACCCTGTTGGGCCAGGACGCGTCATTCAAACCATCGATCAGCGACGCCATCGAGGAAAGCGACGTCGTGACCGCTGTGTCACACGACCTCAAGCGGGTGTCCGTGGAGACGTTCGGCAAGCATCCGATTGAGGTGGTGCCCAACTTCATTTGCCCAAGCCATTTCCAAAGGGAGCCCAACGCGTCGTTCAAAGAGGAGCTTTCGCCGTCCGGCGCTCCTGTGCTCTGCCACATCAGCAACTTCCGACCAGTGAAACGCGTGTGCGACGTGGTGGCCATGTTCGCCCATCTCCGGGCATCCAAAGAAGCCAAACTCCTCATGGTTGGAGACGGCCCCGACCGCGCGGCAGCAGAGCGGCACGCCCTCGACTTGAAGGTCGCCGAGGATGTGGTGTTCTTGGGCAAGGTCAAGAATCCCATCGAACCCCTGCTCATCAGCGACTTGCTGGTCCTGCCTTCAGAAACAGAAAGCTTTGGACTCGTGGCCTTGGAAGCCTTCGCCGCAGGGGTGCCCGTGATTTCGACAGACGTGGGCGGGCTGCCCGAAGTCAACCTGCATGGCAAAACCGGCATGCTCCGCCCCGTGGGAGATGTGGAATGCATGGCCAAGGACGCCCTGCATGTGCTCGACAGCGCCCATTTCCCAAGCTTCCATGAAGCTGCCCTCCAACGGGCCGAAGCGTTCCACATTCACAAGATCCTGCCCCAATATGAGGCCCTGTACCGCAAGGCCCTGGCCACCCCTTTGTCATGAAAAGTCACCGCATCGGAGAACGCATCGTGGTCAGCCGTTCTGGCGACCGTTGGATGGCCACCATTACAGGCGCCATCCCCGATTGGCAGCGACAGAGCCTCGAGCTTTGGCTGGGCGCATGGGGGGCGCTGGGGGCCATGTTGGCGTACGGCGCATGGCGTTTCCCCGGAGGAGAACGTCAATTCTACCTCATTTACCTGGGGTTTTGGGCCTTCTTCGCGATGCGCGGATGGAAGGCCGTGCGCTGGCGCCGCTCGGGCCAAGAAGTTGTCCAATTGAGTCAGGATGGGTTGTCCATCCGGCTGGACCATGGTGAGCAGACCGGCAAAGCCACCGAGGCGCCGCTGCAAGAGCTGAAGCCAGCCGAAGCCCCCGCCCCCAACCCCAAGTCGTTCCTCGAATCGATGGACCAGCAGTTTTGGGTGGTCGGTGGGGACCGCATCCACGTGGGAACGGCGTCCAAAACCCTCGTGTTTGGGAAGCAATTGGAATCCAAAGACGCGATTCAACTCGTGACGCTCTTCAACAAGCACTTGGCTCAGTTGAAGAAGGCCTGACGCGTCTGCCAACCCAACATCCACGGCCGTGCATTGGGCTGAGGAGGACATCGAGAAGGTGTCGACCCTTGCGCCATGAATGTCCTTTCAACCAGGCCCTTGGCAGCATCGATTTTCTGCTTGGCCTTGGCTTCCTGCCACCCCTTCACCGCTCCTGACCCTCACGTCAAAACCGTCGTCTGGGACGTCCACGGCGCCCCGCCGGCGTCAGGGCACGCTTTGCTGATTCAACCTGCTGCGCCCAACGATGGCATGTCCACCACCCCATGGACACCGCTCAGCGACACCCTCTTGTGGGACCTCTCGACTGGAGAACTTGAATGGCCCCATGTCCCATTGGACGCGTGGTGGCACATCGAATCCAGCGACCCGTGCCACCCAGGCAGCATGCGGGCGGACCGCTTTCCTGCCTTCACCGACACATGCCACATGACCAGCCACACCACCCTGCACTTGTCCGGAAAAATGCACCGCACGTTGGGCGCGTCTGTGACAGGGTATCGTTTGGAACTCAAGTCCCGTGGCGCCTCGAACTGGCAAGTGGCTGAAACCTGGGACATGAACCGTGGGACCATTCACCGCGTCCTGCCCATGCAACTGAGCGAAGGGCCATGGTCGTTTCGGCTGCTTCGAATGCATAACGATCAGCCACCGAGGTTGATTCATGACACGACCGCAACGACGTGCCACCAGGATGGGTGGTCCTGGATTTGGAACGACCTCGACGCCACAACCCCTCAGCCATGAGGAGGCTTTTCACGGGCGTCGCGGTTGTTGTGCTGACCATGGTCAAAGGATGGTCCCAGCCTTGGATCATCCCCACCCCGGATTCTCCTCCTTGGTGTCCTGACGGAACGGGTTGCAACGCACAAATCAGCGCCACCCTCCAAGGTGTGGACGTTCATGGGGTGGCACATTGCCGCTTGGGGTTTGATGGCGTGTTCGACAAACCGGTCGTGCTCTTGGAAGGCATCGACTTCAACCCCACCACCGTCACCTCTCCTGAACTTGGCTTTGGTGACCTTCACTGGGGCACCATGTTCGGTGGCGATTTGACTCAAGTCCCACTGGCTGCAGGGTACAGGCCCATGCTGGACTCCCTCCATGAAAGAGGAGCAGATGTGGTGATGCTCGACTTTGAAGACGGCACCACCAGCTTGGAGCGCAAGGCGGCGCTTGCACGCCGTTTGCTTGAGCTCGTCCTGTCCTCCAAGGTTGGCAACACCCCGGTGACCCTCGTGGGAGTCAGCATGGGAGGTGTGGTGGCACGCATGGTCCTTGCCCAGTGGGAGGCAGCCGCAGGTCCAGGACATTGCGTCAGTCCGTTCGTGGCCATTGACGCCCCCTTTCTGGGCGCCACATTGCCTCAGGGGGTTCAAGGTTTGATGTCCATTCTCGCAGGCCAATCGAACCAGGCATCTCAGTTCTGGGAGGTGTTCAATTCCCCTGCGGCCAAACAGCTCCTCCGGAACCACATGCAAGACTCCTTCGCGCACCAGAACGTGGTGACGATGCTGAACACCCTCGGATGGCCTGACCAAACCCAACATTTGAACATCGTGAACAGCCACCCTGACGGGGTCGCTCCGCTCTCTGAAGACCCACTTTTGCACGTGGAATGGGCGCTTTCACCGTGGTCGCAACCGTCTTTCATGATGCGGGCTGAGCGCTGGAACTCGGAGAACGCTTTTTTGGCCGCAGCCATTTTGCCGGGCGACCTCAATCCCAACACACCCCTCGGCATCCTCGATGCAGAGGTGGCGTTGGGGACATGGACAGAGACCGATTGGGAATCTGTGGCCGGCTCCTCCGGAGACCATGTGGTGTTGCTGGCATCGAGCCTGGCGCAAGAGGTGGAATTGGACGTGACCCATTGGCAAATCCAAGAAGACGTCACCTTCGTCCCACACGAAAGCGCCCTCGGGGGACCCAACAGCCCCTGGGACGCCGTGTCGACAGCCCCCTTGTCCGCCCCACGGGAGGATCACGCCAGCTTGCCGCCTCATCACCGGGCATGGTTGATGAACCAACTCGACGCGACGTGGGCGCAATGCGCTCCGTTGTTCCACCAACCTTACGCTGCAGAGACCGTCTTCTTGAGCGCTGAAGGCACGTCGCCCAGGCTCATTCACAGCACTGTGCTTACGGAAGGCGACACGTTGTGGGTAGGCGACCCCAGTGCACCATGCGAAGCGACAACCTCCCCATGCGCAGGTGAGATCGTGGTGGGAGCTCATGCCGCGATTCACGTCGGCTCCGCGCTCTCTTCTGGGGTACTCAGCATCTCTGCTGGGACTGGGCTGACCGTCGAGCCTGGCGGCACAGTGCACATCCACCCTGGCTCAGAACTCGTCATTCAACCAGGGGGCGATTTGACCCTTGGTGGCGGACGGTTGGTGCTTGAAGGGGATGCCCAACTTCGGGTTGAACACGACGGCCTCTTGGAACTTCAAGATGGTGCGGAATGGCATGTCGAAGACGCAGCTGGACTCGTGGATGTGCATGGCACGGTGCACGTCCCAGCCCACCAAGAGGTGCAATGGAAAACCAATGGACACGTGGACTGGCACGGGGGCAGCCGTCTTTGGCTCGGGTCTCAAGGCGCTTTGCATTGCGACGGGAACGACACGGGCCTGTGGACCTTGGCAGGGCCTGTGGCGTGGCAAGGTCCCGGCCATGCCCACCTCAAAAACCTCAAGGTCTTCTGGCTGTCCGAAGGTCATTTGCACGCCACCTGCCGCACGACCTTGGAGGATTGCGACCTGACCGCCGAGGATCCCGCAGCGCCAAGCCTCTTCTCAGAGGGACGCACGCGCATCTCTCACTCCAAGGTTGGCGGTCTCTTTTGGGAACATCAAGGCCAAGGGGATATGCCAGCTTCGACTTCGGCCTTTTTCGCAGAAGACTCCCAATGGGAAGACTGCCAATTGGCCCTCAGCGAATGTTCAGCCCAGGTCGCGGACAACGACTTTGTTCACTCTCCCGTCCGAATTGAAGCGCCACAGACGCCATTCAAGGTCACGGGCAACACGCTTCAAGCGCCTTGGCACGCCACCACCCCCACCTTGTCTCTGTCACATGGAGAAGGAAATCCGGTTTGGCTGGAAAACAACATCTGGGTTCAAGGCTTGGGCCTCCACATTCAACAAACTGCAGCCACCCTGAAATGCAACACTTGGTTGGATTGCGGCGCCGGCGCCGTCCACATTGAAGGAGTCGCGCAGGCATGCATGGCCTCTGCATGCGGAGGCGGAGGAAATGTGTTCGATCAGAACGCTTGGCATGTTGTTCTGAGCAATGCTCCCCTCCCACACATGTCAGGTGCGAACCACTTGGGATGGGCCCTTGACGGGTTCATCCAAGGCACCACGTCCGACCAGCTCACAAGCTGGACAGTTGCGGGATGCAGTTGGGATCCTGCTTGGGGAATGGGCCTGTGGACCGGGGAGGTGCCTTCTGAGCTTTCAGGCCAAACGGAGGCCGGTGGGCTCGGCGCGTACATCCCAGTCTTTGCGTTTGACCCCAGACCGCGCTCCCCCTGCACGTCCTCACCATGGTCAGCAAAACCATTGAAGAAGACGGAGTCGTCTGGGTTGTGGAACCTTTTGGGGCAAGAACTCCAGGAAAATCAAGCGTCCAGCAACGCTTCCAAGGCAGACAAATAGCCTTGGAGGCCCAACCCTGAAACGCACGCCTTGGCTGCAGCCGCCGTCAAGCTGGTGCGGCGGAAGTGCTCGCGGCCATGGATGTTGGAGATGTGCACCTCAACCACAGGAATTTGAATCGCCTCCACCGCGTCGCGCAACGCCACAGAGGTGTGCGAGAATCCGCCGGGGTTGAAGACCACGCCCAGGCAAGATTCGCCCGCGGCGTGGAGCGCGTCGATGAGTTCGCCTTCGTGGTTGCTTTGGAACGCTTGAATGTCGGCTCCGAGCTCCGCCGCACGTGCCGCCACGGCAGCCTCGAGCTTCTCCAGCGTCAAGTCGCCGTAGACCTCTGGGTTGCGCTGCCCCAACAAATTGAGGTTGGGGCCGTGGATGAGGGCAATTTTGATCATCACTGAATGGCGAGGGGTTTCATCCCGTGAACAAACATCACTTCTCCCAAGCCATTAAACCGCTCAAAGGCGTCCTCGCCCATGGTTTCGATGTCGGACGCTTGGAATCCAAGAATGACAAGGTCCGCACCGCCCGATTTGTTCTTGATGGTCTGCACAGAACTGGAGTGGTGGGTGACGTGCTCGATGTTTTGCTCCGCAATGGGCAAGCGGCCCTCCACGATGCTGGCACGCAACGCCTCCTCCTCTTCTGCATTCTCGCCGTCGTGAAGGAAAAACACGCTGATGCTGGCGTCGCTCCAGTCGGGATGGCCCTGCAAGATGTAAGCCAGCAAAATCATCAGGCTTGAGTTGACGCTGTCTTCTGGCGTGATCCACAAATGGATGTCGTGCTTGTTGCCAAACTTCCGACCGCTGCTCCGCAACAACGCCAAGTCCAAACCCGACGCCGCCAGCAGCCCGAAGTTGTCCATGAGTTGGTCCCGGTTGGCCGGCTGGTCCGGCGAATACTCCATCAAGAACAGGTTGTTTCCCTTGCCTGAAATGCCCGGCAGCTGGATGCACTGGGCGATCGCCGACGTGTAAGAAGGGCTGATGATGGTGTCCAGGTGAACGCGACTCCGGTTTCCGCGGGCGCGCTTGACAAGTTGAGCCTGAGCCTTTCTGGCCTCCGCTTGGGTTTCCTGGGACAAGAACCCTTTGACAAAGTGCATGTACGTCCCGAAGCCATGGCGGTATGCCACCCACCGCACCATGTCAAACCCTTCTTGGCGGTCGAAGGTGTCTGGGGAAATCGCCAACACGAAGGGCCGCCAGCCAGTGGACTCTTCGAGGTCGTCGTCGTCGCTCATTTGCAACGCCAGCTGCAAGAACCGCTGGACTTGGAAAATGACCCCGCGGAACAACCGAACCATCCCACGCTGGCCGCCGCCAAGTCGGGACACCCATGCGTGGATGAGCACCATGATGATCAAACTCGCCGTGGCGTAGGTCGGGTTCATCCCGAACATCAGCACGACACACAACACCGCCCCCATCAAGCTGATGGACCAGTGCGACCGGAAGGTGGGACGGTAACTTGGGTCGGCCGCCATGTGTTCCAAAAAGGACACGAGGCAGATGGCCCCATAGGTCACCATGAAGAACATGGAGATGATCTCGGCCACGGCGTTGATGTCGCCCATCAAGACAAACACAAACGCTATGGCGCACGTGGCCAAGGACGCCCGCACCGGTTCGTTTTGGGATCCCCTGCCCTTCTTCAGCCAGGCCGACATGCCGGCCGGAAAGATCTCGTCCGCGGCAATGGCTTGCAACGTTCGAGGCGCCACCATCACACTGCCCAAGGCCGAACTCATCGCCGCGGCGGCCAGTCCGATGGGAATGATGGGGCCCCAGAGGGCGATGTTTTCCATGTACAATTCGTCTGCAGCCAAGGCTTCGAGCGGGGCGCTCCACCACAATTTGATGGCCACCGCGATGTAAATCACAATGCCCACCACCGTGGCCCAAATGGTGCCTTTCGGAATGCTGGAACGAGGGTCTTTCAAATCGCCGCTGAGCCCAAGCCCAGCAGCAATGCCAGTGAACGCAGGAAAGATGAAGGTGAACACTTCGAAGAACGAGAACCGATTCACGGTTTCGCCAGACGCGGTCGTCAGCACATCGGGGATGGTCGCCAGAGGACTCAGGTTGGGGTTTCCTGGACCGCTGCCCAGAAAGAACAAGACCAACGCCGAGAACAAGAGCACGACCACGATGTAGAGGGCTTTCACCCCGAGGTTGGCCCCCTTGCCCACCATGAGCACCGTGAGCAACGCCATCACCCCGAGGTTGACCCACATGGGGTCGATGGCCACGCCGTGAACCACGTCAGTCCAGTGCAGCAAATCGCGACAAGCCACCGTGAATGCAATGACATAAAAGGCCACGCTGATCGCTTGCGACAAGTATAATGCAAGGCCAATGGCGCCACCAATGTTCAAGCCAAACGACCTGGAAATCATATAATAGGCCCCGCCTCCTTCGACTTTTTGGTTGGTGGCGATTTCCGCCACAGCGAGGGCGGTGGGCACCGTCACAAGGTGGCCCACGAAGACAATCATCAACGTGGACACCAAGCCGACGTGGGCCACGGCGTACCCGAAACGCAAGAACAGGATTGCCCCCAAAATGGTGGAGATGGCCGTCAAAAACACCGGCCACGTGCCCATCGTTTTGAGGTTTTCCTGCGGGGTCATGGATGGCCGTTTTCGGTGGGGTTCCACTTGACCACGGCATGCACAGGCATGTGGTCGCTGATGAAGAACCCTTTGACGATCACCTCGTCGACACATGTCCAAGTGGCCTCCAGTCCCTTCACGTACACCGCGTCAATGCGGGGACCACCTGCCGACCCCTCTGGTTTGAAGGTGGTGTAGGTGGGGAATTCACGTCGGCAACGGACTTTGGGGTTGTCGTACGTGTTCACGAAACCCGCTTCGGTCAGGGCCGTCCGGCCTGGTGAGGCCTGCACTTCATTGAAATCCCCCAGCAACGCCGTGGCGTCTGCCTCGCATGCTGCGTCCAGCACGGCAAGAAAGTCCCCGGCGAATTCACGCGCGTCGACCGACACGTGGCTCCAATGCGTGTTGTACACCCGCAACGTCTTGCCGTCGGCCTTGTGATGCAACGTGGCCACCGTCACAATCCGCGGCAAATCCGCGGCAGGATGAACGGCTCCAGGGGTTTTCCAATCTCGGGCCAGCCACAAGGTTTGGCTGTGGAGCAATTCCCACTTGTTTTTGTCGTAAAAAATGGGACAGGCTTCTCCGCCCCCGTCGGCATCTCGACCTGAACCGACATGGGCCATCCAAGGAAGCCGAGCGGCCAGGTCCTCCACCTGATTCGGCAGCGCTTCTTGGAGGCCCACGACGTCGTAAAAGCCAACGATTTGGGCCACTTGGTCCCGCCGTTCTTCCCACGTCAAGGGGTCGCCTGGGTTGTCGTAGCGCACGTTGAAGGTGGCCAAAGACCACTCGCCTTCTCGCATTTGAGCTGAAGCAGGCGTCAGACTCCACAAGACACTCCACACGAGCAGCGCGCAGCGGCAAATTTGTTTGGACGAAAGAGGCATCTCTCAAAGGTACCGCATCCCGGGACAGTACCTTCGCGGCAAACCAAGGACATGGGAGGACATCGACGGGTGAAGCGGGCGTTTCACAAGGGACAGATTCTGACGCTGCAAATTCAAGACATGGCGTTCGGAGGCAAGGGCATCGCACGCCTGGAGACGGAGAAGGGGCCGTTTGTGGTCTTCGTGCAAAATGCCTTCCCAGGCCAAACCGTCGAAGCCCAGGTCGTGAAGTGCAAGTCGAAGCATGCCGAATGTCGCTTGGTGAAGGTGCTCGAAAAGGCCGACTTTGAGTTGGAGTTGCCACACCAAGTCATCCCTGGGGCGCCATACGCCACGGTGCCCATCGAACGCCAGCACGAATGGAAGGCCGCCACCGCGCTGGACCTGTACCGCAAAATCGGCGGGGTGGAAAATTTGGACGACGTGTTCCAAGGCCTTGTGCCCTCTCCGGAGACCTGGCACTACCGGAACAAAATGGAATACAGCTTCTCGGAGATCCGGCACGACCTCGAGACCGACGAAAAGGTGGACGATTTCGGGCTGGGCTTCAAGCATCGGGGCACCTGGTGGGCCGTGGAAAATTTGGACGGGGACAGCGGGTTGTTCGACCCTTTGGTCGAGTCGACCCTTCATGAAGTTCGGACGTGGTGTGAAGCGACGGGCTTGCCGGCCTGGCATCCTCCCCAGCGCAAGGGCTTCTTCCGGTTCCTCGTGGTCCGCAAGAGCCTCGCCGACGGCGGCCTCCTCGTCAACCTCGTGACCACGTCAGACGCCCCCTTGGACGTGGAAGGTTTTGTGGGGCTCATTCGAGGCTTGTGGGGCGACCGTGTGCAAGGCATTCTGCACACCCTCAACGACGACGTCGGTGAGCGCGTGGAAGCCCGCGAAGGACAATCCAAAGTCATCTGGGGCAACAGCACCGTGACCGAGGTGCTGCACGGGTTGTCGTTTGGCATCAGCATGGCCTCGTTCTTCCAGACCAACCCGGCCTCGGCCGAGCGGTTGTACGCCGAAGTCATGGCCCTCGCCTTGGAAGGTGTGGAATCCCGCCCTGGCCAAGTCATCATGGACCTGTTCTGCGGAACCGGCACCATCGGCCAAATCCTGGCCAAGCACGCCAACGTGCCCGTGGTTGGGGTGGACATCGTGCCCCAAGCCATCGAAGACGCCCGCGAGGCGGCGACCCGCAATGGCATCGACAACGTCAGCTTCTTCGCGGCGGATGCCGGGAAATTTTTGTTGGAACACCCTGAGTACAAGGGCAAGCTGCACACTGTGGTGCTCGACCCGCCGCGCGCAGGCATTTCGCCCAAGACGCTTCGCAAGGTCATGCGGCTCGAAGCCCAGCGGATTGTGTACGTCAGCTGCAACCCCGCCACCCAAGCGCGCGATTTGGTGGAACTGCGAACCCAAGGGTACGAATTGAAGTCCTTGAAACTCGTCGATCAATTCCCGCACACCGCCCACGTGGAGGCGGTCGCATTGTTGGAGAAAATCCCGAACTTGGTCTCATGAGTGCTCAACGTGATTTGGTCATGACCCACGACAACGTGGTCCGCAAGTTGGACCGCATGGCCCGGGAACTTCTGGAAGTGCACTACCAAGAGTCCACCCTTGTCCTCATTGGGGTGGCCGGCCAAGGTGTGGCGTTGTGTGAGGCGTTGTCTTCGAGGCTTCAAGCCCTGTCCGACCTCAAGGTGGTGACAGGCACGTTGACCATGCACAAGGACTTGCCGTTGGAACACGAGCTGCGTTGCGACGTGGACATGGCCACCTGGAACGACAAGATTGTGATCCTGGTGGACGACGTGCTGAATTCAGGCCGAACGTTGATTCACGCCGTTCGATTTGTCTTGGAGGGCCACCCGCGCGAGGTTCACACCGCGGTGCTCGTCGACCGGAAGCACCGGTCCTTCCCCATTCGTGCCGACTACTGCGGTTTGACGTTGAGCACACACCACAACGAACACATCGCCGTCGACCTGTCGGATCCGGACCACGCGTCGGTGCATTTGGAGCGCCCCGCGTCCTGAGTCAACGTCCTTCGAGTCTCCAGCGCACTTGCGCCAGGGCGTCGTTCAGCAAAGCGTCGGTCCACTCTCCTTGCGTCCAGGTGACGTCGGCTTGGCCGTAGCATGCAGCGCGGGTCAACATCATCCTTTGGACATGTTGCGCCAGCGCTTGGCCTGTTTTCCCTTTCAGCATGGGACGGGTGTCCAGCGAAGATTCCAACCGAAGCAACAACACCTCAAGCGGGGGCGCCAGGGCCACCACGAGCGACTTGCGGCGCATCCACTCCATGGCCCCGTCCGCACAAGGGGTACCTCCCCCCGTGGCCAGCACGATGGGCTCGTTGGGACGCAGGGCGTCGCTCAACGCGTCTTGCTCGGCCTCTCGGAAGGCAGGTTCGCCAAGCTCCGAAAAGACCTGGGGAATGGGCATGCCAAGCATGCGTTCCACCTCGGCGTCGGTGTCGAGAAACGGGCGCCCCAACCGCGTGGCCATGGCTTGGCCCACGGTGGACTTTCCGCTGCCCATGAATCCGATCAAGGAAAGGTGCATGTCTCGATTCATTTGATGTTGACGGCAAACATCTCGCGGCCTTCCAAGTGGCCGGTGAGCCGGTCGCCAGGTTCCACAGCGGCCACCCCTGCGGGCGTGCCTGTGAAGATCAAGTCGCCCATTTTCAGGGTCATGAACGTGGACACTTCGGCAATCAACCGGTCCACCGAAAACAACATGTCCGACGAATTCCCCGATTGCACCAATTGGTCGCGGTTGTGCAGGGTGAACGCCAGGTCATCCACAGGCTTGCCAAGTTCCTTCAACGGCACGAAGCCCCCCACCACCGCCGACCCATCGAAAGCCTTGGCCCGCTCCCATGGGTGGCCGTTCTCCTTCAACTCCGCCTGCACGTCTCGTGCGGTGAAATCGATGCCCAACCCCACTTCGTCGTAGTACCGGTGGGCATGGCGTTCTGCAATGGTTTTTCCAATGCGGTTGATTTTGACCACCAACTCCACCTCGTGATGCACCTCTTGGGTCCACGTGGGGATGTAAAAGGGGTGCTTGTGGCTGAGAATGGCGCTTTGCGGTTTCAGAAACACCACCGGCTTCTGCGGCACCGCATTCCCGAGTTCCTTGGCGTGCTGCGCGTAGTTGCGTCCGATGCAGATGATCTTCATTCTTCCACAAAGAACGCCACCTCCACGCGCCTGTCCAAGGCGCCGCGGTTCTGGGCGCGCTCTTCCCCGAAGTAGTTGAGCACGACGCGTGTCGAGGCCACCCCGCTTTCAAGCAAGTGGGTCCTGACGGCTTCGGCCCGGCGCTTCGACAAAGCCAAATTCGCGGCACGGTCGCCTTTCACATCGGCATGGCCCGTGCACACCACCCGCAGCCGCCCATGCATGCCCATCACTTCCACGACTTCATTCAACTGCAACTGCGCGGCCAAGGTCAGCCGGGTGCTCCCCTCGTAAAACTGCACGCTGAACGACGCTGGCAAATTCAAGGCCTTCAATTCAGCGTCTGCCGAGGGGGACGTCCGCGTCGGAGTCCAAGCGCGTTCTGCCCAGTCTCTGGCGCCAGAAGACTGGTTTTCAAGCCTCGAGATCCGCGCGCTTTGGTCTTCGAGCAAGTCGAGCACGCGAAGCATCATCTGCTCGAGGCCTGAGGAAGACGGCATTCCCAGGTCGCCCCAGCCCCCATCCTCGGCGCCGTCGAGCAGCGACATGGATTCCAATGAAAAATTGAGCTCCAAGGGCTTCAGTTCCTCGTTTTCCCCGAGCTCCATCCATTCCTCGAGGTTGTCCTCGGGCACGCTTTGCTCAATGGTCCCGATTTTTTGGAGCAACCCTCGGTTGACGAACCGCCCGAGCTCCACCCCCACCTGCAGAAGGATTTCTTGGATGCGTTGTTCTACCAAGACGTACAAGTTCTCCTCGAAACTTCTCGATTGCCCCGTCCGGAACCGCTCCGCATCACGGGGGTCGAGTTCGTCGAAGTCCAACAGCAAGTCGGACACCAAAGGGGAAAACCCTTGGAACTTCTCGGTCCCTGCGAACGAGCGAATTCGCAACATGTCGGACACGATGCGTTCCATTCCGCGAGACACCGACCTCACCGACTCGGCCCAGCCCAAGTCCTCTTCCGTCAAGAGAATTTGTCCTCGGAGGTAGACCCCCAACGCGTCCACTGTGAGTGCACGGAGCCGTTCCAACTCAGGGTCGGGTGCGCTGGCGTAATAGTTCACGACCAGGGTGCCTTCTTTTTGGTCTTGGGCGACCCAACCGGCCTGGGAAGATTGGCCATGCGCAAGCCAGGACCATCCTGCAAGGGCGAAGCACCCCAGGATGCGTCGGGCACGTCGCGTGGCACGCTGCGCCGATGGCATGGTCTCCATGCCTGCAATTTCGTGAATTTTATGTAAATCACTTACCCTCCCTCCTCACCACCGTGCGGACGGTGTAAAGCAGGATCTTCAAGTCCAGCAACAGGGAGATGTTTTCGAGGTACATGATGTCGTACCGCAAGCGCTGACGCATCTGGTCCACATTCTCCGCGTAGCCGTATTTCACTTGGCCCCACGAGGTGATGCCTGGCCGGACTTGCTGCAGCCTCAAAAAGTGTGGGCTGTGATGGACGATTTGGTCGGTGAAAAACGCCCGCTCAGGACGGGGGCCCACCAGCGACATGTCTCCCTTCAACACATTCCAAAACTGAGGCAGTTCGTCGATTCGTGCTTGTCGCAGCTTCTTTCCCACCGCCGTGATTCTGGGGTCGTCGTCCGAGCTTAGGCGCGGCTTCACCCCTTCCGCATCCACGACCATGGTCCGGAATTTCACGATCTTGAACGGCGTTCCGTGAAGGCCTAGACGCTCCTGGCGGTAGAACACAGGTCCTGGCGAACTTCGACGCACCGCGATGGCCACCGCGGCCAGCAAGGGCGACAGGACCACAAGGGCCAACGCGCTCAAGACGACGTCCAACGCGCGCTTGACCACGCGCATGCCCGCCGTCAACCCGGGCTTGCTCAAATTCACCAGCGGCACCCCAAACAAGTTGGACGACCGCACCGTCCCCGCCATGTAATCCAAGGCGCCTGGCACCACCAAGATGTCCACCCCACGTCCTTCCAAGAGTGCGATCCACCCCAACGTCGCAGGGTCGTCGCCCACGCGTGTGGTCAACACCGCCCGGTCCACGGGGTGCGTGTCCAGCCACGAATCCAGCGACTTGAGCCCTGCCTTGAGGTCATCGCGTGTCCACGTCGCCACAACATCCCACCCCAGCCTTCCTGGGGTCCGTGACACGTCGTTCAAGAAAGCGGCGTTGCCATCTTCGTCACCCACAACCAACGTCGGGTAGGCCCATGTGCCATTTTGAACATTCCGCACCACCCTAGACGTCCAAGCCCAACGGGCGCCCAAAATCAAGGTCAAGTGGGTCCCCATCCACACCCCCAACGTCTCGTAATGGTCCACATGGGTTCGGGTCACGTCGTCGAGCAACAACAGGAAGAAGAGCAAGACGCCGCCCAAGGCTGCGGACCGGAAGGACTGCCGCACTTCCAAACCTCGGTGACGTTGGCGCACGTCCAGGTACATCCCCATGCACGCGTGCAAACCCACCCAAAAGAGGGGCACCACGACCATTGCCTTCCAAAAATTCTCGTCGGGGGTGATGTCGATCTCCATCCCAAACCGCCGGGGCTCCACCACGGCTTTGCGGAACGTGAACAGCACTGCCCAAGCCACGGCTGAGGCCAGGGCGTCAGTCGCCACATACCGCCACGCCCAAGAGGTCCAAGGCCTCGCTTGAGGCTGTCTGTCAGTCGGCAAAGTGCACGAATTTGAAGTTGTCCAACCAAATGTTGCCTTCGCTGCCGTCTGCAGGGATGCTGGCGTTCAGCGCAATTTCAAACGCCGCCGCGTCCTGCATCGTGGACAAGGCAGGGTACAAATCCAAGTACATCTTCTTCCACTCGCACAGCCCCTCCTCGTCGCAGGTCGGGTTGAGGCCGAGGATGGACAACCGACCGGCTTGGCTCCCGCCCAACACATCCAGCCCCACGAAGAATCCGACGTCGCATTTGTAGTTGAATTCGAGGTAGACTTCACGGTCCCTGGGCAGGTTGTAGAATTGTTCGTTCGTGGCTGCGCTGAGTTGCGTGTGTGTGCTGTCCAGCTTGATGTGCCCTGAAGCCGACCCCTCAAACACTTGGCTGGGCTCGGTTTGACGGACGACTTCCGCGTTGCTGTTGACCCCGGCCAAAAACCGGTTGGCCGACTCGAAATCCTCGGCCAGGATGACCTTGGTGGTCAACCCGCTGTGGTCCACGTACCCGCCACCAAAATCGACAGACTTGACCGTGGTTGGATCGCCGTCGAGGCTCACCGTGTTGACGTCGTAGTACCGGTACGGCCGACGCGTGGCAGCCACCCCATTGGCTCGGATGCCCGGCACCAACGTGACGGTCTGTGGTGCCCCTTGAGGGAGGGCGATGGTGGCCGGCAAAGGGTACACCCCCAGCACGTCCGCCGCGCCGTACACCCACACCTCTTCCACCCGGTGGGAATTGGTGCCTTGTTCTGGTGTCGTGGTCAGGGTGTAAGAAGACACCTCGAGCACCTCGGGCGCACCCGGATCCCATTGCGACACATCGCATCCCAGAAGGGCAACCGCCCAAAACATCCAATGGCCCCGTTTCACACCGCGAAGGTAGGGGTGCCGAGGAGGATGCATGCGCTGAGATTTGGCCTACTTTTGCCGCCAAACGCCCAACCATTTTCCATGAAATTTTTCATCGACACCGCCAACCTCGACCAAATCCGTGAAGCCCAAGCCCTGGGCATCCTTGACGGAGTGACCACCAACCCCTCCCTGATGGCCAAAGAAGGCATCTCAGGCGACGAGGCGGTCAAGGCCCACTACAAGGCGATTTGCGACATCGTCGACGGCGACGTCAGCGCAGAAGTGATCTCCACCGATTTCGAGGGCATGGTCCGCGAAGGTGAAGCCCTCGCTGCCTTGCATGAAAACATCGTGGTGAAGGTGCCGATGATCCAAGAAGGCATCAAGGCCATCAGTCACTTCACCGACCACGGCATCCGGACCAACTGCACCTTGATCTTCAGCCCAGGCCAAGCCTTGGTGGCTGCCAAAGCAGGCGCGTCTTACGTGAGCCCATTCATCGGCCGCTTGGACGACATCAGCTCGGACGGCATGGACCTGATCGAAGACATCCGCAACATTTTCGACAACTACGACTTCGGCACAGAAATCTTGGCGGCCAGCGTCCGCGGCCCCATGCACGTCATCGAATGTGCCAAGCTGGGTGCGGACGTGATGACCGGGCCTTTGAGCGCCATCGAAGGGTTGATGAAGCACCCGTTGACCGACATCGGCTTGGCCAAGTTCCTCGCGGACCACGCCAAGTCGAACGGCTGAAGCCCCAGTCGCTTTGGCGGACCTGCTGAAACTTCACGACCAGAACCCTGACCCTCGCAAGGTGCAGGAAGTGCTGCGTGTGCTGGACAGGGACGGCCTTGTGGTCTGCCCCACCGACACGGTGTACAGCTTCGCAGCCAAACTGGGCAGCCCCAAGGCCTTCGACCGCCTGGCCCGCGCCAAGGGAATCAAGCCCGATAAAGCCGAGTTTTCCCTGCTCTGTGCGGACTTGAGCGACCTGAGCAAGTACGCCCAGCATCTGAGCAACCCGCTGTTCAAAATGATGAAGCGTGCCTTGCCTGGGCCCTACACCTTCATCCTTCCGGCCAGCAGTGAGGTCCCCAAACTTTACCGCAGCCGCAAGAAAACCATCGGGATTCGCGTGCCGGACCATCCTGTGGCCCTTCACGTGTTGAAGGAGCTTGGCACGCCGTTGGTCGTGAGCAGCGTCCATGACGACGACGACCTGATGGAATACACCACCGACCCTGAGCTCATTTGCGAGCGACACGGACATGTGGTGGACTTGGTCATCGACGGGGGCATCGGCCAATTGGAAGCCTCCACTGTGCTCGATTGCACAAGCGGTGAGCCTGAACTGGTGCGCCAAGGGCTGGGACCGGTCGACGGGTTGCTCTGACGACGCCTGCGTTCAGTCGCGGGCGCGTGCAGACAGCATGGGCACAAAGGCCGCCATGCCATGGTCTTTCTTGGTGAATTCCCGCTCGCTGATTCGGTCGATGGTCCACATCCGTTGGGTCTCGCCTCCGCCCACTGGGATGACCATGCGCCCCCCCACCTTCAACTGGCCCAACAACGCTTGAGGCACGTCCGGCGCCCCGCACGTGATGATGATGCCGTCGAAAGGCGCGAACACAGGCTTGCCCTTGTAGCCGTCGCCATAGTACAACGCCGGCTTCCAGCCCATGGCTTTCAACAACGGTCCAGCGGCGTCGAAGAGCGCTTTTTGGCGTTCGATGCTGTGCACCTTGAAGCCCAATGCGCACAGGACGGCGCACTGGTACCCGCTGCCTGTTCCAATTTCCAAGATGGAATCCCCCGGCTGGGCCTCGAGCAACTCACTTTGCTTGGCCACGGTGTGGGGCTGGCTGATGGTTTGGCCGGCGGCGATCGGAAAGGCCTTGTTGGAGTAGGCGAATTGCGAAAAGGCCGAATCCATGAAAAAGTGCCGCGGCACCTCGTCCATGGCAGAAAGCACGCGCTCGTCCCTGATGCCCATGTCCCGCAACTCCTCCAAAAGCTTCCTCCTCTGCCCCTTGTGCATGTACGTGTCCTCCGGCAATTGCATGGACGCAAACTACCTCCTCCGACTGCAGCAGATGTGCACTTCATGTGGGCAATTTTCACAGCGCGTTGGTGAACAGCGACACGGCCTCCCTGTAGCTTCGCGGCATGGTGAAACACTGGTTCAATTGCAAGGTGAGCTCGCGGTCGTTGGACAGCGAGGGGGCGGAAGTGAAGAAGGTCGAGCAGTTTGTGCTGGACGCGTACACCTACACCGAGGCGGAGACGCGCATGACCCAAATCTGCGAGTACGAGGGCATTCGGCCGTTTGAAATCACCCAGCTGACCAAAACCAACCTCATTGAGGTGATTCGCTTTCCGGAGTGCGACAAGTGGTTCCGGGTCAAGGTGGCCATGACCACGTTCGACGCCGACAAGGGCACAGAAAAGGAGAGCAACCAACACATTCTGCTCAGCGCCATGGACGTGCGCGACGCCTTCGACAAAGTTTCTGGCCACATGAATCAACTCGGCGTGGGGTACGTCATCCCCTCCATTGCCTACCAGAAAATTGTGGAAGTTTTTCCCCAAGACGAGTGGCAAGTCGTGGACGGCCAGGAACAACCCAAGGAAGACGCGGCACCGGTCGAAGCCTGACCTGAGGTCACACCATCCAACTCCACGCGCTGTCGTACGCGTCGTGCGCCTGGGCATGCTCGAAGAGTTCCGCCAGGAATGCATCGGTCGACAACGTGGCGCTGTCCCCCACCAGCATGCACGCCATTTTGGCCCGGGTTTGGGCCACGTGAATCCGTCGGCTCTCACTCAGGAATCCGACCTCCCCTTTGTCATTGCTCCGCGTCAGCGACACGAGCATGGCGTCCCGCTCTTGCCCTTGAAATCCGTCCACGGTGTGGATGGTGACGGCCGCCTGGCGCAATCCCTGCTGCGTCCGCACACGTTCTGACCAACCTTCCCTCAAGGTTTCCACCTGGGCCGCGTAAGGCGCCACAATCCCCACGGACATGCCCGGGTGCAGGTTCAGCCATTCCACAGCACGGTCCAACACGAAGGACGCTTCGTCGGGGTTGGATACGCTCCCGCCCTCTTCGGAACGCACCTCGTCAAACCCACAACCTGCCGTATCGACCACCAACCACGGCTTGAGACCCTTCAAAGTTCGGGCGGCCACGTCGGGATGCGCCTTCAATTGGCCGTCGTAAAACTTCATGTTGCCAAATGCCATGATCGCTTCGTGCATTCGGTGCTGCACCTGCAGCAAATGGGTTTGGTCTGGGTGGCGCTCCACCAAGCGTTCCATCAGGGTGGTCGCCAACATACGCGCGCCCTGGCTTTTCACGGTCGGAGGCAACTGGCATGGATCTCCAGACAGCACCAAGCGTGTGGCGCGCCTCATCGGGATCAACGTCGCCGGGGGAAGCGCCTGGGCCGCCTCGTCGACCACCGCCACATCAAACTTCACGCCCCGCAACCGTCGGTCGTCGCACCCCACCAAGGTGGCGCACACGACGTCAACTTCGCGAAGGACCTTCTCCGCCAAGTAAGCTTCGAGCTCCTCGGCTTCCTTCCGAAGGGCACGGGCCTCGGCGCGGGCTTGCCTGCGGGCCTCGCGCTGGGGCGCGTCGAAGTTGCGCACGTGTCTGTCGGCATCCCGCTGTTGTTGGGCTGCATCGCGACGCGTTTTCACCACCCGAGCGTACTCTGGCAAGTTCTGAACCTGCGCATCCAAGGTCCTTTCAAGCACCCCTTGCTGCACCCTCATGGGGTGCCCCACCCGGACCACATTCAGGCCTGCCTGATGAAAGCGCTCCACCAAGACGTCCACCGCCATGTTGGAAGGTCCCGCTGCCAGGACCTTGTCCCCGGCAGCCACCAAGTCCTTCACCGCCGCCACCAACGTGCTTGTTTTTCCGGTACCTGGAGGCCCGTGCAAGAGAGACACTTGCGGGCGGCGCCAGATGTCTTGGGCGGCCCGTCGTTGCCCCTCGTTCAATCCAGAAGCCTCACCGACCACCGCGTCGTCCAGGTGCGGTTCCGGCCAGTGTTCCGCCACCCCAAGTGCAAGGTCCCGAAACGACTTGTCCGTGTCTCCATCGGCGTTGACCCAATGGCTGAGGGCATGGGCCATGGCGTTGTAGCTACGTTCGTCGGCCCTGGCGTCCACCGTCCACTTGACATGCTGGGGCGACACGCCTTCTGGGCCGTCTCCTTCGAGCACCACCTCCATGTCGAGTCCCCGCATCTTTCGCACGCGCGCTGGCCAAACCCCAAGTGCCTTGGACGCCTCGTCGTCGCCCACGGGGCTCAACAACACCGCGCTGCCCACGCGAAACGCGTTGGGCATCCCGCCTCCTTCCCCACACGCCATCGACCACTGCGCCCCACCAAATGCATACGAAGCCGCCGTGACGGCGACGGGCGACCAGGACAATCCTTCCGCCCTGCGCTGCTTGAGCGAGGCGTGTTCCAGCACAGATTGAAGGCGGGCGCGTTCTTCATCCCGCTCCACCAACAAGGCCTGGGTCCAGGCCGTCAACACCTCCAGCGCGTCCTCTTTCAAAAGACGTTCTCAGTCCACAATTTGGACGGTGCCTTCCAGCACCACAGGCTTCCCCTCCTCGGGGTAATACTCCACGCCGTTGCCGGCAATGCTCGTGACCACAAGGGGGCCGTCTTCCACAGGGATGGTCAGCTTGTAGTAGTAGACCCCGGAGGTGGCGCCGTCCGCATCCGCATCCCAGAACGAACTCGCGCCGAAATCGTCGCTTTCGTAGACCACGTTGCCCCACCGGTTGAGGATGACAAGCTCCACGTTCTCGTACGTCTCGATGCCAGGAATGCGGAACATGTCGTTCGCCCCACTTGTGCTGTAAGGGCTGATCACGTTGGGGATGGTGATTTCACATGTGCCCACCAAAATGTCGGCGTCCGCCTCACACAGCAACCCTCCAAACGCGTCAAATTCCTGCACCACATGCACGTTGAAGTATTCAGGGTTCACCATGCCTGACGCGTAAACCGTTTCGCCCAGCGTGTCCGAGAGGAACTCTTCCGGTCCCCACACCACGGTGAAGTCGCCGGCCTCTGGATCGCTCACAAAGGCGTTCAATTCCACGGGCTGGCCACCGCAGTACACGTCGGGGTTGGCGTCGATGGCTGGGCTGAAGGCCACGTACTCCACCTCCACGTCTTGGGTGTACTCGCACCCGAAGTTGTTGGTGGCGTGGGCGGTGTAGGTGTGTTGGCCTGCGGTCGTCATGGTCACGCCCACGTCGGCGCAGTTCCAAGCCCCGTCCAGGACAATGTGGCTGTTTTGTTCCAACGTGGTCCAGTAGGTGCTGTCGCACTCCAGCCCAAACGTGGGTGTGAAACTCAATTCCGCGGGGTACAAACTGTCCGCAAACTGGATGGCCCAGTCGAAGACAAATCCGTTGTCGGAACCCCACAAGTCGCAGATTTCCATTTGCCACACGCCGTTCAAGGGACATCCGTCGAGGTTGCCCCAGGTTTGGACGCTTTCGTACTCCCCTGGAGGGAGCGTTCCTGTTGTGTTTTCCGCCCACGTCCCGTTTGTGGCGTCCGGCGTCCAGAAGTAATCGAAGCCTTCGCCAGGGGTGTCTGGATCTCCGTCGTCGTCGACAGGAACCCCCAAGAACGTGCCTCCGCCGCCTTGCTGGTGGACCATCATGCTTTGGCCGTTGGGGCATTCGAAGGTGATGGTCAAATCCCCCATGAAGCTGTGCTCGAAATTGATGTAAAAGCTTTCAAGCGCGTCTGCGGCCGAACCAATGGATTGGCCTGGGATGAATTGGGTGAAGGTCAACTCGCTGGAAAAGCACTGTCCAGGTTCATCCGGAATGAACAATCCGCCGCCGAAGTCCACGCTGGGCTCCAAGGTGAACGGCTGTCCCTCCACGGACACGGACAAATCCACTTGCTCTCCTGTGCAGGCCACCTGGCTCAACGGTTCCATCGTCCACACGGGGTCGTTGCTCACGTAGACCAAGTAGTTGGTCAATTGCACGCTTTCGCACCCGATTTCATCCACCAGGCTCAATTGCATCCGGTGGATGCCAGGCTCGTCGTACACGTGAATGGCGTACCCGTTGTCGGTGGAATCGTCCACCGCGCCGTCGCCGTTCCAATCCCAGTACCACATGGTGATGTCGGCGTCCCCAGTGGCGTACGAATCGGCCCCGTCGAACGGCACCTCCACCCCTGGGCACACGCGGTAGGGCGCGGGATCTTCCACGTTGACGACGGGCACGGGCACGGCGCAAGGCTGCCCACAATTGATGCCTGCGGCGAAGTCTCCCGTGCTTTCAGGTCCGCTTGTGAAAACAATGGTCAAACACCCCGTGGGGTTCGTTTCTGACGCGATTTGCACCAGCCCTTGCAACTGGTCGCCGCTGCCTTGCGCCAGGATGGGCGCGAAGGTGTCGTCTCCGTCGTGCACGGTGATTTGGGATTGCGCGTCGAGGTCAAACACGCTCCACTCAATCCAAATGGTGGTGTCCGGAGCAGTGGGGCACAGCGTCACCATCTCGTCTTCGTTGGCGCCGTAAGGCGCTGTGCTGCTGCCCGAGTCCACCAGGGCGTCGCCGCAACCTTCAATCAGGTCGGTGCTGGAAATGGAAATTTGGGCATTCAAACCGGTCCAAGCCCCCATCACAAGGGCACACGCGGCCAACACCTTCCACTGAATCATTCGCTTGCTCATTTCAATCGGGCTTTTGCGTTGACGAGGTAGCGTGCGGTCCACTTGTCCATGAAACCTTGGCTCGACACCACCACGAACGTGTTGCGGTCGGTGGGGTACGCCACGGCCGTTTCACGCGGGTGAATGTGCATGGCCAGGAGCGCTTGAGGAACGTCGGCACCGCGAAGAACCTGCAAAGCTTCCACCGGAATGCCTGCCTTGGGGGTGGCCACTTCCACCCATCCTTGGGACACCAACACAGCCTCATGCACGTGTTCAGTCCACGTGCGGTCCAACGTTGTCGTGCTCAAGTCGTGGTGCATCATGACCGCATCCATGCCAGGAAGGTCCAAGGCGCTCTGTCCAAACGCCTCGCTTGGCGCAAGCCAAGCGCATCCAATCAGGGCCAAACACCCCATCCAAATTCGTGTCGTCATCCTTCGTCAAAGTTGAGGTTGGGCTTGGTTTTGCCCAAGCCGTGTGCAAGTTAATCGCTGAAAGACAACCGCGCGTTGCATATCTGATGTCGCAAAAGTTTGCGCGGTAGAAAAACTGACTATCTTTGCCCCCCTCAACGGAGGAAAACGACCTGGTAGCTCAGCTGGTTAGAGCATCTCACTTTTAATGAGAGGGTCCTGGGTTCGAGTCCCAGCCGGGTCACAACAAAGGGGCACCAAGCCTTGCACCGCCCAGGTGCTGAAATTGGTAGACAGGCATGGTTGAGGGCCATGTGTCCGTTAGGGCGTGTGGGTTCGAGTCCCACCCTGGGCACTGAAGCGAGAGTCTCACTCTCGCTTTTTTTATGCCCCCTCGTTTCCGACCTTCGGAGAACCAATCGCCGTCTCATGACCTCACCCTCACCTTGGCACCACGACGTGACCTCCCGCTTTGCAGGCGTCTTTGAACCCGCATTGATGGAGGAGGTTTTGGAACACGCCCAACACATGCTGGTGCCGGAGGGGACCATGCTGATGGACGTCGGCCAGCGGATGGAAGCCATTCCATTGCTGCTGAATGGCGCCATCAAAATCATGAGGCTCGACCAAGACGGCGACGAAATCTTGCTCTACTTCTTGGAATCTGGCGACAGCTGTGCGCTGTCGATGGGCACGTACATGGGGGCGAGCAAAAGCAGCATCCGCGCCGTCACCGAGCAAGAAACCTCCTTGTTGATGGTGCCCGTGGCGGTGGGACAAGCGTGGATCAAGAAGTACACCTCGTGGTCCACGTTTGTGTTGGAGAGCTACCAAAGCCGGTTGGAGGAAATGCTCCAAGCGATCGATGCGTTGGCGTTCATGGATTTGTCGGCCCGCTTGAAACGGTACCTCTCCGACAAAGTGAAAGTGCAGGGAAACCTGACCCTACATACGACCCATCAGGACATTGCCAACGACCTGCACACGTCCCGGGTGGTGGTGTCTCGGCTGCTGAAAGGGTTTGAAAAAGAAGGGGTGCTCTCCCTGCACCGCAACGCCATCGAAATGGCCACCTTCTGACCACGGCGCAACCCGGGTCACACACCCGCCTTTCTCCGACCCGTACCTTGCCATCCATTGATTGGCCCAGTGCGATTCCTTTCCCACATTCCCTGCCTGACTTGGTTGCGCACCTATTCCAAAGCGCAATGGAAAGGAGATTGGCCTGCCGGTCTCACGGTGGGCATCATGCTCATCCCCCAAGGCATGGCCTACGCGATGATTGCAGGACTCCCCGTGGTGTATGGCCTTTACGCGGCATTGGTACCTCAAATTGTCTACGGGATCTTCGGGACCTCGAGGCACTTGGCGGTGGGACCTGTGGCCATGGACAGCTTGTTGGTTGCCGCTGGCCTGGGCGGAATGGCCATGGTGGGGACGGAACGGTACATTGAATTGGCGCTGCTGCTCTCGGTGATGATGGGCCTCATGCAATGGGGCATGGGCATGCTCCGCATGGGCTTCATGGTCCACTTCTTGTCCAAACCCGTCATCAGCGGGTTCACAAGCGCTGCAGCCCTCTTGATTGGGCTGAACCAATTGCCCCATTTGGGTGGGGTCGCATGCGAACGGAGCAACCAAGTGCACTTGTTGTTGGCCAACCTCATGGATGCGGCATCCGGCACTCACGGACTCACGCTTGGCGTGGGCCTTGGGGCCATGCTCATGCTCAAAGTGTTGAAAGCATGGGTTCCCAAGCTGCCCGGCTCGTTGGTGGTCGTGCTGGGGAGCGTCGCTGCATCTTGGGGCGTGGGGCTCGAAGTGCTGGGCGTCCAAGTGGTGGGCCACATTCCAAAGGGCCTCCCTTCCGCAGGCCTTCCCACTTGGGGCATGAGCGACGTCAAGACCTTGTGGCCCGTGGCGTTGACCCTGGCCTTGGTGGCCTTCATGGAGGCCATCAGCGTGGCCAAGGCCGTGGAAGAACGGCACGACTACGACGTGGACGCCAACCAAGAACTCAAAGCCTTGGGCATGGCCAATGTGCTCGGGGCGTTCTTCCAAAGCTACCCCACCACTGGAGGGTTTTCCCGCACCGCGGTCACCGAGCAATCCGGCGGCCAAACGCCTGTCACCGCCTGGATTGCGGCGGCTGTGGTGGCCTTGACCTTGGTCCTGTTGACCCCCGTGTTTCACCATCTGCCCAACGCCGTCCTTGCGGCCGTGGTGCTGGTGGCCGTGGCTGGGCTCGTGGACCTGCAATTCCCGCGCAAGCTTTGGCACCAAGACAAGTGGGAGGCCGGTGTGCTTGCCATCACCTTTCTCGTCACCCTCGTGGTGAGCTTGCCCATGGGCATTGGCGTCGGGGTGACCCTCGCGTTGGCCTTGTGGATTCGGCAGATGATGACCCCTCACCACGCCGTGCTGGGCAACGTCCACGGGGTGCACAGGAATGTGGAACGCTTCAAGGATGCGGTGGTTGTGCCTGAAGTGCTCGTGGTCCGTTACGACGGGGCGCTGACGTTCGCCAACCAAAGCCACTTCAAGCGCACCCTCCATACCTGGGTGACGCGCAAGGGGGCGCCACTTCAATTGATTGTCATTCAGGCCGACACCATTTCCCACATCGACGCGAGTGCCCGTGTGACCTTCCGAAACTTGGTCCAGGAATGGCGGGAAGCTGGCCTTCAGGTGTGCTTGGCCGGCGCCATTGGCCCTGTCCGGGACACCCTGGCTTCCGACGGTTTCTTGGACGAAGGGAACATCTCCTTTCAATTGAATGTGGACGATGCGTTGGCCGAGTTCGACCGTCCAGGCTCCGTGTCTCGTCGCAACCAAGCCATGGCCCAGCAACACTCTGCTTCGGATGAATCTTGAGTCACTTGGGTTGCACGGCGATGTGACCCAAGTCGCCTGACTCGGTTGGACCGAGGCTGTACCTTTGAGGCCATGGAAGTCAAACAGATTTACACGGGCTGTCTTGCCCAAGGCGCGTATTGCATCGAAAGCCAAGGGGAAATGGCCATCATTGACCCCCTTCGTGAAGTGCAGCCCTACCTCGACTTGGCTGAGGGCCGCGGCGCCCGCATTAAATACGTGCTTGAAACGCACTTCCATGCGGATTTCGTGTCCGGGCACGTGACCCTCGCCGAGAAGACCGGCGCCCCCATTGTGTTTGGCCCCAACGCCAACCCTGGGTTCGAGGCGCACATCGCCCAAGACGGGGAACGTCTCCAAGTGGGCGCCGTGGAAATTGAAGTGCTCCACACCCCAGGGCACACGATGGAAAGCACCACATACTTGTTGCGTGACGAGCAGGGGCAACCCCACGCCATTTTCTCGGGCGACACCCTGTTTTTGGGAGATGTGGGGCGGCCTGATTTGGCGCAGAAAAGCGACCTCACCATGGAGGACCTCGCGGGACATTTGTTCGACAGCCTTCGCCACAAAATCATGACGCTCCCCGACGAGACCATTGTCTACCCTGGCCACGGCGCCGGCTCAGCGTGCGGCAAGAACATGAGCAAGGAAACCGTGGGAACCTTGGGCGACCAAAAAGCGACCAACTACGCGTTGCGCGAGGACATGACCAAAGATGAGTTCGTGAAGGAAGTCATCGACGGCCTGTTGCCCCCTCCCGGCTATTTCCCGCTGAATGTGGCGATGAACAAGGGTGGGTACGAGAGCATCGACGACGTGATGGCCCGCGGCACGCGGGCGCTGTCCCCGGAGGCGTTCGAAGCCGCGGCCAACGAAACCTCGGCAGTGGTGTTGGACGTGAGGCCCACGGCGGAGTTCATTGAAAGGCATGTCCCAAGGTCGACGTTCATCGGGCTGCAGGGCGGGTTTGCCCCATGGGTTGGCGCGGTGATTGTCGACGTGAAACAACCGATTTTGCTCATCGCCAACGACGACCAAATCGAAGAAGCCATCACCCGCCTTTCGCGTGTCGGGTTCGACAACGTCCTCGGCCACCTCGAAGGGGGCGTGGACGCGTGGGTGGCGGCAGGCAAGGAGACCGACCACATTGAAACCGTGGATGCCAAAGCGTTTGAACATGTGTTGGCCAACCATCCAGACACCTGCGTCGTGGACGTGAGAAAGGACGGCGAGTTCAGCGCCTCCCATGTGGAAGGTGCAGCGCATGCCTCCTTGGAATTTTTGGGCAACCACCTCGAACGCGTCCCCAAAGACACCCTGTTCTACATCCACTGTGCCGGGGGGTACCGGAGCGTCATCGCACACTCCATGCTCAAAGCCCGCGGATACCACAACGGGATCGACGTCTTGGGAGGATTCAAAGCCATCGAAGCCACGTCCATCCCCACCACAGATTTTGTCTGCCCGAGCACGTTGAAGTGAGTTGACTTCAATTCCGATGCGTTACCTTTGCGGCCTCCGCTTACCCAGGTGGCGAAATTGGTAGACGCGCAGTCTTCAGGCGGCTGTGCCTTCGGGCGTGCTGGTTCGAGTCCAGTTCTGGGTACTTCAAAAGCCTCGGCGCATGCGTCGGGGTTTTTTTGTGCCTGAAACTGTCCGTTTTGTGGCAAGAAGCAAGGCGTCCATGCCAACGGCCCGTAATTTTGTGTCATGGTTCAAGGAGACCCGTCTGCACGATTCTCAATCAACCACCCGTTGGGACAAGAAAAACGTCCTGTGGTGGTGGCCGGACCGTGCAGTGCCGAATCCAGAGAACAGGTGCTCCACACGGCCAAATCCTTGGCCGAGGGCGGGCGGGTTCAGTTCTTTCGCGCCGGACTGTGGAAGCCGCGCACCAGGCCCAACTCGTTTGAAGGTCTGGGAGAACAAGCCTTGCCATGGCTCATGGAAGCGGAGGCCACGACCGGCCTCAGGGCCATCACGGAGGTCGCGACCCCTGAGCACGTGGAGAAGGTGCTCAACGCAGGCATGTCCGCCGTCTGGATTGGGGCGCGCACCACGGTGAGCCCCTTTGCCGTCCAAGCCATCGCGGAAGCGTTGGAAGGCACGGACCTCTTGGTCATGGTCAAGAACCCCATGCACGCCGATTTGAAATTGTGGATTGGGGCGCTGGAACGCGTCGCCTCGTGCACACGCGGCCAAGTCTGTGGTTTGCACCGGGGCTTTTCGAGCTACGGCAGCTCTGAATTCCGCAATGCGCCCATGTGGGAGATTCCAATCGCGCTGCGGTCAGAGATGCCAGAAGTCCCGCTGTTCTGCGACCCTTCCCACATTTCTGGCAAAGCGGAACACTTGCAGGACGTGGCCCAACGCGCCATGAATCTTGGCATGGAAGGGCTGATGATTGAAAGCCACCCCTCCCCTGCGCAAGCGCTGAGCGACGCCGAGCAACAAATCACCCCCGACGCCCTGGACCGGTTGCTCGCCCAACTGGACGTGCCGGTCCAACACGTTGTCAACGACGACGCCCAAGAATCCCTGGACGCCCTGAGGCTTCAAATCGACAGTGTGGACGAGCAATTGTTGCACATGCTCGACAAGCGCATGACACTCGCCCGTGAGATCGGGGCGTTGAAACATCGGAACAAGTGGTCTCTTCTGAGCGTAGCGCGCTGGCGAGACATTGTGAAGAGCCGCCTGGATTGGGCCAGTCAAATGGGATTGAACCACGACTTCCTGTCCAAGATTTTGGCGTCCGTCCACGAAGAAAGCATCCGGGTGCAAGGCGACGAGGCCGACAAGGAGCGCTCGAAGCAAGCGTGACGATTTTTTTTTGCCTGGGGTGCAACCTTTTGCAACCTGGCCCGGTATAGGGACTCGGTTTTGGTTAATGCGCTGGCGACGGCGCAATGAATCAGGCGATTTGGTTTGAAAGGGACGCTCAAACGTGAGGGTCCCTTTTTTTCATGCCCGTGTTTTCGTGAACATCGAAATCCAGATGGAACGGCTCAACCTGTAGATCACAGGCATCAACACCAACAGAAGCGTGCAGCCTGTCGTCAAGTAGGTGCCTGGATGGGTGAACATCCCAAATTCCATCCACCCCCACGTATCAAACGCCATCATCGCCACAAGCACCGCCACCCAAAGGGCCACAGTCAAGGCATAACTGACGTACGCCGCCCCGAAATAAAAGCCCGGCTCACGCTCGAAATCCTCTCCACACGCCGCGCACGCTTTGTGCATGAGGGCGGTGCTGCGAAGTTTGTAGGCGTTGGACTCCACAAACAAATGGGTCTGCCCACACTGGGGACAGCGGTTTCGAAGCATCCAAGTCAATCGAGGCATGGACAAATGTGGCCCAATTTTGACAAGACAGTGCAACCGAGGTGGCAGAGGCCCGCGCTCAGCGCCGGAGCAACTTGTAATTGGCGTAGTTGGGATTGATGCCCACCTTTTTGGCCAACGACTTCAGGCGCTCTTTCCACGTCCACCGATTCTGAGATGGGTCGAACGAGAACGTCCAATTCATGGCGCCGACCCTGCGCTGCATCACCTGAGGATGTGGTCCCTCGAACCTGTGGAGCGAACGAATGTGATCTTCGTACGCGAACGATTCCGGACCCACCACGTGCGTTTCCACCCATTCGTCGTCGTGCCAGAGCTTGTTGAATTGCACCCGCTTGTCTTGCATCACCTGCGGCGGCTTCACCCATCCGTAGTGATGCACCGTAGCGTCCACGGGCAAGACCCGGAGGGGCTCGTTGTCTCGGATGCGAAACCCCTGGGCATCACGGAACGACTTCACCGAGGACCCCGCGCGGACCACACGCACCTCATGGGCGTACCAGCGGTCCGACGCCCCCACATAATCGTACGACCCATAGAAATGCTTGTACTTGAACAACAGGCCGTCCACATCACGCCGAAGGAAATGACGCTCCATCGCTTCACGGATGGCAGGCAGGTCTTGCTCGTGCAACACCTCGTCGCCTTGGATGTACACCGCCCAGTCGGCCTCAGGTGAGATGTGCGCGTACGCCTTGTCCGTCTCCACAGCCAGCACCCGCCCCCCTTCACGCAAGGAATGGTCCCACACGGTGTCCACGATTCGAACCTTGTCCGAGCCGATGCTTTCAATCAATTCGCGTGTCCCGTCTTGGGCGTCGCCGACCGCCACCACAACCTCGTCGCAAAGCGGCATGATGCTTCGGATGGCCTCGACGATGGGGTAATCGAACCTGACCGCATTGTTGATGAACGTGAATCCAGACACAAACATGGCGCTCACCTTCCTTGCTGCAGTTGATTCAACTCGGCGTAGCGCCCGTTCAAGGCCACCAGCTCCTCGTGCGTCCCTTGCTCCACCACCTGGCCTCCTTCAAGCACGGCAATGGTGTCGGCTTCCCGGATGGTCGACATGCGGTGGGCGATGACCACCACGGTTTTTCCTTTCACGGCTTGTTCCAGCGCTTGCTGAACCAAAGACTCTGAACTTGCGTCCAAGGCGGACGTGGCCTCGTCCAACAACAACACGTCGGCGTCGCGGTACAACGCCCTTGCCAACGCCACTCGCTGACGCTGGCCGCCGCTGAGCTTGCCTCCACTGTCCCCCACTTTGGCGTCCAATCCTTCGGGCAACGCTTCCGCAAACTCCAACACGTGCGCCGCTTTCGCCGCACGGCGCATCCGATCCCAGTCGGGGGTGTCGTCGCCCAGCACAATGTTGTCGGCGATCGAGCCATGGAAGAGCAACGCGTCCTGGGTGACCACCGCCAACTTGGCCCGCCACGCCTGCCCGGACACCGTTCTCAGGTCGGTGTCGTCCACCCAAAGGGTGCCTTGATCTGGGTTGGCAAACTTGCTCAGCATGTGCGCGGCCGTGGTTTTTCCCGAGCCCGAAAGACCCACCAAAGCCACCACCTGACCAGCTGGAATGGTGAGATTCAGGCCATTCAAGGCAGGGGCGTCCTGTTCAGGATAACGGTACACCACATCCTCGAAGACCAGTGCCCGCTGACATGTGGGGGCTTCGGCCCCCGCCTCGCCCAAATCCGCTTCCCGAGACCACGACACCTCAAACAGCTCGTTCAACCGGTCCAGCGACGCCACGCCCTTCGACACGCGGAAGTACCCATCGGCCAAGGACCGCGCAGGCGGGATGATTTGCGAAAACACCACCAAGTAGCCGATGAACCAATCCCCAGACAACGCCGAATCCCCTGCAAGCACGAGCGAACCTCCGTAGGCCAACAGAAGCGCCATCACCGACAGCGAAATGACTTCGCTCATCGGCGACGACATGCTTTCACGACGGTGCATCCGGCGCATCGCCTTGAAATGGCCGTGGTTCCTCTCAGAAAAGGACGTTGTGAATTGCGCCTCGGCGTTGAAGGCCTTCACGATCCGCATGCCCAACAAGGATTCCTCCAGCACCGTCACCAATTGACCGAGTTCTTCTTTTCCCTTTTGGGCGTGGCGCTTGAGGCGCTTGGACCAACGGCTGATCAACGCACCCGTCACTGGCAGAAGCACAAAGGCGAACAACGTCAACTCCCAACTCAAGGCCAACAAGGTCGCCAGACTCACGAGCACCATGAGCGGCGACTTCAGCAACGCTTCCAACGAACCAATCACCGAGTGCTCCACTTCCATCAAGTCGTGGGTGAAGCGACTCATGACGTCCCCGCGTTTGGACTCCGAGAACCAGGCCATCGGCATGGACATGAGCTTGCCATAAAGGTCTTGCCTCAAATCTCGGCTGACCCCGGTACGGATGCCTGCCATGACGTAGAGAGCCGCGTATTGCACGGCATTTTTCAGAAGGGCCAGCACCACCATCGCGCCGCACAACACCGCGAGCGCCATGGACGCGCCTTCCCGCTGCACAAACCCGTCAAATCCGAGGCTGATCCAAGCCAACACCCCTTCTTGGGAATCCGCACCGGGCGCTGCCCCAAAGAGGATGCGCAAAAACGGCACCACAGACAAAAACGTGAACAACGACAGAACGGCGCTCAACGCATGGAGCACCCCCACCAACAGCACTTGGCCTCGCTGGTGACGAATCAAAGGAATCAGGGTCCAGACGGACCTCATCCGCGCACCAAGTCTGAAGCGAACCCGAGGTAATTCGCTGGGGTGATGGCATTCAGTTCCGCTTTGACCGCGTCGGACACGTCCAAGCCCTGCACAAATTCACGCATCACCGCCTGGTTGATCGTGCCATTTGTTCGAGTCAAGGCTTTCAAGGCCTCGTACGGCTCGGGGTAGGCTTCACGCCTCAGGATGGTCTGAATGGCTTCGGCCACAATGGCCCAATTGGCCTCCAAGTCGGCGGCAATCTTGTCCCCGTTCAACACCAGCTTGCCCAGCCCCTTCCGGGTGGCGTTCATGGCGATGACGCTGTGCCCGAGGGGCACGCCCAGGTTGCGCATCACGGTGCTGTCGGTGAGGTCGCGCTGCAACCGGGAGACAGGCAACTTCTCGGCAAAGTGCCCCAGCAACGCATTGGCCACCCCCAGGTTGCCCTCGCTGTTCTCGAAGTCGATGGGGTTAACTTTATGCGGCATGGCGGAAGACCCGACTTCCCCGGCCACAATCTTCTGCTTGAAGTAGTCCATGGAGATGTACGTCCACACGTCCCGGTCCAAATCGAGAATCACCGTGTGGATGCGACGCAAGGCGTCGCACCAAGCTGCGAGATGGTCGTACGGCTCAATTTGCGTGGTCAACGGGGTCCGCGTGAGGCCCAACTTGCCCTCCACGAAGGCCCGGCCAAAGGCAGGCCAATCCACCTCAGGGTAGGCCACCCGATGGGCGTTGAATTGCCCGGTGGCGCCGCCAAACTTGGCCGCATACACGGCGTCGACAAGCCCGACGCGCTGGCTGCGCAGGCGCTCCACGAACACCTGAAGCTCTTTCCCCAACGTCACGGGAGACGCCGGCTGCCCATGCGTCCGCGCCAACATCGGCACATCTTTCCACTCCAGGGCCAAGCGAGATAAATCCGAAATCACCTCGTCCAGCAACGGCAGAACCACGCCTTCCGTCGCGCGTTTCAGCGACAGCGGAATCGCGGTGTTGTTGACGTCTTGGGAAGTCAACCCGAAGTGGACGAACTCCTTCCAAGCCCCCACGCCCAACTTGTCCATCGCGTCTTTCACGAAGTATTCAACCGCCTTCACGTCGTGGTTGGTGATGCGCTCCTGGTCCTTCACCCACTGGGCGTCCTGGGCCGAGAACTCGAGGTGCACAGCCCGGAGGGCGTCCACCTTGTCTTGGGGGAAATCGGCCAACTGGGGCAGGATCTTCACCAACTCCAAGAAGTATTCCACTTCCACCTCGACCCGGTGTTGAATCAGTCCTTGTTCAGACAACCAGGTGGCGAGGGTTTGGGTGTGTCTCCGGTAGCGTCCGTCGACGGGAGAAAGGGCGTCAAGCATGGGCGTGATTCAAAGGTCAAATGTACTGAACTCACTTGGGTCATCATACCTTTCCACCATGCGCTTTCACACGATTCACACCGGGAATTTCAAACTGGACGGCGGGGCCATGTTTGGGGTGGTTCCCAAGCAACTTTGGTCCAGGACCAACCCGGCGGACAGCCAGAATTTGTGCACGTGGGCGATGCGTTCCCTGCTTGTCGAAGTCGGCGACCGCCTGGTGCTCATCGACTGCGGCATTGGGGACAAGCAATCGGAAAAATTCTTCAGCCACTACCATTTGCACGGGGCGCACAGCTTGGACTCGAGTTTGGCGCAAGCTGGATTCTCAAGGGGAGACATCACAGACGTGTTCCTGACGCACTTGCATTTCGACCACGTCGGAGGTGCTGTGGTTCGTAGGGCAGATGGGCAACTGGTCCCCGCTTTCCCCAACGCGACGTTTTGGAGCAACGACGCGCATTGGGATTGGGCCATGAACCCCAATGCCAGGGAGAAAGCGTCGTTCCTGCGTGACAACTTGCAACCCTTGCGGGACTCGGGGCAACTCCGCATGGTGGAACGCACCGGACGCATCACCCACAACGCCATGGGCATCGAAGGGTGGGACATCTTCTTTGCCGATGGCCACACAGAGAGCCAAATGATCCCGTTGCTCCGGCACGGACAAGGCCAGACCACCGCCTTCATGGCCGACTTGCTCCCAAGCACAGGGCACATCCCCCTGGCCTACGTCATGGGGTACGACACGCGCCCCCTGCTCACCTTGGAAGAGAAAAAGCTGTTCTTGGACACCGCGGCCAACGAAGTTTGGACGTTGTTCTTGGAGCACGACGCCCAACACGCCGCCTGCACCGTTCGTCACACTGAAAAGGGAGTTCGGCTGGACCAGGCGGCCCCCACGTGGCACGAACTCCACGGCAGGCCCTGAGTCGAGACCTCAGGCCAACCCCTGAACCAGACGACTCGGCAAGCCAGGTCCCTGGTAAATCATGCCGGAGTACACCTGGACAAGGCTGGCCCCGGCGTCCAATTTCTCCTGGGCTGCCTCCACGCTGTCGATCCCGCCCACACCAATGATGGGGAATTGACCTTGACTCTTGGCGGCCAAGTGACGAATCACCTCTGTGGCCCGCTCCCGCACAGGCGCACCGCTCACGCCGCCAGGCCCCATGGCGCTCACGGTTTCGGAATCGGTGGCGAGGCCTTCTCTAGAAATGGTGGTGTTGGTGGCCACCACGCCGTCGACCTTTTCGCTGAGGACAATGTCCACGATGTCGTCCAATTGGCCGTCGGTCAAATCTGGCGCAATCTTCAGGAACACTGGACGCTTGCCTGGATGGTCCGCGTTGCGCTTGACCACTGCCCGCAACAACGCCGTCAAAGGCTCCTTGTCTTGCAACTCCCTCAACCCTGGGGTGTTGGGGGAACTCACATTGACCACGAAGTAATCCACGTGGGCATGCATGGCGTCCACACAAGCGAGGTAATCGTCCACCGCACGGTCGTTGGGGGTGATTTTGTTCTTGCCAATGTTGCCTCCCACAACCAACCCTTCAGGCCGGCGGACCAATCGCGCCACAGCCGGCACCAAACCCTCGTTGTTGAACCCCATTCGATTGAGGACACCCTCGTCCTCCACCAGGCGAAACAGCCGAGGCTTCGGGTTGCCCGACTGGGCCCTCGGCGTCACCGTCCCAATCTCCACAAATCCAAAGCCGAGCAGCGCCAGGGCGTCCAGCCACTTTGCGTCTTTGTCGAACCCCGCGGCCAAACCCACCCTGTTTGGAAACTTCAGTCCAGCAACCTCAACCTCTTGTCCTTCATTGTGTTGACGGACTTTTCTGCGCAAAAACCAAGGCACTCCAGGAATGCGTGACGCCAGCACAAAAAGGTCCATGGCGGCGTAGTGCGCACGCTCAGGAGTCATCCAAAAAAACAGGGGCTTGAGAAGCTTTTGATACACGCGGCAAAACTAAATCATGCCTTTGGGAGGCCGCCTTCATTGTGGATAACCCTGTGGATAGCGTTCATGACCCCCCACCCCTCACGCGTGTTGCGGCCCAATAGCTTTGAATCCCAAGGATGAAGAACCTGGGACTTCTTAGCTGGCTCTCGAAGAAAAAACTCACCGACGAACAGGTGGCGAACATCTTCGTCAACACCTCGTTTGAGACGGTGGAGCAAGGCTGGCCGCAAGTGGCTGAGTTCTTGAACAGCGCCCCCGAATTCGAATCTTCGCCCAACCTCGACCAAGAGGACTACGGCCGCTTTTTGATGATCGTTGTGAGCGCCAACCTCAGTCTGATTCCCAAACACTTCAACAACGGCGTGGATCGGGCCATCATTCAACGGTGCTGCGCCAAGTTTGGATTCTCCCTGGGCCTGCCGCCCGACACGTTTGCACGCAAGGTGAAGGAGTACCGGAGTTTCATGAAAGAGATCAACCGGCCGAGCAAGAACACCTTGACCGCCATGACCAGGGCCGTGTGCTACAAGTACAACGTCATCGCACACCAGGAGGCCTACTTCGCGGACATGAACGTCCCCAACCCCATTCTTCAGAAGAACTTGCGGGAAGTGATGGAGCACTTCTTGTGGGACTGGGAAGAATTTGTGGACCAGTACAGGGTCGTCATTGGCGCCCCCCAGGAGGCCAACTCCTGAATCCCCCTCAATCGGCCATGCGGGCCAAATCGCGCGCCTGATCCTTGTCCTTCAGGCTTTGTCGTTTGTCGTGCAACTTCTTCCCCTTGGCCACCGAAAACTTGAGCTTGGCGTACCCGCTTTGCGAAATGAAGAGCAACGTCGGAACCAACGTCACTCCAACATCTTTTACCTTCTTTTCTAGCTTTTTAAGCTCTGTTCTTTGAAGCAAAAGTTTACGCTTTCGTTTCGAGTCCTGGGGCATGTATCCGGCGTTGGCGTATTCCGCCACGTACATGTTGTGCACCCACAATTCACCCGCGTCAAACCTGCAATAGCCTTCGGTGATGCTCGCCTTGCCGGCCCGAATGGATTTGATTTCTGACCCAGAGAGCACCAGCCCCGCCGTGAACTCGTCGGTGAGGAAATAGGTGTAGGACGCCTTTTTGTTTTTGATGTTCACGGCCATGCCACGAAGTTACGCCGCCGCTTTTTGGAGGACGGTCGGCCTCGGTCGAACTTGGCGGCATGAGCTACGAGGACCTGAAACACATGCCCAAGGTGGAATTGCACTGCCACCTGGAGCTGGCCTTTCGCAAAGCCACCCTCCGCGGTTGGGCCTTGGAAAAAGGCATGGCGGTGGCACGCGAAGAGGATTTTGACCGAGAATTCCTGATCAAAGAACCCATGGACGACCTGCCTACCGTCCTCCACAAGTTCTTGAACACCCGGGACGTCATCGACACCGAGGCCAAGGTCGAGCAACTCACCTTCGAGGCTTGCGAAGACATGTTCTTGCTGAGCAACGTCCGCATTTTGGAATTGAGGTACGCCCCTTCCTTCTTGCTCGACGCCCATCTCTCCATGGACGCCGACCGCATGCTCGAGGCGATTTTGCGAGGCATGGCCCGTGCCGAGGCCGCGTACCCCATGGTTGTGGGACTCATCGGCCTGCTTCAACGCATCAAATCTGTGAAAGACAACGCCTTTTGGTGCGATTGGATCTTGGAACGCAAGGCGCACTTCGTGGGCATGGATTTGGCGGACGACGAGGTGTCCTACCCCGCTTCCCCTTTTGCACCGTTGTTTCAAAAGGCCAAAGCCCAGGGACTTGGCATCACCGTCCACGCCGGCGAGCCCGCAGTGCCTGGTGCGGCGAAGAACATCCTGGTCGCCCTCGATGAATTGGGGGCGGACCGCATCGGACACGGGGTCCAAGCCATTCACGACGCCGAGGTCGTGGCTCGGCTGGTCAAAGACGGCGTGCCTTTGGAATTGTGCCCATGGAGCAACGTGCTGACGCGGGCCGTGCCAGATTTGAAATCCCATCCGTTCAAGCGGTTGATGGACGCCGGGGTGAAGACCACGGTGAACACCGACGACCACGGGGTGATGGACATCTCGCTGATTCAAGAGTGCCAAAACCTGACCACCCATTTGGGTGTTTCGATGGAGGACCTTCACCAATGCAATCAATGGGCCCGTGAGGCGTCCTTCATTGCAGACGACCGCATCCAAGCGGTTTGGACCACCTGACAGAAGTTACCTTGCATCCATGACGGATTCCATCCTTTCTCACCTTCACCATGGCGTGATGACCATCACGCTCAACCGCCCTGAAGTCTTCAACAGCTTCAACCAAGGCATGGGACGCGCATTCCAGGAAGCCTTGGACGAGGCCGCCCAGGACGACAACGTCAGGTGCGTGGTCATCACAGGGGCGGGTCGCGCCTTCTGCGCGGGTCAAGATTTGAAGGAAGTCACGGCCGAGTCTTCGCCCGGCTTCAAAGTGATTGTGGAAGAGACCTACAACCGAAGCATCCGCCGCATCTGCGACATGGACAAGCCCGTGGTGGCGGCTGTGAATGGCGTGGCTGCCGGCGCTGGCGCCAACATTGCGCTGGCCTGCGACTTTGTGGTCGCCAAAAGTTCGGTCAAATTCATCCAAGCCTTTGCCAACATTGGGTTGATTCCAGATAGCGGAGGCACGTATTGGCTGCCCCGCCTTGTGGGCATGGCGCGGGCGAAAGCGTTGACCATGCTCGGCGCCCCCTTGCCTGCCCAGGACGCCCAAGACCTCGGGCTCATCCACTCGTGCGTGGCCGACGACGCGTTCCAGGACGAGGTGGACCAACTGGCCTCCAAATTGGCCAGCATGCCGACCCGCGGGTTGGGTTTGACCAAAAAAGCCCTGCACGCAGGCGCCCACAACACCTTGGACGTGCAGTTGGCGTTGGAATTGGATTGGCAATTTGAAGCTGCAGAAACGGAGGACTACGCGGAGGGTGTGGCGGCGTTTTTGGAAAAACGGTCACCCAAATTCCAAGGGCGATGACCGACGGCTGGATCTCCGTCCAGAACGCGTTGCCCGAGGACGACCAGCGGGTGTTGGGGTTCATCCCTGGCCACAGGGCGTTCTTGCCGGGCAAGGACTTGCAGTTCGAAATCCGAGAAGTGGTGGTGCTGCGGTTTTGCAAGGACTTCTACGCGCGAAACGAGGAAAAGAGGGCCAAACACGGGTTGCACTTTTGGGCTGGAGAAGGCAACAGCAACCACTTTTTCGCAGACGTGACCCACTGGCGCCCCATTCCAAGGGGACCCGAGGCTGAACGTCAAGGCTGACCCGCTCAATGGCTGAATTGGGCCACGGCGGCCATGCCCGCCGTTTCGGTCCTCAAGCGCAGGTCGCCGAGGTGGACAGGCGTCGCGCCGGCTGCGTGCAACCAATCCACTTCTTCTGCCGAGAAATCCCCTTCCGGCCCCACGGCCAACCAAGCGTCCGAGAAGTGAGATTGCCAGTCTGGCCACGCCTCCCTGGCTGGAACACTGGTCAAGGCGTCGTCGCAATGCGCCACAGCTCCTTGAATTTCCTTCAGATGTGGGTGCCGTTCGAACACTTCTCCCAACGGGATGGCTTCGTGCAACACGGGCATCCACGGCCTTTGGCATTGCTTGGTCGCAGACACCACCACTTTGGACCAGCGCACATGCTTGTCTGTCCGACGTTCGCTGCGACGCGTCCACACAGGGACAATCTCCTTGACCCCCAACTCGGTGGCCTTCTCGATCAACCATTCAAAGCGGTCTGTATGCTTGGTGGGGGCCACCACGAGGCTCAATCCTGAAGGGCGCTGTTCTGAGCGAGACACCTCTTCCACGTGCACCGAAGCTCGGCGCTTGCCCACCTGAACGAGCTCGCCCGTGGCCACGCCACCCATGCCATCCATCAAGCGCAAAGATTCTCCTTCCTTCATCCGGAGAACGCGGACGACGTGGAGGGCTTCCTCCTCAGTCAGCTCAAGGACCCCAGAATGGAGGTCTGGATGAAAACACGTGTGCATGGGGCAAAGGTAATCTCGCCCCGTGGCTCCTCAGGCGGAGGTCACGCCGACCCGCGGGGCCCCTGCCTTCATGTCGTCGGAAGCCGCCGCCTCGAACTTGGCGAAGTTGGCCTCGAAACGCTTGGCGAGGTCCTGTGCCGCCGCGTCGTAAGCGTCTTGGTCTTCCCAGGTGCTTCGGACGTCCCACAAATGGTCAGGCACGCCGTCGCAGGTCGTGGGCACGTTCAAGCCAAACACAGGATGCTCCACCATGGGAACGTCGTCCAACGCCCCACCGAGGGCCGCCGAAATCATGGCTCGCGTGTGCTTCAGCTTCATGCGTGTGCCCACGCCGTAGCCGCCCCCAGTCCAGCCCGTGTTGACCAGCCACAGACGAACCCCATGGGCGTCCATTCGGTCCCCAAGCATGCGGGCATATTCCGTGGGATGGAGCGGCAGGAATGGCGCGCCGAACCCCGCAGAAAACGTGGTTTGAGGCTCCACGACGCCGGCCTCGGTGCCAGCCACTTTGGCGGTGTAACCGGACAAGAAATGGTACATCGCTTGGCCCTTGTTCAACATGGCCAACGGAGGCAACACCCCGAACGCGTCGCAGGTCAAGAAGAAGATGTCCGTGGGATGGCCGCCTTGTCCGGAGGCCACCGCGCCGTGGATGTGGTGAATCGGGTAGCTCACCCGGGTGTTGGGCGTGATGCTGTCGTCGTCGTAATTCGGGGTCACCCCGTCCTCTTCAAACCCGATGTTCTCCAGCATCGCCCCGTACTTGATCGCGTTGTGAATTTGGGGTTCGCCGGCGGGGTCCAGGTGGATGGTTTTGGCGTAGCACCCGCCTTCCATGTTGAAGACGCCCTCTGAAGTCCAGCCGTGCTCGTCGTCGCCGATGAGCGCACGGTTGGGGTCGCTGCTGAGTGTGGTTTTTCCTGTTCCGGACAGTCCAAAGAAGACCGCCACGTTCCCATCCTCGCCCACGTTGGACGAGCAGTGCATGGGAAACACGTCATGCTCCACCGGCAGGATGTAGTTCATCACAGAGAACATGCCCTTTTTGATTTCACCGGTGTAGCCGGAGCCCACCACCACAATGGTCTGCCGGCCAAAGTCAATCGCGCTCAGGTTCCCTTGGCGGCATCCGTGGCGCGCAGGGTCCGCTTGGAAACTTGGTGCGCAGATGACATGCCATTCTGGGCTCGCCACCCATTTCTCCTCTTCAGAGAGGCGGATGAACATGTTGTCCACAAACAACGAAGACCACGCCTTTTCCGCGACCACGCGAACCGGAATGCGGTACCGCTCGTCGGCCCCGACGGCCGCGTCCTTGACGAAGACACTCCGTCCGTTCAAATGCGCTTGAACGTCCTGCAACAAGGTTTGGAAATGCTCCGGAGACAGGGCCTGGTTGATGTCCCCCCAATCCACCCGGTCGGCGGTGGAGGCGTCTTTCACGAGGAAACGATCCTTGGGCGAACGGCCCGTGAATTTGCCTGTGGCGATGGCCAGAGCCCCTGAAGAAGTCAGGACACCTTCTCCTCGGAGCAGGGTTTGCAAAATGAGCTTGGCAGGGGGAAGGTTCCAATGGGCTCGGCCCACGCCTTCGAGTCCGACGGCATCCAAACGCGCGTCGAAGGGGGTGTTTCCAACGTGTTTCATCAAGTTGAGGGTTTGATCATTGCATCCTCGTGTCAAAAGTACACAGATTGCACCCACATTGGTGGCCGTAACTTGGTCCCATGAAGCAGACTTTCTTCCACATCTTCTCCACGGCTGGCATCATGTTGGCCCTGACGCTGGCTGGCTGCGCCACCGAGGGTACCCAAAACCAGGAGCCCCACCCCAACCCCACCGCCAAGATGAGCCCCGCCGCACGAGAGCGCATGGAGCAGCGTGAAGAGGATGCCTTGAAAAAGCAGTCCATGTCGCAGGACGAGGTGGAAAACAAGATGAGCCCATACCGGTACGTGGTGAGCACGGAACTGCACTCCATTTTTGGACAATTGGTGAAACAATCCTCCCTGGCCAAGGAGATTCATGGAAGAGGCGTCACGCTGTTGGCCCCCACCAACAACGCCATGGAAGCCATGGGAGATTGGAAGCTCTTGACCCGTCAAGCTTACCGAGCGGAACTGGACGAATTCGTGGGGCATCACGTTTTGCCGTTGACGCTCTCCTATGAGAAGTTCAAAACCAAAGACAGTTACGAGTGCCTCGCAGGCCAAACCCTTCCAGTGAATGTGCGAGGAGGCATCACCATCAATGGGGCCCGAGTGCGCAGCGGCGACGTGATCACCTCCAACGGCACGGTGCTTGCCTTGGACGATGTGGTGATGATCCCGTCGTTCTTGCGTTGAACCCAGAATGAAACCCATGCTCATGCGCTTTTTCCCTGCCCTTGCGGCCTTCCTCCTCGGCGTTGGTGTTGTTCACCTCGGTGGGGCACAATCCCTTCCTGGCGACTGGACCCGGGCGACGTGGACCGTGCTTCACGGAGGCGATTCTTTGGACCACGCCTGGACCGGGGGATTGACCGCCCCTCAATGGTCTCCCTTCGACGCCGACCTCGATGGGGACGACGACCTGATGGCGTTCGACCGCGACGGAAGTCGTGTTCTCGTTTTTGAGCGGTTGACCGACGGGAACTTGACGGTCAATTGGGAATGGGCCTTGGGGTTTCCTGAAATGGTGGACTGGTGCCTGCTTCGCGACCACAACTGCGACGGAAAAGCGGACATCTTCACCAGCCACATGAACGGGATTCGGGTGTTTGAAAACACCACCGTGCCAGGGGGCGCGCCTTCGTTCAGCACATCGCCCATGGACTTGACTGCGAGCTTCGACTTTGGCAGCGGGGCAAGTGAACTCCCGGTCATTTGCATCGGCATGGATTTGCCTGCCATCGTGGACCACGACGACGACGGAGACCTGGACATCATCACGTTCACAGAAACGGCCACCACGTTGTACCGGTTTCAAGGCCAATCGCCCTGTGGCCTTGAACTGACCTGCACCAACCGGTGCTACGGCATGTTGGAAGAAGCCGCGGAGAACAACGCGCTGTTCATTGGAAACGACTTCGAATGTTCCTTCAATGTGGCAGATCCAGGCATCGTCGCACCCGAGGTGAATCGGACGGGACTTCACGCCGGAGGCGCGCTGACTTCCCTTCAACTCGAAGCAGGCGGGCCCAAGGACTTGTTGGTCAGCGACGTCACCTACCCCTCCACCATTGGGGTGGTGATGGAATCTTCCAGCACTGGGTTGGACAGCGCCGTGTTTCTCGACACGCAATTTCCGGCCAATTTGTGGGGCAATCAAGCGGTCAACCTGCCGCGGTTTCCTGCCGCATTCCACCTCGACGTGGACCTTGACGGAACCAAAGACTTGCTTTTCTCCCCCAACACCCCACTGGAGACCAACGACGATGCGGGGGTTCACTGGTTCAAGAACACCGGATCGGACGACGCCCCGCTGTGGGCGTTTCAAGACAGCGCCTACCTCCAACGCGACATGATCGACATGGGCCGGGGTGCCTACCCGGTGCTGATGGATTTCGACGGCGATGGGTTGCTTGACTTGGCCATCGCCAACAAGGAGCGGCACGAGGGCATCGACCAAACTCCGGCCTTCGTGGCGTCGTACCGCAACGTCGGTTCCGCGAATCAGCCTCGCTTCGACAAGGTGAACGACAATTGGATTCCGCTGTCCACGTTCCAAATTGAAAGTGCGTACCCCGCGTTTGGCGACCTCGATGGCGACGGAGACCTCGACGTCGTTGTGGGCGACGAACTCGGACTGCTCCACAGGTTCGACAACGTGGCCGGCGCAGGCGAATGGCCCACTTTCGTGCTCGCGGCCTTGTCCATTCCCGACGTGAATACAGGCAACGCCATTGACGTGGGGCAGTTCGCCACCCCCCAGCTTTTGGACATGGACGGCGACGGCGACTTGGACATGGTGGTGGGGGAGAAAAACGGGACGCTCACGCTGGTGGAGCAAGACGCCCTGGGCGCTTGGTCGGTGTACACCTCCCCCATCCACGGGGAAACCTGGGGCGGCCTGCTCGTGGACAACCTGCTCGGCATCAACGGGTATTGCGTTCCCGCCCTGACGGAGACGGAGGAGGGCCTTCGGGTCTTCGTGGCCAACGAAGTGGGCCGCGTTCAGGACTTCGGGCTCTTCACGGGCGATTGGGACGCCGATTTGGTCGAGGTCGACGACAACGTCTTCAACCTCCAACCAGGCTTCCGTGCGGCCGCGGCGTTCGCAGACCTGAACCAAGATGGCCTCTTGGACGGTTTGGTCGGCATCCAAAACGGCGGTCTGCTTGCTTTCGAAGGAACCGAGGGCTCCACAGAAACACTCGCCGAAACCACCTGGCCTGTCTTCACCCCCCGCCTCATGCCTAACCCTGGGCAAGAAGTGGTTCAGTGGACTGCAGAACGCGTCGCCACAGGACAACTCCAAGTCTGGAGCACCCATGGCCAACTGGTGCATCGACAATCTGTCGCTGGATGGGCCTCTGGACGATTGGACACCCGAGGTTGGGAAGCCGGGGCGTACGTTTTGGTTTGGACCAACGACAAAGGAGCCCCCGAAGGAGCTCCTTTGACATGGATCAAGTTGCCGGACTGACTCAGAGGCTGAGGCGGTCCAACACGCCTTTCACGTCGCGAACCGCAGCCTCGCTGGTGCGGAGCAATTCTTTTTCGTCGTCGTTCAAGTCGAGCTCGATGATTTTCTCGATGCCGTTCTTGCCGAGGATCACGGGAACGCCGAGGTACAAGTCGTTGACGCCGTACTCGCCTTGCAACCATGCGCAGCAGGGGAAGACGCGTCGTTGGTCGCGCACGATGGCTTCCACCATTTGGGCCGCGGCCGCACCTGGTGCATACCAGGCTGACGTGCCCAACAGGTTGACAATCTCACCTCCTCCCTTCTTGGTGCGCTCCACAATCGCGTCGAGCTTGTCGGCGTCGATCATTTCAGTCACAGGGATGCCGCCCACGGTGGTGTAGCGCGGGAGTGGCACCATGGTGTCGCCGTGGCCACCCATCAACACCGCCTGGATGTCTTTGGGACTCACGTTCAGCTCCTCCGCAAGGAAGGCGCGGTAACGTGCCGTGTCGAGGATGCCCGCCATGCCAAACACACGCTTGCTGTCGATGTTGGCGTTCAAGTACGCGCAGTAGGTCATCACGTCCAACGGGTTGGACACGATCACCAAAATGGCGTCGGGGCTGTGCTTCATGACGTTTTCCGTCACGGTCTTCACAATGCCCGCGTTGGTCGCGATCAAATCATCACGGCTCATTCCGGGCTTCCGAGGAAGTCCGCTGGTGATGACCACCACGTCGGAACCTGCCGTTTTGGAGTAGTCGTTGGTCGACCCCACGGTGCGGGTGTCGTACAAGTTGATGGGCGCGGTCTCCCAAATGTCAAGCGCCTTGCCCTCGGCAAAGCCATCCTTGATGTCCAACAACACAACTTCGTTCGCCACTTCGCGGGTGGCCAACACATTTGCACAAGTGGCGCCTACGTTTCCGGCACCGACAACAGTCACTTTCATGAATCCAGGTTTTGGGATAGCAAAAGTACCCAAAGCCCCGTCCTCGGTCCACCGGGAGGTGCATCTTTGTTCCATGATTCCTTCACAATCCGACTTCGGTATGACAGCGGCTTGGTGCTTGTTTTGGCTGACCGGGCTCGCGCTTGCCCAGCCCGACGTGCACGACCGGCCGCTCAACGCCGAGAACGCTTGGCCATCAGGCAACTATGGCGTGGACCACAGCACCCTGGACGCCGAGGGGCTGAGGCATGGCTTATGGATCCGTGTTTACGGCGGCGGGGAATTGTACTACCGAGGCGAGTTTGACCACGGACGGCCTTCAGGCGAATGGTGGTATTTCAGAGAAGACGGCACGGCCATCACCCACCTCCAGCACGGCGAAAACCCGCTGGAATCCACGGTGCAAATGTTCACCCGAGACGGCCGCGTGGCCGCCACAGGAGGCTACTTGCATCAAGACATTCGGGTTCGTGGTGACGTTCAACCGTCGCGGCCCACCCCACCCGTCCGTCACGGGGCTTGGACGCTGTTCGACGGGGCAGGCAATGTGACCACCCAGTTGACGTACGACCGTGGAGTGAAAGCGGGGTTGGAAGAACGATTCCTCCCTTCAGGGCAGGTCTTCGAGCGGGCCACCTACGTGAACGGCGAGCTCGATGGGACTTGGACCGCTTGGCACGACAACGGGCTTCCGCGCCAAGTGGTGACCTACCGCACGGGAACCCTGGACGGCCCTTTCAAAGCATTCTACGGCGGGGGGCAACGCCTGAGTGAAGGCGCCTACCTCGACGGTGTGGAAGAGGGCAGTTGGAAGTTCTACCTTGAGGATGGTCGGCTCCAACACATCCACAGGTACCGCGACGGCCAACTGCTCGAGACCATCCGCGTCAACGGCACGTTCACCGAATGGCATGGCGAGGAGCGCCCCGCGTCCGAATACACCTACAAAGACAAGCAATTGGACGGGCCATTCCGTGAGTGGCACGACCAGGGTGGATTCGTGTTGGAAGATTTCAAAGACCCCCAACTCGGAGAAACGCTGCAACGCCGCGTGATGCGGGGCGTCCAAATCTCCAAAGAAGGCGAATACGTCCAAGGGGAATTGGACGGGCCGGTGTACCACTACGACCCCGCTGGGCGACTCCTCAAAATGGAGCACTACAACATGGGCACACTCCAGCGCACTGACGCCGGCTGGTGAAGTCCTGACGCCAGGTCAGTACCCGTATTTCGACTTCCAAAGCTGCCGGAGCCACTCGCGTGTCGCCTGCTCTCGTGGGTTGTTGCCTGGCTCGTAAAACACCTTTCCCTCCATGCCCTTCGGCAGGCATTCCTGGCCGCTGAATTGCCCTGACGCTTCATGGTCGTAGGCGTAGCCTTTCCCGTAGCCCAGGTCCTTCATGAGCTTGGTCGGGGCGTTGCGGAGCGCCAGGGGCACTGCCGCTTCGCCGTGGGTTTGAATCCATTGCTGCGCCTGCCCAATGGCCTTGTAGGAGGCGTTGCTCTTGGGGCTGGTGGCCAAATACACGGCGCATTGCGACAACACGATCCGGGCTTCAGGCCAACCGATCCTCTCCACCGCGGCGAACGTGTTGTTGGCCAGCACCAACGCCGTCGGGTTGGCGTTGCCGATGTCTTCTGAAGCAGAAATCAAAAGGCGTCGCGCGATGAACTTGGGATCTTCGCCCCCTTCCACCATGCGGGCCAAGTAATACACCGCCGCATTCGGGTCGCTGGCCCGGATGCTCTTAATGAAGGCACTCACCACGTCGTAATGCTGCTCGCCCCCCTTGTCGTAGTTGGAAGGCGTGTTTTGGATGGTCTCCAGCACCTTGTCGTTGGTGACCACCCTCCGGCCATCGGCGTCTGGTGTGAGGCTGTCAACCACCAGTTCTAGGGTGTTCAACAACCTTCTGGCGTCGCCCCCGCTGGCCCGCAAAAGGGCCTCTGTTTCCTCCAACGCCACGGCCTTGGCCGCCATGCTTTCGTCCTCATTCAAGGCCCTTGCCATCAGGCCCTGGAGCACTTCTGCCGAGAGCGGCTCGAGCACGTACGTTTGGCAACGGCTGCGTAAAGCCGGAATGACCTCGAACGAAGGGTTCTCCGTGGTGGCGCCCAACAGCGTGACCGTGCCTGCCTCCACCGCACCGAGCAAGCTGTCCTGCTGGGACTTCGAGAACCGGTGGATCTCGTCGATGAACAACAACGCCCGTCCCGCGAACATGCCGTCACGCTTCACAGAATCCAACACGTTGCGCACGTCCTTGACCCCGCTGTGGATGGCGCTCAAGCTGTGGAATGGCCTTCCCGACTCTTGGGCAATCAGCCGCGCCAACGTGGTTTTCCCCACGCCGGGTGGTCCCCACAAAATCATGCTGGGCAGCGTCCCTGCCCGCATGGCCTGACGCAACACGGCCCCGTCCCCCACCAGGTGGGCTTGTCCGACGTAACCGTCCAGGGTGGTGGGCCTCATCCGCTCAGCCAGCGGCGCCTTTCCTTGCATGGGGTTCATCTCCTTCAAGTTTGGGGTTCCGGGCGGTGACGTCGCGGATGCACGGGACTCTGCTCAGGTCGTTTGTGCTTCCACCGCTTGTGCGACCACAACCAACGCGGGGGGTCCAACGCAATCTCACGCTCGAGTTTGGCCAAGCATCGGTCCAGCACTTCACCCTCGTCCAACGTCTCCTCACCGTCGGAAATCAATTCGTAGGTCAACGCATATTGCCATGGGCCTTGCCGGCGAATGCTGGCGTACACCACGGCCATGTCGTAGCGCTTGGACCATTGTTCCAGTCCGTAGAAGACGGCTGTTTCTGTCCCTAGGAACGTGGTCCACCAGGATTTGGAGGGGTCGGCCGGACTTTGGTCAAACCCCATGACCACCGCCACGGGATCCCCGTGCTGGGCGACGTTCATCCAGGCCCGTCCTTCCTTGGTCGGCACCATTTCCAACCCAAACCGTTGGCGGGAAGACCGCATCAACTTGTCCGCCTTGGGGTCGCTGAGCTTCTTGTACAAGGCCATGGACCGATGCGGCAGCGCTTGATTCAAGGTCACTGCGCTCCACTCCCAATTGTTCATGTGGCCCCCGGCCACCAAGACGTGTTTGCCTTGGTCGTGCAAAGCTTGGACCACCTCCACGTTGTGGTGAGGCATGCCGGACTCCACGTCCTTTTGGGACATCGTGAAGAGTTTGGTCGACTCGACCAAAAGCTGCATGAAGTGCCGCTGAAACGTCACAAACCACACCGTACGGGTCCAGCCTGAGGCCTCCGGAAACGCCCGCTTGAGGTTGGCGCGCACAACCTTGCCTCGGTACCCGCCCAACAGACAAGCCAGCACGGTCAATTTCCACGCCAAGACGGTCAACATCCACTTGGGCAACCGCCCGATCCGCTTCATCCAAACCATGGGGTTAAGGTTGATTTGGGTTGGTCCAAGCCGACGTCGAGTTCGCCCACGCTCCGCCTGTTCGGGTCAACACCAAGCCGTCGTGGGCCAACCGCACCCCTGCAGGCAAGGACGCATCGCGGGACGCGTGGGTGCCCATCAAATGGCTGAGGTGGGTGAACCACGTTTGTTTGGCCCCCACTTGCGCGGCCACCTCCAGCGCTTGCTCCAGGTTGAAGTGACTGTAGTGGGGGTCTGGTCTCAGGGCATTCAAAATCAACACCTCCACGCCCTGAAGCCTGTCCATGGTGGACGCAGGCAACGCGCTGGCGTCGGTGATGTAGGCCAAATCCCCGGCCACGAATCCATGGATGGGAAGCTTGCCGTGGGTCACCGGCACCGCCTCCAACGACAGCTGTCCGACTTGAATCGTGCCGTGGTCTTCGATGGGCAAAATCTCCACGTTGGGCACCCCACCGTGCCTGCCCTCTTCGAACGCGTAGTGAAAGTCTCGACGCAACGCCTCTTCCACCCGAGCGGAAGCATGCAACGGCATGGTGGCGTTCTGCATGTAATTGAACGGCCGCACGTCGTCCATGCCAGCCAGGTGGTCTTTGTGTTCGTGGGTGTACACCACCCCGTCCAAACTCGTCACCCCTTCCCGCAGCATTTGCATCCTGAAATCCGGACCTGTGTCCACGACCAAACGGGTCGAGTTGCATTCCATCATCACAGAAGTCCTGAGCCGCTGGTCGCGGGGGTCCTCAGAGCGGCACACCTCGCAGGAGCATCCGATGATCGGCACCCCCTGGGACGTCCCGGTTCCCAAGAACACAAGGCGATTCAATCTCTCCACTTCTCCAATGGCCATGGCGCGAAGGTATCCTTACCTTTGATACAAACCTCGATCTCTACGCCGTGGACTTGGAACGCGTCATCCTCTCAGCCAAACAAAAGGCCCTTCGGATCAACCTCAATCCCGACCTCTATGGCACGTTCGCAGAGATTGGCGCAGGCCAGGAGGTGGTGCGTCACTTCTTCCGTGCGGGCGGGGCGTCCGGCACCATCGCCAAGACCATCTCGGCCTACGACAAGGACTTCAGCGACGCCATCTACGGCAAAGAAGCGAAAGGACGCTACGTGTGCGAGGCGCGCATCGACAAGATGCTCGACCACGAATACAACCTGATTGAGGAACGCATCACGCGGGAGGACCACCCCACGAAGCAGTACTTCGCCTTCGCAGACACCGTGGCCACCATCAACTACCACAAGACCATTCAAGGTCACGGCTGGTTTGGCATCCGGTTCCAAACGTCCGCAGAGAGCGAGCCCAGCGAAATCATCCTGCACGCGCGCTTCCACGAGCAAGACGCCTTGCTTCAACAGCAGACGGCAGGCATGCTCGGGGTGAACCTCATCTACGGAGCCTTCTACTTCTACAAGCGCCCCAAGGAGGTGCTCCAGAGCTTGTACGACAACCTTGACCGAGACCAGCTGGAAATCGACATGGTGCAGATGAACGGCCCGGCCTTTGCCGACGTCGACAACCGCCTCTTGTCCCTTCAACTCGTCAAGCAAGGCATGACCGACGCGGTGATTTTCTCTCCCGACGGACGCAACCGTCAAGCCGCCGACGTGCTCTACAAGAAGAACATCTTGGCCATCCGCGGAAGCTTCCGCCCTGTGACCAAAGTCAACATCGACATGATCGCCAAAGGCTTGGCGATGTTCAAGCAAGAAAACAAGGTCGACCCCGACAACATTCAGGTGCTGTTCGAGATCACCTTGAACAACCTCAGTGCGGAAGGCGACATCGACGAGCAGGATTTCCTCGACCGCGCGGACGTCCTCTGCAGCATTGGCCAAACCGTGCTCATCAGCAACTACAAGAAGTACTACAAGCTGGTGGAGTTCTTCTCTCGTCACACCAAAAAGCGCATGGGCGTCATCATGGGCGCAGCGACGATGGTGGAGATCTTCAACGAGAAGTACTACCGAAACCTCAACGGGGGCATCCTCGAGGCGTTTGGCATCTTGTTCTCCCGCGACTTGCGCATCTTGCTCTACCCTTGGAAGGACCAAGAATCTGAGGCCCTCTGGACGTCAGAGACCACGCCCATCCATCCGAGGCTCAAACCACTCTACGACTACCTCGTCTTCAACAAGCGCATTCTGGACATCGAGGGTTACGACCCCGAGGTGTTGTCCATCTTCAGCAGGACGGCGCTTGAAAGCATCAAACGTGGAGACGACGCTTGGGTCGGCATGGTTCCCGACTTCGTGGACCGTGTCATCAAAGAGAACTGCCTGTTTGGTTTCTGTGGCACCGAAAAGCCCGATGCCTCAGGCGAGGATCCTGCAACGGCGGCGGCCCGGGCCATCGAACAGAAGTCCTGAACTCCGGCTGAGCTTTCGCCTGGATGCAAGGCAAGAAAAAAGGCACCTCAATGAGGTGCCTTTTTCATATTCGTCGTTGAAGGTCAGTCTTCCTGGGAAGACGCGTGTTCAACGAGGGCGTCGAACTCTTCGCGAGATCCCACCTTCAGGTCGGAGAACTTGCGTGTGCCTGTTCCCGCTGGGATCAAGTGGCCCACAATCACGTTTTCCTTCAAGCCCAACAGGTGGTCTTGCTTGCCGCTCACAGCCGCTTCGTTCAACACCTTCGTGGTTTCCTGGAAGGAAGCCGCAGAGATGAAGGACTTGGTCTGCAAGCTGGCACGCGTGATGCCCTGCAAGAGCGGACGTGACGTCGCTGGGATGGCGTCGCGGCTTTCCACGTTGGCGAGATCGCGGCGGGTCAACGAGCTGTTCTCGTCGCGCAAGCGACGGGCAGACACCATTTGTCCCACTTTGAGTTGGTCAGATCCTCCTGCGTCGGTCACCACCACCATGCCAAACATGCGGTCATTCTCGTTCAAGAAGTCAGCTTTCTCCACGATTTGCTTCTCAAGGAATTGGGTGTCGCCACCGTCTTCGATGACCACCTTCTTCATCATCTGACGTACGATGACCTCGAAGTGCTTGTCGTTGATCTTCACACCTTGCAAGCGGTACACGTCCTGAATTTCATTCACGATGTACTCCTGCACGGCCGTTGGGCCCATGATGTTCAAGATGTCGTTCGGCGTCACTGCACCGTCGGACAGAGGCATTCCTGCCTTCACGAAGTCGTTGTCTTGCACCAAGATGTGCTTCGACAACGGCACCATGTACTTGAACTTGTCGCCAGTGCGCGCCTCCACGATGACTTCGCGGTTGCCACGCTTGATCTTGCCGTAGCTCACGATGCCGTCCACCTCAGACACCACCGCTGGGTTGGATGGGTTCCGGGCTTCGAACAATTCGGTCACCCTCGGGAGACCCCCGGTGATGTCACCAGACTTGCCCGCCACACGTGGAATTTTGCACAAGATGAGACCCTTGCCAACCTTGTCCCCTTCCTTCACCGCAAGGTGAGCGCCCACAGGCAAAGAGTATGTGCGGAGCACTTCCTTCTTCTTGCCCATGATGAGGACGGCTGGGTTCTTCTTCTTGTCTCGTGTTTCGGTGATCACGATTTCACGGAAACCGGTTTGCTCGTCGAGCTCCTCACGGTACGTCACGCCTTCTTCGATGCTCTCAAAGGCCACTGTGCCTTCTTCCTCCGAGATGATGACGTTGTTGTAAGGATCCCACTCGCACACCGCCGTGTCTTTCTTGATCTTCTTGCCGTCCTTGACGAACAGCACAGAACCGTATGGCAGCACTGTGGTGCTCAACGCCACGTTGGTCGCGGGGTCCATGACCTTGAATTCAGAAGAACGCGACACCACGACCACTTCCTTTTCGCCTTCGGCGTTGGTGCGGTCCACCGTGCGCAATTCGTCGATTTCCACGACTCCTTCGTGCTTGGTGCGAATTTGGTTCTCGTCCGAGATCTTGGATGCCGTACCACCCACGTGGAACGTGCGAAGCGTCAGCTGCGTTCCAGGTTCACCAATGGACTGAGCCGCAATCACACCCACAGCCTCCCCTGTCTGGACAGGGCGGTTCGTGGCGAGGTTCTTGCCGTAGCACTTGGCGCAGACACCCTGGCGCGACTCGCACGTCAAGACCGAGCGCACTTCCACTTCCTGCACGCCCGCTTCTTCGATGGCTTTGGCCATGGCGGGGGTGATTTGCTCACCGCCAGCGACCATCACCTCCTCCGTGGTGGGGTGCAACACGTCTTCCAACGCCGTGCGACCTTCGATGCGGTCGCCGATGCCTTCCACGATTTCGTCGTTCTGACGCAAGGGAGTCACAGTCAGACCGCGCAGGGTCTCGCAATCCTCTTCGGTGATGATCACGTCTTGGGCGACGTCGACCAAACGACGGGTCAAGTAACCCGCGTCAGCTGTCTTCAAAGCCGTGTCTGCCAGACCTTTCCGTGCACCGTGTGTCGAAATGAAGTACTCGAGGATGGACAAGCCCTCCTTGAAGTTCGACAGGATGGGGTTCTCAATGATGTCCTGACCTCCAGTCGCAGACGACTTTTGAGGCTTGGCCATCAACCCACGCATGCCTGAGAGCTGACGAATCTGCTCCTTTGAACCACGTGCACCTGAGTGCATCATCATGTAAATCGAGTTGAATCCTTGCTTGTCGGTTTCAAGACGATCCATCAAGATGTTGGTCAAACGAGAGTTCGTGTGCGTCCAAATGTCAATGATTTGGTTGTAACGCTCGTTGTTGGTGATGAGACCCATGTTGTAGTTCTCCATCACCTCTCCCACTTGAGCCGTGGCTTTGGCCACCAATTCCTCCTTCTCTGGTGGAATGATGACGTCGTTCAAGTTGAAGGACAACCCTCCCTTGAAGGCCATGGTGAATCCAAGTTCCTTGATGTCGTCGAGGAACTGAGCCGTACGAGGCACACCCACGCTGTTCAAGACGTGTGAGATGATGCCACGAAGCGACTTCTTGGTCAACAACTCATTGATGTATCCAGCTTCTGCGGGGACGTGCTCGTTGAAGAGCACACGACCACATGTCGTCTCAATCATGCTCACATTGCCGGCCACGTCGACGTAGCGCATCTTGATGGCGGCGTGCAAGTCCAGGCGACCTTCTTGGTGAGCGATGCGCACCTCTTCCGATGAGTAGCACACCATGCCTTCACCCTTCACCTCGTGCTCTTTTGAAGAGCTCCTTTCCTTGGTGATGTAGTACAAGCCCAAGACCATGTCTTGCGACGGAACAGCAATCGGTGCACCGTTGGCAGGGTTCAAAATGTTGTGAGAACCCAGCATCAACAACTGCGCCTCCAAGATGGCGGCGGACCCGAGAGGCAGGTGAACCGCCATTTGGTCTCCATCGAAATCGGCGTTGAAGGCCGTGCATGCCAGTGGGTGCAACTGCAACGCCTTTCCCTCAATGAGCTTCGGCTGGAAGGCCTGAATGCCCAAACGGTGCAGCGTCGGTGCACGGTTGAGCAGCACAGGATGACCCTTCATGACATTCTCGAGGATGTCCCAAACCACAGGCTCTTTCGCGTCGACAATCTTCTTCGCACTCTTGACCGTCTTGACCACACCGCGCTCGATCATCTTGCGGATGATGAACGGCTTGTAGAGCTCAGCTGCCATGTTTTTGGGCATGCCACAC
>CALKFF010000010.1 GCA_938084585.1 uncultured Flavobacteriales bacterium
CCTCAACTTTCCATTTTGCGCTTCGCAGGAATGGGGTTCCAACTGGCCGTGGTCATTGGTTTGGGGGTGATGGCGGGTCTGAAGTTGGACGAATGGCTTGCATGGGAGCAACCTTTGGGGACAGCCTTGATGGCGCTCGTAGGTCTCGCGGCAGGCATGTATCAAATTCTGAAAGCCCTCCGATGACACCGAGCCGTTCATTCTACCTCGCCATGGCGCTCTTGGCCCTGGCCGCATGGATGGCCCCGACGCAATGGCCTCTCATTCAGGGTTTGGCCGAGTCGTGGTGGTGGCCTGCCACGACGGGGTCGTTGATTTTGGTTTCGGTCCTGGGGTTCCGCTGGATGCAACGGGCAAAAGACGCCAGCCCCATGCAATTCGTGGCGGCCGTCAACGGCACCACAGCGCTGAAGCTCTTCACAGCGCTGGGCTGGATCACGTCATTTCTGGTCACCCAAGACGGTTTGAAAAAGGAATTTGCCTTCTCCACATTCGCCGTGTTCCTCCTTTGCACAGTGGCAGTTGCGGCGTTCGGAATGAAAATGTCTGCAAAATCGGAGAATAATGAGACCGATGGTTGAAGAAGAAAAGTTCGTGAGTACTTTTGCCGCGGATTTGCTGCCATGAACATGCGTATCTCAAACCTCTTTTTGGCGTCTCTTGTGGCGTTTTGGAGCCCTGTGTTGGCTGAAGAGCCCCATGCGGACCACCACGAACATGAAGAGGCTGAGGCGTTCAACCCCAGCAACTTCATCATCCACCACATTGCGGACGCACACGAGATCCATCTGTGGGGCCACACCCACATCCCGCTTCCCGTCATTCTGTACTCTGAGGAGCACGGGTTGGATGTGTTCATGAGCAGCGCCTTTGAAGGCCACGGCGAGACCCGCCTCGCGGAGCGTCCATCTGGTGTCACATACGCGTTGAGTCACGGGCACATTTCTGTGCACGACCCCTCGCACGACCATGGCCACGACCATGATCACGGGGACCACGACCATACTGGACCGCACCTCTACGACTTGAGCATCACCAAATCCATCTTTGGCATGCTTCTGATGATGGCGTTGATGTTGGTGTTGTTCTCAGGTATGGCGCGGTCGTACACCAAGCGCCCAGGCCAAGCGCCCACCGGGCTGACGAATGCGGTGGAACCTTTGGTGTTGTTCATTCGTGATGAAGTGGCGGTGCCCAACATCGGCGCGCACAAGGCGGACAAGTTCTTGCCGTTCTTGATGACGGTGTTCTTCTTCATCTTTTTCGCCAACCTGCTTGGACTTGTCCCATTCATTGGTGGTTTCAATGTGACAGGAACCTTGGGCATCACCATGGTGATGGCGGCGATGGTCTTTGCAATCACCGCCTTCAACGGAAACAAACACTATTGGGGACACCTTTTCTGGCCCCCCGGTGTGCCGCTGTTCGTGATGCCTATCATCATCCCGATTGAAATTGTGGGGATGTTCCTCAAACCCATCGTCCTGATGATTCGTTTGACCGCAAACATCAGCGCTGGCCATATCATCATTCTGTCTTTCGTGAGCCTGGTGCTCATCTTCGGCCAAGGTGGTGAGGCACTCGCCGCGGGTTACGGCATCGGCATCTTCTCCACGGCGTTCATGATTTTCATGTACTGCCTGGAACTCCTCGTGGCGTTTTTGCAAGCGTTCGTTTTCACCCTTTTGGCGGCGATTTACTTCGGTGAAGCCACCCACGAGGCACATCATTGATTTTCATTACTCTATCAAAATTTTCCAAATGGAATTGTTGACCATCCTTCTCGAAATTGGACAGGGCCTCGCAGGCCTCGGTGCTGGAGCTGCTGCCATTGGTGCAGGTTTGGGTGTGGGCCGCATTGGCGGATCTGCCCTCGAAGCCATGGCGCGTCAGCCTGAAATCGCAGGCGACATTCGTTCCAACATGATCGTGGCCGCTGCACTGGTTGAGGGTGTTGCCCTCTTCGGTGTGATTGTTTGCTTGCTCGTCGCCCTCGGATAATTCCATGGACGCTCTTCTGACACCCGCATTCGGGACTGTCGTTTGGTCCACCATTGCTTTTTTGGTGGTGCTGTTCTTGCTGCGCAAGATGGCGTGGGGCCCGATCCTCACCGCCCTCAAGGAGCGTGAAGAGAGCATTGCCACAGCGTTGAACGAGGCCGACAAGGCGCGCTCAGAGATGAGTGCCTTGCAAGCCGACAACGAGCGTCTGCTTCAAGAAGCGCGCGCCGAGCGCGACGGCATGTTGCGCGAAGCCCGTGAAATGGCGGACAAGCTCGTCGCTGACGCAAAAAGAAAGGCAAAGGAGGAAGCGGCACGCGAAGCGGAATCAGCCCGTGAAGCCATCGCCACTGAGCGAAAGGCGGCCGTGGCTGAATTGAAATCAGAAGTTGCGAAGTTGTCCGTCAGCATTGCGGAGCAATTGATTCGTGCGGAGTTGGCAGACGCCGGCAAGCAGGAAGCACTCGTGAGCAAGTTGATCGACGAAAGCCCCCTGAAGTAAAGTCATGGCCACAGCAAGGGTTGCAGCAAGGTACGCCAAGGCATTGTTGTCGCTCGCCCAAGAGCGCAACGAGCTTGACGTCGTGGGAGCAGACTTGGAGCGACTCCAGGTGTTGCTTTCCGAGTCAAGGGACTTGGTTCTCATGCTCCAAAGCCCCGTTGTCAAGTCGGACAAGAAACAGGCTGTGTTGGACGCAGTGCTCGGCGGTAAGCTGGGCGAATTGACCGCGGGATATCTCAAGATTCTTGTGGCCAAGGGCCGTGAAGGGCTTGTGGTGGACATGGTCGCAGAGGGCCAACGGCAGCTTCGTGTGCTTCGCAACATCCAGGAAGTGTCTGTCACCACGGCCGTGCCGCTGACAGATGAGCTTCGCTCACGCATTTTGGCCCAGGTGGCTCAAGTGCACAAAGGCGAAGTGGAAATGAAAGAATTGGTGGATCCTGACATCCTCGGTGGCTATGTGCTGCAGTTGGGTGATCAGATGATCGACGCCTCGGTGAAGCGCCAGATGAAGGCGCTTGGTCGGGAACTTACTGAACACGACTACGAGCCCGAGTTGTAAGCGGGCCAAAACGACAAAGCGATGGCTGATATCAACCCAGCAGAAGTTTCTTCCATTCTCCGCGAGCAGCTCGCGGGAACCACAAGTGCAGCGCAACTTGAAGAAGTTGGCTCCGTCCTCCAGGTGGGTGACGGAATTGCCCGCATTTACGGTTTGACAAGTGTGGAATCGGGTGAATTGATCGAATTCGAGAACGGTGTCCGTGGCATCGTGTTGAACCTCGAAGAAGACAACGTGGGCGCCGTGTTGCTCGAACCGTCAGGAGACTTGAAGGAAGGCAGCACCGTGAAGCGCACAGGAACCATCGCAAGCGTCAAGGTGGGCGAAGGCATGTTGGGCCGCGTGGTCAACATGTTGGGCGAGCCCATCGACGGCAAAGGCCCCATCCAGGGTGAGACGTTTGACATGCCCATCGAGCGCAAAGCTCCAGGTGTGATCTACCGCCAGCCTGTGAACGAGCCGTTGCAAACCGGCATCAAGTCCATCGACGCCATGATTCCGATTGGCCGTGGCCAGCGTGAGTTGATCATCGGCGACCGTCAGACAGGCAAGACGACGGTGGCGATCGACACCATCATCAACCAGAAGGAATTCTACGACGCAGGCGAGCCTGTGTTCTGCATCTACGTCGCTGTGGGCCAAAAGGGCTCTACTGTGGCGGGCATCGTGAAGACTTTGGAAGAAGCGGGTGCCATGGCTTACACCGTGGTGGTGGCGGCGACTGCCTCTGACCCTGCTCCGCTCCAGTTCTACGCACCGTTCACCGGCGCTGCTGTGGGTGAGTACTTCCGGGATACTGGCCGCCCTGCGCTCGTCGTGTACGACGATTTGTCCAAGCAAGCTGTGGCGTACCGTGAGGTGTCTTTGTTGCTTCGCCGTCCTCCTGGACGTGAGGCTTACCCAGGCGACGTGTTCTACTTGCACTCACGCTTGTTGGAGCGCGCGGCGAAGGTCATCGCTGAGGACAGCATCGCAGCCCAAATGAACGACCTCCCAGAGAGCCTCAAAGGCAAGGTGAAGGGCGGTGGTTCGTTGACAGCCCTCCCCATCATTGAAACCCAAGCGGGTGACGTGTCTGCGTACATCCCCACCAACGTGATCTCGATCACAGATGGCCAGATCTTCCTCGAGAGCAACTTGTTCTTGTCAGGTGTGCGTCCTGCGATCAACGTGGGCATCTCGGTGAGCCGCGTGGGTGGTTCAGCGCAGATCAAGTCCATGAAAAAGGTGGCGGGCACGCTGAAGCTCGACCAGGCGCAATTCCGCGAGCTGGAGGCTTTCGCCAAGTTCGGTTCGGACTTGGACGACGCGACCAAAGCGGTCCTCGGAAAGGGCGAGCGCAACGTGGAGATTTTGAAGCAAGACCAAAACTCTCCACTCCCCGTGGAGGAGCAAATCGCCATCATCTACTGCGGCACCAAGAACCTCCTGAAGGCGGTGCCTGTGGGCAAGGTGCGTGAGTTTGAAGGAGAATTCCTCGCTTACATGCGCAGCAAGCATGCCGACACATTGGCATCTCTGAAGGCGGGCAAATACACCGACGCAGAGACCAGCGTGATTGAAGCGGCTGCCGCTGAAATGACCGCCCGTTACGCCTGATTGAAACGCCATGGCTGGAGGACTACAAGAAGTACGTGAGCGCATCACTTCGGTGCAGAACACCATGCAGATCACGTCTGCAATGAAAATGGTGTCTGCGGCCAAGTTGCGCCGTGCCCAAGACGCCATCACCCAGATGCGTCCCTACGCAGTCAAGCTTCAAGCCATGTTGTCCAACGTCAGCTCCAGCCTGGGGCAAGGCGAGGGTCAATACTCAGAGCAACGCGACGTCAAGCGCGTGTTGGTGGTGGCCATCACTTCCAACCGGGGATTGTGCGGGGCGTTCAACAACAACATTGTCAAGGAAGCCACCAAAGTCGTCAAGGAGGCTTCTGAGGCTGGTCGCACCGTGGAAGTACTCCCCCTTGGCAAAAAGGCCTTGGACGCGGCAAACCGCCTGGAGTGGACGTTGACAGAAGGGTATGGAGACATGTCCACCACCCTCTTCGACAACCTTGACTTCGCAAACGCCAGCGACATCGCCAACAAGGTGATGGAGGCGTACGTGGCCGGCAAGCACGACGAGGTCGTGCTGGTGTACAACCAATTCAAGAACGCGGCGGTCCAAATCACCACCCGCGAAGGTTTCTTGCCCATGACTGCGGAAGCTGGTGAAGAGGGCCAGGACGTCGGTGTGGAGTACATCTTCGAGCCCAACAAAGAAGAAATTGTGGAGCGGATGTTGCCCAACGCCCTGCGTGTGCAGCTCTACAAGGCGCTCTTGGACAGCCACGCTGCGGAGCACGGTGCGCGCATGACAGCCATGCACCAAGCGACTGACAACGGCGGCGAGTTGTTGCGCGACTTGCGCATCACCTACAACAAGGCGCGTCAGGCGTCCATCACCACGGAGATCTTGGAGATCGTGGCGGGTTCTGAGGCCTTGGACGGCTGATTCTGCGGAAAGACCCCCTTTCATTTCTTGGCACGCTTGTGGTTAGCTTCGAACCATGGGCTTGAGGTTGCGCATTTTTCTCGGGATGATGACGCTGGTGGTTTGTGCGTTGTTGGCCACAGGCTACGTGGCGTATCGTTTTGGCGCCGACGCGGAGCAGGCGTACAACGACCAGCGCTTGCTGAGGAAGGAGGCAGCGTTGCAGCGAAGCCTGAGTTACATGCTGGAGCGCATGGGGGGAGAGGTCGGTCAAGACAGCCTCGCCCTCGTGTTCACAGACCGAATCTGCGAACTGGCCGACGTGCACAGCCTGAAGTTTTCCTTGTACAACCAAAACGGGAGGCTCGTCACGACGTCAGACCCAACCGATGAAGCGGTGTCCCAAGTGGCCTTGTCCTTGTCGGAGGAGGTTTTGGCCGAGGCGCGCGACGGCCTCAGGAGAACGGTCCTTCCTGACCGCGCCACCGGGACGGAAGTGGTGTGGCCCCTGACCACGGAACAAGGTGACTTGTTGGCCTTGGGTCATGTGCATTACGACCCACGCATGACGGCCGAGGCGGACTGGAGGGTGTTTTTGGGCCGTTTGGCGCCCGTGTATTTGATGTTGTTCCTGCTTGTGGGTCTTTTGGCATTGTCGCTGTCCAACTCGATTGTGCGGCCTTTGAAGGGCCTTGCGGAGGACATGGCGTCCAACCCCCTGGGTCGCAGGCAGGGCGTAGTCCTGGAGTCGAGGTGGCAAGACGAGGTGGGCACCCTTGTGCAGTCTTACAACACCCTGCTCCAGCAGCTTCAAGAAAGCATGGAATCCAGGGCGCTCCTGGAGCGCGAAGGGGCGTGGCGGGAAATGGCCCAACAAGTGGCCCATGAAATCAAGAATCCGCTGACCCCCATGCGGCTCGGCGCCCAGCATTTGGAGCGCGCGTGGGCAGACGGCGCGGAGGATTTTGCCGAAAGGCTCAAGCGGTACACCAAGACGACAGTCCAACAGATTGATGCTTTGAGTCACATCGCAGAAGGCTTTGCGTTGCTGGCCACAGACGGTGCTGTGGAACCCCAACAGGTTGAGCTCGGAGCCCTCTTGGAGGATGTGACAGGGTTGCACGCTGAGCGCAAGGTCAGGTGGTTGCGGCAGGAGGGAAAAGAAGCTTGGGTGTGGGCCGACAAGACGCGTCTGGTCAGGGCATTCAACAACCTCATTCAAAACGCCCTGGAGTCCAAGTTAGGCGGCGACGTGGACGTGGCAGTGAAATTGCGTGTTCAGGAAGGGTGGGCCTTGGTGACCGTGTCGGACAACGGCGACGGCATTTCGGAAGAACGCTTGACGCGGATTTTCGAGCCCAAATTCACCACCAAGACGCACGGACTGGGATTGGGTTTGGCCATGGTGCGCGCCATTGTCCAAGGAGCCAAAGGCGAGGTGACGGTGAAGTCCAAAGAGGGGGAAGGAACGAAATTCGAGGTTCGGCTGCCCTGCGTCACACCAAGGGATGAAGCACGGGTCGGCTGATCGCCGCGTCGTTGTCCATGGGCGCCACCTGCAGATTCAAGAGGTAGAGCCCGTCTGGTGTGCTGTCAGGCACATGAATCAACTCGGTGATGGTGCATCCATGCCTGGGGTTGTCAGGCACCCTCCAAAAGGCGTGGTGGGCCTCCAGCCGCCCGCCGTCGACTTCCCTGTCCACGGAGGGGAGGTCCACCAGAACATGCTTCACGCCGGACTCGACCAGCTTGTGCATGAACGCGGCGGTGAAGTAGGGGGGGTTGGTGTTGGACCAAGCCCGGGTGCGTTTGTCGTCCCCATTGGGCGTGGTTCGGATGGCCATCGCCTCGCCCCAAGGACCGGCCACCTCGTCAAGCAAATCCACATCGAGAATGAGGTCTCCGTCGATCTCTTTTGGCGTCAACGTCGCCACGGTGCAGGGCACCAAGGAGGGCAGGTTTCGGAAGCACGTGTCAACGCTGTGGATGTCTTGGGTGATGTGGCCCAGGCATTCTGTGTGCGTGCCATGTCCGTGGGGGTTGAAGGTGATGTCCCTGAAGTTCACCGAGCCCCCTTCGGCGACGGCGCCCACAAACCCTTCTCCACGCACCGGGACCATTTTGGGGTCGCCCACGTACCATGCTGAAGGATTTGCTTTGCCGTTTCCGGCAAGCACCAAACTGAGGTCAATCGCTTGACCGAGGTCCGCTTGATGGGCCTCGCCGTTCCACATGAACTGACAAATCATGGGCCCCAAGAAACGAAGAAAGGCGCCCCGAGGGACGCCTTTCCGCAAAGTCAGTGTGTCGTTGACTTACTCGAACAAGAAGCCAATCCGGAGTTGACCGGTGCTGTAGTTGCCGAGGAAGTTGGTGCCGTTGTAGTACGCGTTGCGCGCGAAGTCGTTCACGGTGTCGAAGTTCTCAGGAGACTGCTCGTCCCAAGTGTGCCACAAGGCATCCACCGCGGTCACGACGCCAGAGTTCTCGAGAGAGGTCCATGGCTCGCCGTTGATCACGTAGTTGACTTCCTGGTTGGTGCTCCACTGGTAGCCGCTTTCGGTGGCGGTGTTTTGCACGAACTGGGAGGTGTTCTCGTCGCCCTGACCGGCGTCGAAGTACATGTTGAAGGCGTCGTTGTTGGACGTGCTGATGGTGGAGCTGATGCCTGAAGTTTGTGAGAAACGGAGACCCGCTTCAAATCCGACGTAGATGGCGTCGTTGAAGTAGTAGTCCGCGCCGAACAAGAGGTCCACGTTGATGGTGGAGGCAGTCACAACGTTGGAGTAGTTCCACACGTCCCACTGGGCGGGGTCTGGCTCGTCTTCCCAGAAGGCCTGATCCACGGTCTCGCCGTTGATGTTGACGGCGCTGAAGTGGTCGCGCTGCAACGTCAACGAAGACGTTCCGTAGCTCGCACCAAACGCGAAGTAGGGAGACAAGTTGTCAGTTCCTTTGAAGTGCATCTCGTAGCCCAAGCCCAACTCAAAGGAAGAGTGGATGTTGGAGAGGTACAAGTCGGGGTGGGTCTCGTTGGCAGCGCCGGTTTGGCCCAACGAGTTTTCAGGCACCACGAGGTACTTGTTGGTGGTGTTGTTCAAGCCCAAAGTCACGCGCAATGCGCGGTCGTCGTCCATGAAGTTTCTGTACTTCAAGGTGGATGCATTGATGGGGTTGCCACCGAATGGGGCAAACGCCACTTCAATGTTGTGCTCTCCGCCGAGTTGCTTTTGCGCTTGGGCAGAGGTGAAGGCCGCTGAAACCAGGGCCAAGGTGAACATCAGTTTTTTCATGACTGAGATTTAGGTTTCAATTGATTCAGTGGTGCAAGAAAGCACACAACGGAGTTTGCACCAAGGCTTGAGCTTGTCAACATCCACAAACGGGATTGTTGATAACCTCACTCCACCGTGACGCTTTTGGCCAGATTCCGAGGCTGGTCCACGTTGCACCCCCTCAACAACGCAATGTGGTAGCTCAGCAGTTGCATGGGGATGGAAGTCAACAGTGGCGCAAGGGCCTCATGCGCACGGGGAACTTCAATGGTGTGGTTCGCCAGGGACTTGACTTGGTTGTCTCCTTCTGTGACGATGGCCAGGATTTGGCCGCCGCGGGCTTTCACCTCCTGAATGTTGCTCACCACTTTCTCGTACACCTCGTCTTGGGTGGCGATGAAAATGACAGGCATTTCCTCGTCGATCAACGCGATGGGGCCGTGTTTCATCTCGGCTGCGGGATAACCCTCGGCGTGGATGTAGCTGATTTCTTTGAGCTTGAGGGCCCCTTCCAACGCGACGGGGAATTGGTAGCCGCGCCCGAGGTAGAGTGCGTTGTCGGCGTCGGCGAACAACTTCGCGACTTCTTCGATGGCTGGGGCGGACTCGAGGCACTGCTCCACCAAGTCCGGGATGTTGTCCAACCCCGACACGAGGCGCATGAAGGTGGCGTCGTCCACGCGTCCCAACCGACGACCCAGGTGAAGGGCCATGGCGGTCAACACGGCGACTTGGGCGGTGAATGCCTTGGTGCTCGCCACGCCAATCTCGGGTCCGGCGTGGGTGTAAGCCCCTGCGTCGGTCTCTCGTGCGATGCTCGACCCGACCACGTTGCACACCCCAAAAATGTGGGCGCCCGCCTCCTTGGCGGACCGGATGGCCGCGAGGGTGTCTGCGGTTTCACCGCTCTGCGAAATGGCCAGCACCACGTCGTTGTCGCGGATGATGGGGTTTCTGTAGCGGAACTCAGAGGCATATTCCACCTCCACAGGGATGCGTGCCAGGCTCTCGAAGAGGTATTCGGCCACCAACCCCGCGTGCCAGCTCGTTCCACAGCCCAAAATGAGGATGCGCTGCGCGTTCTCCCACCGCGGCCAATGCCCGTCGATGCCCGACAAGTTGGTGGTGCCTTGCTGGAGGTTGACCCGTCCCCGGATGGAGTCTCGGATGGAGCGTGGTTGCTCGAAAATCTCCTTCAGCATGAAATGATCGTAGCCGCCCTTTTCCAAGGAGGCAATCTCCAGTTCAATGGCTTTGATTTCTGGGGTGATCTCCGTGTCGCCAATGGTGCGGATGGACAATTTGCCGTCCCGGGTCATCGTGGCGACTTCTTCGTCTTCCAAGTAAACCACATTCTTGGTGTGCGCGACGATGGGCGTGGCGTCCGACCCCACAAAGAAGTCGTTGTTGCCCCCAACCCCAATCACGAGTGGACTGGCCTTGCGGGCAGCCACCAAGCGGTCTGGATGGGATTTGTCGAGCACCACAATGGCGTAAGCTCCGACCACTTCTTTCAACGCGACGCGCACGGCGTCGGGAAGGTCGAGCCCAGTG
>CALKFF010000011.1 GCA_938084585.1 uncultured Flavobacteriales bacterium
GGATGCGAATGGCGGCACATGGGAAGGCGATGGCAAGACCCTGCTGGGCAACTACATCACCGAAGAAGAGCTTTGGGCATGCACCTCCTGCCAGGCCTGCGTGCAAGCTTGCCCCGTCAACATCTCCCCCATGGGCATCGTTCTCGACATGCGTCGCAGCTTGATCATGGAGGACAGCAAATCGCCAGAGTCCATCACGTCTATGTTCAACAATATTGAAAACAACGGTGCGCCGTGGGCCTTCCCCGCAGCCAGCCGTGGAGATTGGACCCAAGAATCCTGAACCATGAGCACGTTTCAAGTTCCTACGTTGGCGGACATGACCGCCCAAGGCACGACACCTGAAGTGTTGTTTTGGGTGGGGTGCGCAGGCAGTTTTGACGACCGAGCCAAGCGCATCACCAAAGCCATTGCCCGCATCCTTCACCATTGCGAAGTGCCCTTTGCGGTGCTCGGCGCGGAAGAAAGCTGCACCGGCGATCCGGCCAAACGAGCCGGCAATGAATTCCTGTTCCAGATGCAGGCCGCCCAGAACATTGCGGTGCTCAACGGCTACGAAGTAAAACGCATCGTGACGGGTTGCCCACACTGCTTCAACGTGCTCAAGAACGAGTACCCTGAGCTCGGAGGGAACTACGAAGTGATGCACCACACGCAATTCATCCGCGACTTGATCGACCAAGGCCGACTGAAGGTCGCCGACGGCAACCCCTTCAAAGGACGGCGCATCACGTTCCACGACCCCTGCTACCTCGGACGGGGCAACGGCGAATACGCCGCGCCGCGCGAGGTGTTGAGCACCTTGGACGCAGAGCTCGTGGAGATGCGTCGCTGCAAGCAGAACGGCTTGTGTTGCGGAGCTGGCGGCGCCCAAATGTTCAAGGAAGCCGAGAAAGGCAACCGCGAAGTGAACCACGAACGCACAAACGACGTCCTGGACGCCAAGCCCCAAGTGGTGGCGACCGGATGCCCATTCTGCAACACCATGATGACCGACGGCGTGAAAAACGCCGAACGCGAGAGCTCGATCGACGTGAAAGACATCGCAGAACTCATCGCCGAGGCGGCCGATTTGGTACCCTCTTCCACCTCCCAAGACACACCTTAATTTCATTTCATGCTTCTTGAAGGAAAAGTCGCCATCGTGACAGGCGCTTCCCGCGGCATTGGCAAGGCCATTGCCCAACAGTTCATCGCCCAAGGCGCCAAAGTGGCGTTCACCTACCGCAGCTCGGCCGAAGCGGCCAAGGCCCTCGAAGACGAGCTCAGCGCAGGAGGTGGCACCGTGCAAGGCTTCCAATCGGACGCCGCGAGCATGACCGACGCAGAACGCTTGGTGAAGGAGGTCGTGGAGGCCTTCGGCACCGTGGACATTGTCATCAACAACGCGGGCATCACCGACGACACCCTGCTCATGCGCATGACTGAAGAGCAATGGGACCGCGTGATCAGCGTCAACCTGAAGAGCTGCTTCAACTTGACCAAGGCCGTGATGCGCACCATGCTCAAGGCACGCGCCGGATCCATCGTGAACATCTCCTCTGTCGTCGGCGTCCAAGGCAACGCCGGCCAAGCCAATTACGCCGCCTCCAAAGCCGGCATCCTCGGCTTCACGAAGTCCGTGGCCCTGGAGTTGGGCAGCCGCAACATCCGTTGCAACGCCATTGCCCCTGGGTTCATTGAAACCGAAATGACCGCAAAACTCGACGAGGACACCGTCCAAGGGTGGCGCGACGCCATTCCTTTGAAGCGGGGCGGCACGCCAGAGGACGTGGCCAACTTGTGCGTCTTCCTGGCGAGCGACATGAGCTCGTACATCACCGGCCAAACACTCAACGTGGATGGCGGCATGATCACCGCGTAAGGCTGCACGCACCGCCTTCATGAACTGGTCAGACCTCATCGTGAACGCCGAACCCTGGCAAGGGGCGGTGCTTGGCGCGGGGTGTTTGATCTTGACCGCACTTCTGTACGGCTGGGGCACCGACCGCCCCAAACCCACCTGGCTCCTGGCGCTGTTGCGCTTGGCCTCGCTGGGCGTGCTCGCCCTGTTGCTCCTCGAGCCCATGGTTCGACGCAACACCGAATCGGTGGAACGTCCCTTGCTGCCCGTCTTGGTGGACCAGTCGTCCTCCCAATGGACCGGCGCCGACAGCCTGACGCGCCGTGACGCTTTGGCGACGTTGGTCGACGCGTTGCCGAGATGGACGGAGACCGAAGGGTGGGACATGGCCTTGCTGGGCTTCGACCGAGATGTGGTTGAGTTGTCGACTGCCGGCTGGCAGCCCGACGGGAAACGCACCGACCTCGGCGGCGCGCTTGAAACCGTGCGCAGCCGATTCGTCCACCGCAATGTCCCGGCCGTGGTCGTGGTGACAGACGGCCGGGTGAACCGTGGCCCCGACCCGGAGTACAGCGCCCGCAAGCTCGAAGTGCCGCACGTCTTTGTCGGCACAGGAGACACCGCCGTCGTGAAGGACCTGGACCTGACGGACCTGCGGATGAACGAAGTGGCCTACTTGGGCAACGCCTTCCCCGTCGAAGTGACGGTGCGGTCTCGAGGGTTTCAAGATGTTCCCCTCCTGGTTCAGCTGACTTCAGGAGGCCAAATCCTGGATTCCAAACCCTGGACCCCTGGCCAAGACTTGGCAAGCACCACATGGACCACCCAACTTGACGCGGACAAGGCGGGCTTGCGCAACGTGACCGCGCGCATCCAGGTGCAAGGAGGCGCGTCCATCGCCGAAGCCACGTCGGCCAACAATTCAAGAAGCGCGTCCATTGAAGTCTTGGAGAGCCGCCGGAAAGTCTTGTTCGTGGCGCTGGCCCCACACCCCGATCTGGCGGCCCTCCGCGCGGCCGCGGAAACGAACCAGCACCAAGAAACCGACGTGCTTTGGCTGTCGGACGAACTGCCTGCCGAACTGCCCGAACACGACGTGCTGGTGCTTCATCACATCAACCCGCTGGAATGGCCCAGAAATTGGTCCGACGACGTGCAACGCAGCCCAGCCCTTTGGGTGCTCGGGCACGCCAACAGCACCTGGCGAGACTGGGGCATGGGACGGCTTGGATTCTCGCTTGACGCAGAGGACCTCATCACCGAGGCCCAAGGGCAGGTGACCCGGCCGTTCGACGCATTCCCCTTGCCCGAGGCGCTGACCAGCATGACGGACATGTGGCCGCCGTTGGCTTGCCCCACGGGGACGTACACGGTGTCGCCCACGCTGAATGCCGCCTTGACCCAACAAGTGGGTCCTGTCACCACCGACTGGCCCCTTTGGGCTGTCAGAAAAGAAGCCAACGCCCGCACCGCAGTGACGTTGGGCGAGGGATTGTGGCGGTGGCGGATCCAAGACGTCGCCCAGCACAACGGAGAAAGCGCGGCCTTTGACGCGTTGGTCAACGGCACCTTGCAATACCTGAGCAGCAGAACGGACGTGAACCGTTTGCGCATCCAAGCCCCGGAGCGGCTGGACGAAGACGTGCGCTGCACCTTCGTGGCCGAGTTGTACGACGCCTCACTAGCCCCAACCAAAGACGTCGACGTTCTCCTGTCCTTGACCCAACGAGGCGGTCTGGCCACCGAGCACAATTTCGCGGCGAATGCACGCGGCACCGACTTGACCGCAGACCTCGGCAACCTCCTTCCCGGCGTGTATGACTGGGAGGCACGGTGCACGCAAGGCGGAGAGTCCTTGAAAGAAACCGGCACCCTTGTGGTTCAGGAGGTTCAGGCTGAAGCGAGCCTCTCCCCTGCCAACCACCGCATGCTTCGGAGGATGGCCACAGCGACATCAGGGACTTTTTTGGGCACCTTGAACGCCCCAGAAGACGCCCCTGCACTCCAGCGCGCGTGGGACGCCTTCTCGGCCCAACTGTCCGCCCAAGACGTGGTGCACATGAGCAGCGAACGGCAACCCCTGCATGCCGAAGTCTGGCTGCTGGTTGTCTTGCTCGCTTTGTTGACGACAGAGTGGGCCATCCGACGCTCAGCTGGCGCACGCTGATTAAATTCAGCCCATGAACAACATGTCCGCCTCCCCGGAGGACCGCCGCAAGCTTCGCGGCATCCTCCTCGCCTTGATCGTCTTCCTCCCCGTCTTCATTCTGTGGGGATCCCTGACCGTGACCGTGCCCTCTGGTTATGCCGGTTTGACCTTCCACACGTTTGGAGAAGGCGTCGACCCTGAAGAAGCTCCACTCAAGAGCGGCTTCCACTTCAAGGCCCCCTGGAACAAGGTTTACGAGTACGAAATCCGTCAAACCGAGCAAATGGAAGCGCTGGAAGTCCTGAGCTCCAATTTGCTCAAGATCAACATGGACATGACGGTCTTCACCCAACCCCAATACGACAAGTTGGGCTACTTGGAAATTGAGCGCGGCCGCAACTACGAAGAGAAAGTCATCCGACCTGCCATGCGCTCGGTCGCCCGCGAGGTGATTGCGAAGTACCTGCCTGAAGAGTTCAACACCACCAAGCGTGAGCAAATCCAACTGGAGATCAAGGCACAACTGGCCAGCAAACTGGCCGAGAACTACGTCCAACTGAACGACGTGCTGATTCGCAACATCCAGTTGCCTGTGACCTTGGAGAAGGCCATCGAACGCAAGCTGCAGCAAGAGCAGGAATCGTTGGAGTACGAATTCCGCTTGGAGAAAGCCCAAAAAGAAGCCGACCGCCTCCGCATCGAGGCCGCGGGCATTCGGGACTTCGAGGAAATCATCTCGAAGGGCCTCAGCGACAAACTCTTGAAGTGGAAAGGCATCGAAGCCACCAAAGAGATCGCCAAGAGCAACAACTCCAAGGTGGTCATCGTGGGAGGCGGCGAGGGCGGCCTGCCCATCATCCTCGGCAACGACTGAGGGCCCAAATCCGAAACCTTTGAACACAAAAAGACCCGCCATCTGGCGGGTCTTTTTGTTGCTGGAAGCTTCGCTTCCTGACGTTGGACTTACTTGGCCTCGAGAACGCCGAGCTCCTCGCCGCGCTTCATGGCTGCGAGCACACCGATCTTGCTGATGGTGCGGATGGCCTTGGCCGAGACGCGCAACGTCACCCAACGGTCTTCCTCTGGAATGTAGAAGCGCTTGCGCTGGAGGTTGGGATAGAAACGACGCTTCGTCTTGCGCTGTGAGTGCGAGACGTTGTTTCCAACCATCACTTTCTTCCCGGTAATTTGACAGACGCGGCTCATGGCTCTAAAATTTAGGACTGCAAAGAAACAACTTTTTGGTCATTCCTCCAACGCCGAAGCGCCCTGATTCTTGACTTCTTGGTGCAAGTGGGTCAAAATCCGACGCGAGGCGCGTTGGACGATGCGGGCGCGCTGCGATCCAAAGCGGTGCACCCAGGCCTTCGAGCCGTGCGGACCGGCCACGGCCATCCAAACCATGCCCACGGGCTTGTCTTCCGTCCCGCCGCTGGGCCCAGCGACTCCGGAGGTCGCCACACCCCAAGTCGTCCCAAGCCGTTGCCTCACCCCTTCCGCCATGGCCCGCACCACCGCCTCGCTCACCGCGCCCTGCGTCTCAAGCGCAGACGCAGGGACGCCCAGAACCTCTTGCTTCACCAGGTTGTCGTAGGCCACCACGGATCCCAAATAGGAAGCGCTGGCTCCCGGCACGGCCGTGAGCATTTGGGCGACGGTCCCTCCCGTGCATGACTCCGCCGTGGACACGGATTGCCCCTGCGATTCGAGCAGCTGGAGCACTGCGCCGGCAATGTCGATGTTGCCTCGCCCAACCACATGGGGTTCGATGAGCTCCAACAACGTGGCTGTTTCCGATGCGATCAAGACTTCCAACTTCGCCCGATCGGACGCAGGACCGTGGACGCCCAGCCGCATTTTCACTTGCCCTGGAGACGGCAAATACGCCAAGGACACCCCTTTGGCCGGCAAGCCATCTTCCCACGACGCCACCAGTGCTGCGAGCGAGCTTTCTCCAATCCCTGCCGTGACCACCGTTTCGTACAACGTCGTGGGCAGCTCGAAGTGGCCCCTCAATCGCGGCAACACCTCTTGGGTCATCAACCCCTCCATCTCGTAAGGCACCCCTGGCATGCTCACGACCACTTTCCCGTCGCGTTCAAACCACATCCCTGACGCCGTGCCCAGGGGGTTGGGCAACACCGTGCACGCCTCGGGCAACATGGCCTGAAGCCGGTTCACCTCCAAAAAAGGCACGTTCCGCGAATTGAACCACGCCTCGATGGCTTCGGCAATCGATTCATGCATGACCAGCGGGGTGTCGAAGTAGGACGCCAACACATGTTTTGTGACGTCGTCCTTGGTCGGCCCCAGTCCGCCTGTGATCAGGACGGCATCCGCGGAGGCCAGGCCCCGGTCGAGCGCATCGACGATGTCCTTGGGCTTGTCGGCGATGACCTCAGTTCCGGACACCACCCACCCCTCCATGGTGAGTTCCTGCCCCATCCAGGCCGCGTTGGTGTTGACGGTTTGGCCGATCAACAACTCGTCTCCGATGGAAATCAAATGAATGCGCATGGGCTTGAAATGAAAAAGCGGCACCCGCAGGCGCCGCTTTCAAAGGTCGGGACAACGTCCCTCAATTCAAGCATGCATCACTGCACCGCAAGGCGCACAACTGTGCGGGCGGTGCCTTGGCTGAGCTCCACGAAGTACAAGCCTGCAGGCAAGGTGCGCACGTCGAGCTTCTCCACCAAACCTGTGGTGGTCCAAGCCATGTGCTCACGGCCTTCCACGTCCAACACGCGCACCTCATGCGCCCCGGGACGGTCAATCACGAGCTCCACCACGGTGTTGGCGGGGTTGGGGAACAACTGCACTTGGCCTGCTTGGAAGGCTTCTTCCAAGCCCACCCAATCTTCGAAGTCGATGTCCGCACACTCGCCCAAGTCGGCGATCGGCACGCGAAGGTGCACGATGTCGTTCACATCCATGGGGTCCTCGTCGCCGCGGATGTGCAATCCTGGCTCAAAGTCACGCTGGTAAATCAGCTCAATGTACTCGTCCACGCGCGGGGGCATCGACGCGAACATGGCCTCGTACCCGTCGAAGTCGACGTCCGGGGTCAAGTCACACGCTTCCTCGGTGTTCCAAGAGTTTCCGTTGTCCTCCGAGTTCACCACGTAGACGTGGCGGAAGTTCTGCAGGCCTGAAGAGTAGTTCTCCATGATGGCGCTGTAGCTCACGTAGAGGTTGGCGTCCTCGTCCGACGACATGCTGGGGATGCCCGCCAGGTTCACGAAGTAGGCGGCGATGTCGTCCTCCAAGTCCAACCCTCCACTCTCGTCGATGTCGTACGCGTAGGCGATGGTCACGCTGCTGTCGGGACCAAAGTCCTCCCGCCAGTACTGCAAGCCATTCGTGCCTGGGAAGTAGCTGAATCCGTCGTCGGTGGTGTCGGCGTCGGCGTAGTACATGCCGCCGTACACGCAGTGCACCGTGCCTTCCACGTCGACGTGGACGTCACCTGCGCCGTCGGAGTTGAAGTACTCCTGGGCAATGCCGTCGCCGTCAAAATCGTAGCCGAGTGAATCGGGAAGTCCTGCGTTGACCTCGTAAAGGTCCACTGGGAAATCCGCCAAAATGTGGTACTCCCAGTTGTCGCCTGCGTCGTCCGAGATCATGATGAAACTGTCACTGATGTCGTTGAAGACAGCGAACGCCACCACACCGCCTTCGGCGTGAATGCTGTAAGCGTCTGCACTCATGTTCACGAAGTTCGAAGAGTCCAACTCGGGAAAGGTTTGCATTTCCCAAGTGTCTCCGGAGTCCATGGAGCGGTAGTACAGCAGCGCCCCGTCTTGACCTTGGTACTCCGCACCGCCGTTGGCGATGGGCGTGGAGATGCAGATGACGTGGAGGATTTCGTCGTTCAATCCGCCCACTGCGGCGCGGGGCCAGAGGTTGCCAACTGTGGTCACTCCGTCGTCGAGCACGGCGTAGTTGGGCAAGTCGGAGTCCTCCCATGTGCCTGTGCCGGCGTCGCGGCGCACCATGTGAAGGGGCGTGTCGATGCCTGCGTGGCTGATGACCACCTCACGGCCGTCTCCGAGGTGGTTGATGGAAGGCCAACCGATGCGCACGTTTTCAATGCGCTCGTACGGCTGCTCGTCCCACACCTCACCGTCGTAGAAATTGTAGCCTGTGCCGCGGTCTTCGAACGGCGTCACGTCCAAGGACATGGTCCAAGCTGCGCTGACGGCATCTCCGTTGCCGGCCATGCGGTCGTCGATGGCGGCGTTCGATTGCAAGTCGTATTGGGTGATCCCGATGACCTGACGCTCCACCACCAAGTCACGCACTTGCACGTGGTCGGCAGATGGGGTGTGCTCGGAAGAAACGGGCGTCTCTGGACGGTGGTCGATGTCGAGCACGGCATGCGTCGGCATGGGTGCTTTCACCCGCGCGTGGGCGGGAAGTTGAGGGGCTTGGCCCAGGTCGTGCTTCTGGGCGAGCGAGGGCGCCGCGGCCAACAGACCGAGCGCGAGAAAGGCAAATTGTTTCATGAATCAGGTGATTTGTCGCCAAAATACCTCCCGCACTTGGGAGAAGCAAACCACCTGTCCCTTCAGGACTTGGGCAACGTGGCCAGGACGGTTTCGCGCCCCTTCACTTTTTGGTCCAGGCCCACGTGGATTTCGGTCCCCAACGGCAGAAACACGTCAATCCGAGACCCAAACTTGATGAAGCCAACCTCCTCGCCCGGGACCACGTTCTGGCCGGGCTCGATGTAGTGCTTGATGCGTCGCGCCACCGCCCCGGCAATTTGACGGAACAGCACCGGGCCACGGTCGCCTTCGATCACCAAGGTGGTGCGTTCGTTTTCTGTGCTGCTCTTGGGGTGCCATGCCACGAGGTATTTCCCAGCGTGGTAGATGGCGTGGGTCACTCTGCCCGCCATGGGGGCCCATTGCACGTGCACGTTCAGCGGGCTCATGAAAATGCTCACCTGAATGCGCTTGTCCCCAAACACCTCCGGCTCGTCCACCTCCTCAATGACCACCACCTTGCCGTCGGAGGGACACAGGATTTGGCCTTCAGCCGCCACAGGGGTGCGCTTGGGAACCCGGAAAAACTGGGCCACCAAAGTGAAATCGATCAAGGCCAACACAGCGACCAACTGGACCACCCACGTCGCCGCGTCCAACTGCCACGCCAAGGCCACAGCCACTCCTCCCACGGCCGCGACAAAGGCCATGATTCCAAATCCTTCTCGGTGAAACGTCATGCTTTCAGATTTCAGGTGCGAAAATGCACCAAAGAACCACATAGGTCGGCGCCGCGATCAAAAATCCATCGAAACGGTCCATCACGCCTCCGTGGCCAGGCAACAGGTTGCCCGAGTCTTTCAAGCCTCGCCGGCGTTTCCACGCGCTTTGAATCAAATCGCCCGTCGTGGACAACGCCCCCATGAGCGCGCCGAGCCACATCCACTCCAATCCCAACGACGCCCACGCCACACAAGCGGAAGCCAACACGCCGCCCAAGGTGCCTTCCCACGATTTGCCAGGCGACACGGTGGGTGCAAGCTTGTGCTTGCCGAAGGGCTTGCCCACCACGAATGCGCCCGTGTCGTTGGCCCAAATCATCCACAAGAAGGACAACACCGGCCAAGGGTCGTAGGGCTTGGCTTCGCCCAGCCACACCAAAGCAGCCAACGCCGGCACAGGAAAGAGGATGGAAAGCGCTTTGGGGAATTTGGCCTCCGGGCATGCAGGGGCCTTGGCCCATTCCACCCACGCCAAGGCCGCGACCAACGCCCAAAGTCCCGCGTTGGTCCAAGGCGACCAGGCCACGGCACCCATCACCACGGCCACGAACACCACGCCAGTCAACCCACGGGTGACCCATTCGTTGGACGACTTGCCACTCACGACTGGAGGTTTTGAAGCCAAACCATGGCCTGCTTGCTGTGGGATTCAGGCACCCAAATCTCCACGGGGCGTGTGGCGAAGCACATGCCGACGTAGCTGGAATCTTGCTTGTTCATCAACACGGCCGGGATGCCTTCTGCTTCAAGACCGCCTTGAATCACCGGCGCCATGTTGGCGTCGTGGCAGTGCATGGCAAGCACCCATCCCTTCATGCAGCAGGGTCTTCCGCAGGCCCCGCTTCCGGGGCGTCGGCCTCTGGCGCAACGTCAGGGGCAGCCTCCCCGGCAGCCTCCGCGACGGGGGCCGCGAGCTGCTTGTCTGTTCCGAAGGGACGCGCACCCAAGATGCGCTCCACGTCTTCCCGGAAGATGACCTCGTTTTGGAGCAAGGAATCCGCGAGCGCCTCCAACTTGTCGCGGTGGCTTGACAAGATTTCTTTGGCCCGGTCGTAGGCCCGTTCAATCACAGCGCTTACTTCTTCGTCGATGATGCGGGCGGTTTCCTCGCTGTACGGTTTGGTGAAGCTGTTCTCGCCGCGGCTGTCGTAATAGCTGCGGTTGCCCACACGCTCGTTCAAGCCGTAGACGCTCACCATGGCGTACGCCTGCTTCGTCACCTTCTCCAGGTCGCTGAGCGCCCCTGTGGAGATTTTGCCAAACATGATCTCCTCGGCGGCACGTCCGCCCAGGGTGGCGCACATTTCGTCGAGCATTTGCTCGGTGGTGGTGATGGCGCGCTCCTCGGGGAGGTACCACGCGGCACCCAGACTTTGGCCCCGTGGCACGATGCTCACCTTCACCAGCGGCGAGGCAAACTCGACCAACCAGCTGACCACGGCGTGCCCGGCCTCGTGGAAGGCGATGGTGTTCTTCTCGTCTTCGCTGATGATCTTGGACTTCTTCTCCAGACCTCCCACAATGCGGTCGACCGCATCCAAGAAATCTTGGTGGGTCACCAACTTCCGGTCTTTGCGGGCGGCGAACAGGGCCGCCTCGTTGCAGACGTTGGCGATGTCCGCCCCGCTGAAGCCTGGCGTTTGCTTGGACAAGAACTCGATGTCCACCGACGTGTCCGTCTTGATCGGGCGAAGGTGCACCTCGAAGATGGATTTGCGCTCCACCACGTCGGGCATGTCGACGTAGATCTGGCGGTCGAAACGCCCGGCACGCATCAACGCGCTGTCCAGGATGTCCGCACGGTTGGTCGCCGCAATGATGATGACCCCACTGTTGGTGCCAAATCCGTCCATCTCTGTCAAGAGCTGGTTCAGGGTGTTTTCGCGCTCGTCGTTGGACCCGAAGCTTGCGTTCTTTCCGCGGGCCCGTCCAATTGCGTCAATCTCGTCGATGAAGATGATGGCCGGGGACTTCTCCTTCGCTTGCTTGAACAAGTCGCGGACGCGGGACGCCCCCACCCCGACGAACATCTCCACGAAATCCGAGCCGCTCAGGCTGAAGAACGGCACTTGGGCCTCGCCGGCCACGGCCTTCGCCAACAACGTCTTGCCCGTGCCCGGAGGGCCCACAAGCAACGCGCCTTTCGGAATCTTGGCCCCGAGCTCGGTGTACTTGCCGGGCTTCTTCAGAAAGTCCACGATTTCGTGCAGCTCCTCCTTGGCGCCGTCCACCCCCGCCACGTCCTTGAACGTCACGTTGGTGCCCTCGCCGTTTTCAAAGACCTGGGCCTTGGACTTGCCGATGTTGAAGATTTGTCCGCCACCCGCGGGCCCGCCGCCCAGCCTACGCATCAGGAACATCCACACCACGACCATCAAGCCGAGGAAAATGACCCAAGAGAGGATTTGGCCGCCCCATTCGTTGGGGGGCTCGTAACGCAGGTCAAAGCCTTGGCTTTCCTGCAGTTCCTTCAATTCAGTTTGGTACGCCTCCCCCTTCGGAATGTTCATGCTCGCGTCCGCGCCAGCGTACAGCGCCTGCAGCAGCTGAGGGTCGGACTTGCCGCCGGTCAAACTGTCTCGGACCGCTTCTGTGAAATAGAGGTTGGCGCGTGCGCCGTCGTGGCTGACACGCGTGATTTGGCCTTTCTCCGCCATTTCCTTGAAATCGGGCCATTGCACCTGGCGCTGCGTGGAGGAATCCCCCACCATCACCATCGTGAGCAAGAACATGGCAACAATGGCATACACCCAGTAGAAATTCATCTGGCGGCCAGGCTTGTTGCCTTGCTTCTTACCCTTGCCAGAAGGGGTTGTGTTCTTGTTGTCCATTGTCAATCCGTTGTGTTGTGGTGCTCGGCAGGCGCATCGCCCCACAGTTCCTCCAGCGCGTAGTGCGACCGGGCTTCGCTGTGGAAGATGTGAACGACCACATCGCTGTAGTCCAAAATCACCCACTCTCCCCCTCTCAAACCATGAACCCCCCACGGACGTTCATTCAACACCTCACTTGTTGTGCGCTCCACCTCCCTGGCCAGCGCCTCCACCTGCGTTCTGCTTGTGGCCGACGCCACCACAAACGTGGAGGCAATGGCGTGGGTCAGGGGACGCAAATCCAAGGAAACAATGTCTTGGGCCTTGAGCGAGTCGAGGCCTTGAACCACACATTGGGTCAAGGCTTCGGTGGGAGGAGGTGCAGTTGATTTCATGCGCAAGCAAGCCTGTCAAAGGTACTACTTTTGAGGAGCTTCCCTTGGCCAACGAAAGCCAAAAGCCCTGACCTTCCGTGACCTTCACCCACCTTCACCAACCCTCTGTGCCCAGCACCAACGTGTGGGCCTTGTCTTGGTTGAAGGAACACGGACTGAGCGGTCCCACGCTGTTCACCGCAGACGGCCAAACCGCCGGTCAAGGACAACGCCACAAAACGTGGAGCACCCACCAAGGCGAAGACCTCAGCATGAGCCTGGCTTTGCCGGTGCAATCCGGCTGGACGCCCCCCATCTTCAACATGGCCGTGGCCCTGTCCTTCAGGGCTTCGTTGGAGCGCTTGCGCCCGCCTCATGCCGCCAAGACCAAGGTGCAGATCAAGTGGCCCAACGACATCCTCCTCACGCAAGAAGGATCAAGCCGCAAGTGCGCAGGCATGTTGGTCGAGAACGTCTGGCGCGGCGCCTCGTGGTCCGCCACCGTTGTGGGCCTGGGGGTGAACGTCAACTCCGAGCGGTTGGCGTCCCCATTTCATGCCACGAGCTTGCACGACGCCTGGGGCATCACCCTGCACCCCGCAGATGTGGGTCAACGCTTGACCCGAGACCTCATGGAACAGTTGGCCCATCCCATGCACCCGACCTCCGTGTTGCGCGGGTTCAAGACCCACTTGTTTGGGCTGGGTGTGGAGCGCCACTTCGACGTGGGCGACCAAACGAGAAAGGGGGTGCTGTCCGACGTGGACGAGCAGGGGCGCGCGAAATTCACCTGGGCCCAGGGGCGCCAGGACGACTGGCTTCAATCCGGCGACGTGAAGTGGCGCTTCGAGGACGCCGGTCAGAACCGAGACTGAAGCGCCTCGGCCATCTTGCCAAACAACCCGTTCAAGGCTGGCTCCACCATCATTTTGGTGAAGGGGTTGAGCTCCGCATCGCAGCCGACTTTGAAGGTGCACCCGTCGCCGTGGGGGGTCAACACCACGTCCAACGTGAATTTCACGGGCGTGGGCGCCTTGGTCGCCAAGGTGAGAACGGTTCCTTCAGTGGCAGAGCCGTCCGAGGTGCGATCCAAGTGGATGCCCACACCGCCGGTGACTTTGAACGAACAGGATTCTCCTTCCCATTGGAAGTCCGTGACAGGGCCTTCGGAAAGCAAGGCTCCGAAGCCCTCCCACTGCTGGATGTCGCGGGCGACGGTCGCGCAATCGGCGTTCAGCGCCACCAAAGGTGATTCAATGCGGGTCATGACGGTTGGTTGGAGTCGCTCCAAGCCACTGGGTCCGAAGACCACCCTTGAAGGAGCGTGTTTTGTTCTTGTGTGATGTACCCCTCGGCCTGCGCCTGGGCCAACATGGTTGGGTAGTCCGTCAGCACCTCAAAGGGACACTTGGCATCTTCAAACCGCGCCACGGCGTCGCCAAATCCGTAGGAAAAAATGGCCACCAGGCCCTTCACCTCCAGGTCCACTTCGCGCAACGCTTGGACGGCGTTGAGGCTGCTCTTTCCCGTGGAAATCAAATCCTCAATGACCACCACGTTCCGCATCACGCTCAAGTCGCCTTCCACCTGTTGGCCGGTGCCGTGGGCCTTGGCCGAGCTTCGAACGTAGCAAAAAGGAAGCCCCATTTCTTGGGCCACCAACGCGCCAAGGGCGATGCCTCCGGTGGCCACCCCCGCGATGCCGTCTGGCTTGCCGTAGCGGTCCTCAATCAGCTCGCTCGCAAGCTGGCGCACGAACGTGCGCACGGGGGGGTGAGACAAGATTTTGCGGTTGTCGCAGTAAATCGGTGAAAGACGACCGCTCGCCCACGTGAAGGGGTCGTTGGGTCGCAGCTGAATCGCTTTGATGCGGAGGAGGAATTCCGCTACCTTTCGGCGCTGGTCGGACGCAGTATCCATGGGACAAATCTACGATGTATTCATGCTGAACAGGCGGGTGAAATTTCGCCCGATGTCAGCCCAAAAGACGGCCAACCCGCCGTCTGAAACCAACCCTGGATTGCACCTGGTGGATCCCACGGCGAAGATGCTTCGCGACCTCCCCACCCTCTTGAAGCAAGGCCCTGAATTGGAGGACATCGCCCTGTTTTGCAGCAACGTGGAATCCACCTGGATGACGTTCTGCGCGGGGTACACAGAATTGGCGGCGGCCGGCGGCGTGGTGAAAGATCACGGAGGCCGCGTGCTGTGGATTCAGCGAAATGGAAAATGGGACTTGCCCAAAGGCAAGCTGGAGCCTGGAGAGCGTCTTGAAGAAGCCGCGGTGCGGGAAGTGGAAGAGGAAACGGGCATCACCGACCTCACCATCGTGGGGGAGGCGTTCTGCACGTTCCACACGTACGAGGCTGGTGGCGTGGTGCATTTGAAAACCACCTTCTGGTACCCCATGACCCACAACGGCGACGCCACCCCAGGTGAACCCCAAGCCATCGAGGGCATCACCGACGTGACGTGGTTGAAGCCGCCGTTCCCCAAGACCACCCTGGACAACACGTTCTCGAGCATCCAACAGGTGCTGGACACGTTGCTTTGACGTCGATCACGGGCGGCGCGACCCAGACAGCTTTTGCCAGCGGCGCATTGCGGTGAAAAGGCCCTCGGAAGGAAGGGGCGCCTGGTGAGTTTGAATTTGACCATCCGGTCGCACGACCACAACTTGCGGCACGCCCAAGATGTCCAAACGGTCCCACCACCCCGGGTCGCGGCCCACCCATCGCACTTGTTCACGCACGTTGGCGCGCTTCTTCAACGTGGCGTACAACCCTTCTTCGTCGCCGTCCACAGACAAGATCCCCCATGCAACGTCGGGCCCTGCCTCGTTCGTCGCCCAGTTTCGGAGCAGGACGAGCTCGCGGTCCCCAGCACTGGAACCGTCACGGGTGACAAGCCACACGCTCCAACTGCCGTCTCCGGCCCACGCAGGCTCCAAGTCTCCATTGGGCAACATCCACCGCATGTCGCCCCACGATTGGGCTGAAGCCAGGTGGGATTGGGTTTGGTCCGACAACCGCCGAATGTCCGCGACCTCACATTGGTCGCGCCACCTGATTTCCCACCACGCCTCGGCCCATCGGGACCACGGTTGAGATTGCCCCAACCACATGGCCAAATGCACCTCATCCAAGGACCAAGACAAGGCCTGACAGAGGCTGTCCACCTCGCCTGTGGCCGCCCAACTGCGCCATGGTGCCCTCCGTTCCTCCAACGGTGTCCACCACGCTTCGTGCTCCAACTCCCACGCTGAACACCAGCCTGGGGAAGCCAATTTTTGGGCCCAGGACCTGGGGTCGGAGGTCGCGTGTCCTGCCGAAAACGCGGTGTCTGACGCAGAGGCCCCGAGCCCCATGCGCCACTCCAAGACCTGAGCGCGCGCGAGGTCGCCCCACAGCGAATGTGGTGCGAAAGACCCGAGTCGATCCGCCTGCCAAGAGGCGGCGCTGTCCAACGCGCTGCGCAAGGCCGATTGGGCGCGCTCCACCCCTCCACCGACCAGCCCCAACCCCACAAGTTGGTCGAGGTCCAAGGAGTCTTGGGCCGCTTCCAATTCGCGGGTGAACGACGCCAGCCTGGCGCCAGGATGCCCTTCTGGATACACCAACGGAGCGGGGTTGCCCCGCAACTTCAAGGGCCTTCTGGAGGGCCAAACCAGGGTCAACGTGTCCCTTCTTCTTGGTTCCGCGTCGTCCACGACAAGGGTCCAGGCCCAGGGCAACGCCTCCAACGTGTAGACCCCACGGTCTGCCCCGTCCCAGGCACTGAGGCCGGAATCGTCGACCACCAAATCGGCCTCCTGAACCGCATGTTGGGCCACGCCGTCCATCCACGTGCTGATGTGAAGGGTGTGTCCCGCGTCATCCATTTGGCACGCAGGTTCTCCAGCCTCGTCCACCCAACGGATGACGACGTCGGTTTGACCCCAGGCGCCCATCACGTGCGCTTGGAAGAGCAACCACGCAACCCCCAGGAAACGACGCATCAACCGGCCGAACTCCATGGGAAACGTGCTGCCAAAGCTTCAGGCACAAATGGCCGAATGTCTCCGCCGTGACTCAACACTTCCCTGACCACGGTGGAGTGGATCGCCGTGAAGGCAGGGTCGGTCAAGAGGACCACGGTGTCCAAATCGGGGTGCATTTGGCGGGTCATCTGCGCAATGGTCTTCTCGTAATCGAAGTCGGTGCTGTTGCGGACCCCACGCAGTTGGACCGTGGCCCCCACCTTGTGGCAAAACTCGGAGGTCAACCCTGTGTAGGACATGACCTTGACCCTGGGCTGGTCTGTAAACGTTTCCCGCAACATCGCAAGCCGTTCTTCCACAGGGAATGCGCCCTTTTTGGTGCTGTGCTGGCCCACCGCCACGATGACCTCGTCGAACAAATTGAGCCCGCGGAGCACCACGTTTTCGTGGCCCCGTGTGACGGGGTCAAAGGATCCAGGAAATACTGCGCGTCGCATTCAATCGAAGGTAAACAAACTGAAATGGACGTGGCCATACTTCCTCGTCAGAACGTGGCCCTCTTCTTGGGAAAGGTCCACGCGCTCGCCGTGCTCCAGGACAAACCACCCGCCTGAAGCCAAGATGCCTGCCGACCGAACTGCAAAAGGCAGCTCCGTCAACTTGGGCAAATCGTAGGGCGGGTCCGCGAACACGAAATCAAACTGGGTCAGCGGCTTGGAAAGGAATCCCCACACGTCCGCACACACCGTATGCAAGTCGTCGCTGCCCAACTTCGAAGCTTGGGTTGTGGCGAAACGGCACCCCTTGGGTGTTTGTTCCACCGCGGTCACGGAGGCCGCGCCACGGCTCAGGAATTCCAAGGACACCATGCCGGTCCCCGCGAACAAATCCAGGACGTGGGCCCCGTCGAAATCAACCCGTGACGACATCAAGTTGAACAGCCCCTCGCGGCCAAAGTCAGTCGTGGGCCGTCCCTTGAAGCCCTTCAATTCAGGGACACGTCGTCCGCGCCAGGCGCCTCCAGTGATCCTCATCCGCGCATCAAGTTCAACACCACGCCCCAACCGCCATCGGCAGCCTGAGGTTGGGCTTCGTTCAACGTCAAAAACCGGCTCCACCCTTGGGTGCGTTGGGCGTCGCCAGACCAAACCACCAAGGCGTCCTTCACCTCGGCACCGCTCCGGTGGCACGCATTCACCATCGCGTACAACGCATCTTCTGACGTGCATCCGGCCTGCACATGTTGCTCCCATTGCAACACCTGACCGGCTGCGGCCGCGGCGTGCATTCCTTGGTCGCCCATGTGAACCCGAAACACCCAAGCATCCTCGGGCTGAGTCTGGGACAGGCGGATGGCCTCGCGGGCCATGACCGAGGCCATGGACGTGACTTGGGCTTGCGGAAATACCTTCGAAATGTGGTTGGACCACATGGGGTCTCCGGACGTCACCATGTGGCACCGGGTGCCTCCCCGGTTGAACGCCTCCACCCTGACGCCCTCTTGGGACGTGGGGCCATGCTGCCTGGCATGTGCACCGACCAGCACATCTTGATGCTGGCCATCGTTCAATTCAGTGGGGACCAATGTCGTGGAAGCGCCCCACTCGGCGCACACCACGTCGCAGCCCGCCCCCACCTGGTTGCGCAGGGCGGTCAGCACTTCGGGCACCATGTCCGCCCGTGAAATTTCTCGTTGCCTCGCCTGGGACTCGTGCGGCATGGCCCACCTGAGCCATGCGCCATCCCAAAGCAAAGCCAACTTCCCCATCCGCGGATCAGTTGCGCCAGTTGCCGTCCCGGTGCGCTTCAGAAAGCGACCCGAACCGCAGGGTGTCTTTTTTGACCTTGTCTCGGCCAAATGGTGAGGGGTCCTGGACCAGGATGGTGGGCTGCCATACACGACCAACCTCCACCGCACCGGTCTTCATCACAAAGCGCTCGCCCGTGTAGGGGTTGAACGGCAACGAATCGAGGCTCACCTGGGCCAAACGTTGGGCCTTCCGCACCTCAGGGGCGAAGTTCTCCGCGTAGAAGGTGGTGAACAGGGTGTCCCGGACCTTGTAGGGGCTGGCATCCTCCATGATGAGGTCGAGCAAGCCTTGCTCGGTGAGCCCTTCACCTTCCGCCACCTCGGCGATTTGGTCGCGGGTCAACACGTAGCCTTCCTCGCGGCTTTTGGCCTCGGGCAAGGTGTCGTGGAACGACCCCATGTTGAACTCCACGGGAACCACAGGCTCTTGGACAAATTGGATGAGGCTGTCGAAGGTTTCTGCGAACGTCCCGTAGACCGAGAGGTGAGACTCTTGCGCGGCACGGATGTCCTTCAAACGCTGAATGGTCGTCGCGTTCACACGCTTTTTCGTGGCTTGGAAACTGATCTCCTCGTCCACAGAGTAGAACACCGAGTAGGCCAACCCCACAGCGGACAATCCAGCCACCAAGAGCAGGACGCGGTACATGGTTTGGTTCAAACGCTCGAGCACCACCGGCATCGCCAACACCCCGACCAAAATCATGGCCAACGAGGCCAGCAACATGGCCGTGGGCTGGCTCTCCAATTCATCTCCACTCAGGTACTTGGCGAGGAATCCAAACCCTCCCAGGAACAAGAGGATGCTGATGACGTACTTGTTGATTTCGTTGAAGAACTTGTCCATGTGTTCCAATTAAGGCGAATCGTGGTTGGCGTCGCCAAAACTACAACACGCACCGCACCCTGCAACCCTTCCACACCTACCTTCGTCTGCCGAGCCATGCCCCACGATTCGACACGCCCCTTGGACACCAGAAGAGCCTCTGAATTGGAGGCCCGCTTGCTGGGCCAAATGCCGTTCGAACCCACGGCATCTCAAGCGCGGTTTGCCTTCGTGTGGTCGAGGTTCATCGTCTCTGAAAAACCCCGGTGCGCCCTCATCTTGCGGGGCTACGCAGGCACCGGAAAGACCACCTCGGTGGGCGCTGTGGTCCGCACGTTGCGAGAGGTGCGTCAGCGTTGTGTGCTCCTGGCCCCCACGGGACGGGCGGCGAAGGTCTTGGCCAAGCATGCCGGCCAACCCGCGTCAACCATCCACCGGCACATCTACCGCCCCATGCGCACGCCAGACGGCGGCACGGGCTATGGGCTGATGACCAACAAGCGAACGGACACCCTGTTTGTGGTGGACGAAGCGTCCATGATCGGCGAATCGTCGGGGCTCCCGGCCGGCGGCTTTCAGTACCGGAGCCTGCTCGACGACCTCGTGGAGTTTGTGTACTCTGGCCAGGGCTGCAGGTTGATGTTGATCGGGGACGACGCCCAGCTGCCTCCAGTAGGGGCTTCGCTGAGTCCTGCCCTGCAGGGAGATGCATTGAAGGTGGACTTTGGGCTGACGCTGGCTGAGGTCACCCTGGAAGACGTCGTTCGCCAAGAACTCGACAGCGCCATCCTCAGCAATGCCCATGACCTCCGCATGCTCATGGGCATGGCGGAACCCAAGGGGCCAGCGCCCCTGCCCCACTTCGAGCTTGGCACGGGCCTTCAGCGCGTGGGCGGCCAAGATTTGGAAGAGCTGCTTGTCGACCTGCACGCCAAGCACGGGGAGGACAACATTGTGGTGATCACCCGGTCCAACAAGCGGGCGGTTCAATTCAACCAACACATTCGGGCGAGGGTGCTTTGGCAGGAGGACGGGCTCAACGCCGGCGACCGGCTCATGGTCGTGGCGAACAACTACCATTGGCTTGCAGACCATGAAGAGCTTCCCACCAACCTCATCGCCAACGGCGACACCTTGATTGTCGACCGCATCCAGAAACGCTTTGAACGCTACGACACCCCGTTTGTGGAGGCTGAAGTTCGGCTGGCCGACCAACCGGAATACCCGGCTTTTTCAGTCCACATCAACCTGAGCGTGCTGACGTCCGACCAAGCGAGCCAAGGTCGTGCCGAGCGACGAGCCTTGTACGACGCCGTGGCGGCCGACCACAGCCATTTGGGCAGCAAGGCCAAAATCCATGAAGCCACCAACTCTGACTCCTGCTACCAAGCGCTGCAGGTGAAATTCGCCTACGCCCTGACCTGCCACAAAAGCCAGGGCGGACAATGGCAAGCCGTGGTGGTGGACCAAGGCTACATGACCCAGGAGCGCGTCGACTTGGAGTGGCTGCGCTGGTTGTACACCGCGCTGACCCGGGCGGAATCGGAGCTCTACTTGCTCAACTTCGCCGACACCTTCTTCGACTGAGTGCACGCACCCCACTCTCGGCAAGGGCACAAAAAAAGCGACCCGTGGGCCGCTTTTTTCATGTCAAGTCTGACTTGAATTCTGCTCAAGCGAGCTCGCGCTCGCTGAAGTAGAACGCGCCTTCAATGGCGGCGTTTTCGTCGCTGTCAGAACCGTGCACCGCGTTGGCTGCAATGCTCTGCGCGAAGTCGGCACGGATGGTGCCTGGGGCAGCTTCTGCAGGGTTGGTGGCCCCGATCAAGGTGCGGAAGTCGGCCACGGCGTTGTCCTTTTCAAGGATGGCTGCCACGATGGGGCCGGACGTCATGTACTCGGTCAATTCACCGAAGAAAGGACGCTCCTTGTGAACGGCGTAGAAGGCAGCAGCGTCGTCCATGCTGAGTTGGGTCCACTTCATCGCTTTGATGGTGAAGCCGGCCTCAATGATGCGGTCGATGATTTTGCCAGTGTTGCCCGCGCCTGTGGCGTCGGGCTTGATCATGGTGAATGTGCGGTTGGTCGCCATGGGTAAAAAGATTGGTTGTCTTGCTTTTGGGGTGCAAAAGTACGGTGTCCGTCTCCTCCCGCAATGCATCGAGCCCAAAGCGCACCCTATTTTCGTGGCATGAACACGAACACCCCGCTCAGCTCCGCCGATTTGATGGCCCTGGAAGACGCGCACGGCGCGCACAACTACCACCCACTTCCCGTGGTGCTGGACCGTGGAGAAGGCGTGCATGTGTGGGACGTGGAAGGCAAGCAGTACTTCGATTTCCTGAGCGCGTACAGCGCGGTGAACCAAGGGCATTGCCATCCGCGCATCGTCAAGGCGATGCAGGACCAAACCGCCAAGTTGACCTTGACCTCGCGCGCCTTCTACAACAGCATCCTCGGACCGTACGAGAAGTACGTCACGGAATACTTCGGCTACGACAAAGTCCTCCCGATGAACACGGGCGCGGAGGCAGTGGAAACGGCCATCAAGATTGCACGGAAGTGGGCCTACGACGTCAAAGGCGTGCCCGCAGGCGCCGCCAAGATTGTCACGTGCTCAGAGAACTTCCACGGCAGAACCACGACTATCGTCTCGTTCTCGACCGACTCGGACAGCACGGGCGGCTTTGGCCCATACACCCCTGGTTTTCAAGTGATTCCTTACAACGACGTGGACGCCCTCGAAGCCGCCCTCCAAGACCCCCACGTGGCTGGATTCCTGGTGGAACCCATCCAAGGGGAAGCCGGGGTGAACGTTCCTGCAGACGATTACATGCGTCGCGCCCACACCCTGTGCAAGGCGGCCAACGTGTTGTTCATGGCCGACGAAGTTCAAACCGGCATCGCCCGCACCGGCGCGTTGCTCGCGACCTGCGGCAATTGCTCCTGCGAGGCCAAGTGCGAACGTCAAGACACCTACGTCAAGGCGGACCTCCTGATCTTGGGCAAGGCGATCAGCGGAGGCGCTTATCCTGTCTCTGCGGTGCTCGCTGACGACGACGTGATGGGGGTGATTCACCCTGGCCAGCACGGCTCCACCTTCGGCGGCAATCCCGTGGCGGGCGTGGTGGCGACCGAAGCCCTCGCGGTGGTGGCAGACGAACGCCTCGCCCAGAACGCCCGGACCTTGGGGGCCCGCTTCCGCGAAGCCATGCAAGATTTGGTCGACGAGAGCCCCTTGCTCAAAGGGGTGCGTGGACGCGGATTGCTGAACGCCGTGTTGATCAACGACACCCCGGAAAGCAGCACCGCCTGGGACTTGTGCGTGGCGTTGAAGGACAACGGATTGTTGGCCAAACCCACCCACGGGAACATCATCCGATTTGCCCCTCCCCTCGTCATGACCGCGGACCAACTCGAAGCTTGCATCGACATCATCGCCAACACCGTTCGCACGTTCAAGAAAGCATGACCCTCTCTGTGAAGCACCTCCTTTGGGCCGCACTGACGACCCTCGTGGCCTTGTCTGCACAAGGCCAGCAAGACTCCACCAGCCGCGAGGTGGCCGACCACCAACACACGTGGTACATGGCCTTCGGGAACCACCGATTGAACGAATCGCTCGCGCTCCACACCGAGTATCAATTCCGCCGCACCGGTCTGGGCCAAGATTGGCAACAGTCCCTCTTGCGGGTGGGCCTCGACTGGATCCGGGACGACCAGCACACCGCCACCGCCGGGTACGGTTGGATTAGGAGCTACCCGTACGGAGAGCAACCCATTGGCGAAGCCTTCGACGAGCACCGAATTTGGCAACAGCTCATCACCAAGTCGGTCACCGGTTCCTTCAAATGGATGCACCGTTACCGGCTGGAACAGCGCTACATGGACCGCCCTTCAGGGGCGTCGTGGCAACATCGGGCCCGGTACTTCGTGCAAATCACCTGGCCCGTGCCCAACCATCCCGAGTGGTCACTGTCCGCCTACGAAGAGGCGTTTGTGGGGCTTCGTGCGTTGACCAACCCTGTGCAGAACCTGCTCCAGCAAAACCGCTTGTCTGTGGCGTTGAACCACAAACTCGCCAACGGCACCGCCCTGCAATTGGGCTACCTGCAACAAGCGCTCTGGAAAGGAGACGGCCGTGCGGAGCGCAACCGCACCTTGCTGGTCGGCGTCCGGCACAACTTGGATTTCAGGTCCGCAGCGGACTGACAGCCCCTGAATGGCTCACTTGAGCCACCCTTGGGCGCGCATCCAATCGTCGTTGTACACCTTGCCGGTGTAGCGTGAGCCGTGGTCGTGGAACAACACGACAGGCACGTCCGTGGGCTTCAATTGGTCTTTCAATTGGCGCAGCCCTTGGAAGGCGCTGCCGCAGCTGTACCCGAGCAAGAGGCCTTCCTGCTTGGCCAATTCCCGTGCGGCGTGGGCGCCGTCCTCGTCGGTGACCTTTTCGAAGTGGTCGATCAAGGAGAAGTCCACGTTCTTGGGCAAGATGTCTTCCCCAATGCCCTCGGTGATGTACGGGTAGATTTCAGCTTCGTCGAACTCGCCGGTTTCGTGGTATTTCTTGAACACGGAGCCGTACGAGTCGATGCCCCAAATCTGGATGTCCGGGTTTTGCTCTTTGAGGTACTTGGCGGTGCCGCTGATGGTGCCGCCCGTCCCCACACCGACGATGAAGTGGGTCACTTTGCCGTCGGTCTGCTTCCAAATCTCCGGCCCTGTGGTGCGGTAATGGGCCGCGCGGTTCGCCAAGTTGTCGTATTGGTTGCACCACACGCTGTTGGGGATTTCCGCGTGCAGACGCTCCGCCACGCTGTAGTAGCTGTCCGGGTGGTCAGGCGCCACCGCGGTGGGGCACACGTGCACCTCTGCCCCCATCGCCCTCAACACATCGACCTTCTCCTTGCTCTGCTTGTCGTTAGTGGTGCAAATCAACTTGTACCCTTTCACAATGCAGGCCAAGGCCAGCCCCATGCCGGTGTTGCCTGACGTGCACTCGATGATGGTGCCGCCGGGCTTCAACTTGCCACTCTCCTCGGCGGCCTCAATCATGGACAGCGCCATCCGGTCTTTGACGCTGTGTCCGGGGTTGAAGTACTCCACCTTGGCCCACACGGGGCAGGGAAAATCCGCCGTCACCTTGTTCAGCCGAATCATCGGCGTGTTGCCAATGGTGCCCAGGATGTTGTCATGCACGTTCATGCGTCCAAAAGTAGCGTGCACCCCCATGCAGACCGCCCCTCCAGGCCCTTACCTTTCAGGTTGTGAGCGTGGAAAGAATCTTGGCCAAACGCATGGCCCGCAGCAACCGCCACCTGAGCGCCAGGCCGGTGGTCCGCATTGCCACAGCCGGGGTGGCGTTGGGGGTGGCGCTCATGATTTTGGCTTCGGCCATTGTGCAAGGATTCCAGCATGAGGTCAAGCAACTGGTGGTGGGGTTCGACAGCCACATCCAAGTGGCGCCGAGCGACCCTTCGGCCGACGGCCTGGTGTGGTCACCTGGCATGCTCGACAGCCTTCGCCAACTTCCTGGGGTGGCCCAAGTCGCCTTGCGCCACGAGCGGGCGGGCATCCTTGAATCTCCGCACGCTCTGCAAGGTGTGATCGTCCGAGGGGTCGACAGCACCTCGGTGCTGGACCGCATCGAAGGCGGATTGCTTCGTGGCCGCACGCCCAAGGAGACCGCCCAGGGTCCACGAGATGTGTTGATTGGGGAGCCTTTGGCACGCGCTTTCGACGTGGACACGGGCGACAAGGTCACGTTGTACCTGATCTTGGGCCAGGAAGACATTCGCCCCCGCCCCATGACGGTGGCTGGCGTCTACCAAACTGGCCTTCAGGAATTCGACCAACGGCAAGTGTGGATTCCCGCCGCCCTGATGCAGGACGCCGCGGCGCGCGGCGCCGAAGCCCAAATCGTGTTCTCCGACGACGACGCTGGACAACCATCCCGTGCCGTTGGGCAAGTCTTTGGTCGGGACCCGCGGGGGCTGGGCTGGCGAGGGCGTTGGGCCGAATCCAGCCATGGACGTCGCTCCCTTCCGCTTCAAGACGTGTCTCGCCAGGACACCCACGTTTGGATTGCAGGAACAGGAGCGCTGGCCGACACGGCCCGGCTTTGGTGGGCCGAGGGCCAATGGCAAACGTCCGTGTCCTCAGGGTCTCACCGAAAGGTGGCCGACGGGTACGACGTGTGGACGACCTCGCTTGCAGACGTTCCTGAAGTGCAGGAGTCCTTGTTTCGGACCATCCCCTACGACTGGTCGGCCACCCGCGTGGACCAGCAGCACCCCGAGATGTTCAGCTGGCTGCGTATGCTGGACCTCAACGTGGAGGTCATCGTGGGCCTCATGGTCCTCATTTCCATCGTCAACATGACCAGCGCCTTGCTCATCATCATGTTGGAGCGGCGATCGCAGGTGGGCGTTTGGAAAGCGCTGGGCATGACAGACCAAGCCGTGGTCAGGACGTTCATGTGGCACGCCACACGCATCCTCGGGCAGGGGTTTGCAGTGGGCAACGTCCTCGCCCTGACCCTCGTGGCCATTCAATCGACATGGCAATGCGTGCCCCTCGACCCCGAGGCCTATTACGTGGACGCCGTCCCCGTCTTGCTCGATGCACCACGCATCGCAGGCATGGAATTGGTGGCCTTTGGGCTGTGCGTGGTGGCCATGCTCCTGCCCGCGCTCTGGAGCGCTCGCATCCGCCCCTCACGAACTTTGCGCATGTCATGAGCCAGCCCCCCACTTGGAGTTTCTCCGCCCAAATTGAACACTTTGACGTCGACGCTGCGTGGCATTTCCTCGCCATCCCTGCCGAGCACGTGGACGCCGTGCGCGAGGCTGGCGACGGACGCTACGTCATCACCGTGAACGACGCCGTGACCTGGCATTGCGGCCTGTTGCCGACGGGCGATGGCCGGTGGTTCGTGGCGGTGTCCAAGGCCAAGATCAAGGCCGCCCAGACCACATTCGGCGGCTGGGTGCACGTGGATTTGGCCGTGGACACGAGCAAATACGGCATGCCGATCCCAGACGATTTGCAAGACATGCTCGACGACGACCCTGAATTTTTGAAACGATTTGACGCCATGCTTCCAGGAAAACGACGCGGAATGATTCACCACATCGCCAGCGCCAAGACCGATGCCACCGTCGCCAAGCGCATCCTCAAACTCATGCAAGAATTGGGGTTGGTGTGGGCGCTTTTGGGTTGGTGCCTCTCTGCCCAAGCCCAAACCTTGGGCCACGCCCGGACCGCCGACTACACCCCCCTGCTGGAGGACCGCGCCGTCGCTGTGGTGGCCAACCACACCAGCATGGTCGGCGGACCTGAAGGCACCCACCTTGTGGACACCTTGCTGTCGCTCGGGGTGGAGGTGAAACATGTCTTTGCGCCTGAGCACGGCTTTCGGGGCGACGCAGCCAACGGCGCACACATCGAAGACGGGACAGACTCCACCACAGGCCTCGACATTTTCAGCCTGCATGGGTCCAACCGCAAGCCGCAACCGTCCCAGCTGAACGGCATCGACGTGGTCGTCTTCGACATCCAAGATGTGGGGGCGCGGTTTTACACATACGTGAGCACACTCATGCTCGTCATGGAAGCCTGCGCAGAAGCCGAGGTCGACGTGCTGGTGTTGGACCGCCCCAACCCGCACGGCCACCACATGGCAGGCCCCATGCTGGACCCGGACTTCAAGTCGTTTGTGGGCTGGATCCCCACGCCCATGGTCCATGGCTTGACCTTGGGGGAGTTGGCCAACATGGCGGTGGCAGAATCTTGGTTCCCGACACCAGCCGGCTGGAAGCCGACGGTGGTGGCTTGTCAAGGGTGGGAGCATGGCATGGACTACATACTCCCCATTCCGCCCAGCCCCAACTTGCCCACGGCGGCGTCCATCGACCTCTACCCCAGCTTGTGCCTGTTTGAACCCACCGACGTCAGCGTGGGACGGGGCACGTCGACGCCCTTCGAGTTGCTTGGGCACCCCAATTGTCCGTGGGGCTCGTACCGGTTCACGCCGGTGCCGACCCCAGGCGCCGCCCCCCACCCGAAACACGAGAACACCCCCTGCTCGGGACAGCGTTTGACCGGAATGTCCCAGTCGTGGCGCTCCCGGTCTAAGAACGGCTTGCCCGGATTCACGCTTGCGCCCCTGTGGACGTGGGCCGACATGTGGCGCACCATGCACCAACGGTCGCTGGACGGGTTCATCGTGTCGCCCTCGTTCTTCGACAAGTTGGCGGGCACGGACGAGGTGAGGTTGGCCTTGGAAAACCAGCGCCCTTTGGACCCACTGACCGAAGCGTGGGCCGTGGACCAGGCGGCGTTCTTCAAGCGGGCAGAACCCCACCTGCTCTACCCTTGGAATGCACCAAAACCTGGGCGTTGAGCGGGATTTGATGGTATACTTGCACATGCGTTTGTCCTTCACCCACATGTCCTTCTTGGCAGCCACCATGTCTGTGCTTGCGCTGGGCTGCACGCGTTACGACCCTTACGAGGGGGAGACGTTCGATTGCGAATGCGGAAACCTCAACTGGGGCGGACGTGAGTTGAACCTTCGCATGGCGGAAGTGGAAGCCTTGGACTCGACCCAATTCCGTTACCACATCGTGGCGGACCTCCGCCAAGAGGAGGCCATCGTGGCCCGTGAGGAGCCCAGGGATGTCGTGCTGATGCTGACCACCGAATTGGGCGGCACCAGCGCGTTCCTGTCGTTCCTCGCCAACGACGAGAATTTCACGATCCAACAAGTCAACTCCCCGAATTCCACGACCCCTTGGACCATGGATGGGGCGAGCGTGAATGTGATGGTCGGTGCCGACATGCACACCATGACCATCAACGAGCTGAGTGCGCGTCAGGGCAACACCGTCCTGCCTGTCACGGGCACCCTCACCTTCGACCTCGTCGACTGAAGCCCTTTCGTGAAGGCATCGACCTCACAGGGCCGATGACCTCGCGTTCAGTGACCAAGTACACTTCTTCCCCGCGCTTGGGCTCCACGGCGCGCATGCCGGTGAAGGCGCCAAACGCCGGCAGCGTCAACCTGTACCCCGCTTCGCACCCCGTCGACGACTGGGCATAACACGGCACCCGCTCGGACTGCCGTCCGACACCGCGCATCACGGCGGCGGGATGGACGTGGCCACACAGGTGAAATCGGGTGCCCTTGGGGATGTCGTCGTCGGGTTCGTGCGTGAGCACAACGCCCTGCTTTTCCCACATGTCCACCACCTCCAACCCCATCGCCTCGTAAACCACATCGTGGGCTCGGTCGTGGTTGCCTCGAACCAAGATGCACGTGTCCAACCCGGCCGCTTTCTCCTCTTGAAGCCACGCCTCAAAATCTTCCCACGCCCGGTTGGGCGACGAGTGAAACAAATCCCCAAGCAGCACCAACGTCTTGGGTCGGCACGCTTTCATGGCCGAAGTCAACACGGACAGCGTTTGAAAATCGACGGTCGGAGGCACCGCAAGTCCCTGGGAACGAAAGTGCTCTGCCTTGGCCAAGTGCAGGTCGCTGACCACGAGCATCGACTCTGCAGGCCACCACACCGCCTTGGCTGGCAGCAACCACATCTCGACGCCGGGCACGCCCCATCGAATCACCCCAGGGATTTTCACCCTGCAAAGGTGGCGAAATCTGAGGCCTGGGCGGCGCTTGGGGTCCCTCGAGGTGTGTTTGGCTTTTCGTACTTTCGCTCTCCGAAAACCGACTTTACGATGAGCTTGTATTCAGCATATCTCCAAGAGATTGAAGACCGAAAGGGCGAAGGCCTCCATGCCAAACCCATCGACGACACGGCGTTGTTGTCCGAGGTCATTGACCATATCAAGGATCCCAACCACCCGGAGCGGGAGGCGTCGCTTCATTTTTTCGTGTACAACGTCCTGCCCGGCACCACCAGTGCGGCCGGCGTCAAGGCGCAGTTCTTGAAGTCCATCGTGCTCGGGGATGTGGAAGTGGCGGAAATCACCCGCACCGCAGCGTTTGAGCAGCTCTCGCACATGAAAGGGGGCCCATCCGTGGAGGTGCTTTTGGATTTGGCCTTGGGAGAAAATGCCGACATCGCAGCTGAAGCTGGCGACGTCCTGAAAACACAGGTGTTCCTCTACGAAGCAGACACAGAGCGGCTCGAAGCGGCCCACAAGGCGGGCAACGCCGTGGCCACGAGCATCATCGAGAGCTACGCCCAGGCGGAGTTCTTCACCAAGCTGCCCGACGTGGAAGAAACGATCGACGTGGTGACCTACATCGCCGGGGTCGGCGACATCTCCACCGACTTGTTGTCTCCGGGGTCCGACGCGCACTCTCGCTCCGACCGCGAGTTGCACGGCAAGTCCATGTTCGAACACGACAGCGAGCGTCAGCAAGAATTGCTGGAACTCCAAAAGCAACACCCAGGCAAGCGCGTTATGCTTGTGGCCGAAAAAGGCACCATGGGTGTGGGATCGTCTCGGATGTCTGGGGTGAACAACGTCGCCCTGTGGATCGGCAAGCAGGCCAGCCCGTACGTGCCCTTCATCAACATTGCCCCTGTGGTGGCCGGCACCAACGGCATCTCCCCCATTTTCTTGACCACTGTGGGCGTGACTGGCGGCATTGGGGTGGACTTGAAGAACTGGGTCAAAAAGACCGACGCCGACGGAAACGTCGTCATGGACGCCGAGGGGGAACCCGTCTTGGAGCAGGCCTACTCTGTGGAGACCGGCACGGTGTTGACCATCAACACCAAGACCAAAAAGCTTTACAAGGACGGCCAAGAGTTGATCGACATTTCGTCCTCGCTCACGCCGCAGAAAATGGAATTCATGCGTGCAGGCGGGTCGTACGCGATTGTGTTTGGCAAAAAGCTCCAAACCTTCGCAGCGAAGGTCCTTGGCATCGACGTGCCGCCGGTGTTCGCCACGTCCAAGGAGATCAGCCACGAGGGCCAAGGGTTCACCGCCGTGGAGAAGATCTTCAACAAGAACGCGGTGGGCACTTCTGGTCAACCGCTCCACGCCGGCTCGTACGTGCGGGCTGAAGTCAACATTGTCGGTTCCCAGGACACCACAGGGTTGATGACTTCCCAGGAGTTGGAAATGATGGCCGCCACGACCATCTCCCCCATCGTGGACGGGGCCTACCAATCCGGTTGCCACACGGCGTCGGTTTGGGATTTGAAGGCCCAGGAGAACATCCCGCGGCTGATGCGTTTCATGAACGACTTTGGGCTCATCACCGGCCGCGACCCCAAGGGAGAGTACCACGCCATGACCGACGTCATTCACAAGGTCTTGAACGACTTGACGGTGGACGACTGGGCCATCATCATCGGCGGCGACTCGCACACGCGCATGTCCAAGGGCGTGGCGTTTGGCGCAGACTCCGGCACGGTGGCGTTGGCGTTGGCCACCGGCGAGGCGTCGATGCCGATTCCCGAATCGGTCAAGGTGACGTTCAAAGGCGAGATGAAGGACCACATGGACTTCCGCGACGTCGTTCACGCCACCCAAGCCCAAATGCTCCAGCATTTCGGCGGCGAGAACGTGTTCCAAGGCCGCGTCATCGAGGTCCACATCGGCACCTTGCCGTCAGACCAGGCATTCACGTTCACGGACTGGACGGCAGAAATGAAGGCCAAGGCGTCGATTTGCATCTCCGAGCCTGAGACGTTGATCGAGTCGTTGGAAATTGCGAAAGGCCGCATCCAAATCATGATCGACAAGGGCATGGACAACGAGCCGCAAGTCCTTCAAGGCCTGATCGACCGCGCCAACAAGCGCATTGAGGAAATTCGTTCTGGCAAGAAGCCACCCCTCATGCCTGACGACAACGCGAAGTACCACGCGGAATTTGAGGTGGACTTGGACATCATCAGCCAGCCCATGATTGCGGACCCCGACGTCCACAACGAAGACGTCTCCAAGCGCTACACCCACGACACCATCCGCCCGCTCTCGTTCTACGGCGGCGAAAAGGAGGTCGACCTCGGGTTTGTGGGCTCTTGCATGGTGCACAAAGGCGATTTGAAGATCGTCGCGCGCATGTTGAAAAACCTCGAAAAGCAGCAAGGCGAAGTGACCTTCAAGGCCCCTCTCGTGGTGACCGCGCCGACCTACAACATCATCGACGAGTTGAAAGAAGAAGGCGACTGGGACGTGCTCCAGAAGTACTCCGGATTCGAGTTCGACGACGACGCCCCCAAAACCTCAGCGCGCACCGAGTACGACAACATGATGTACTTGGAACGCCCCGGCTGCAACCTCTGCATGGGCAACCAGGAGAAGGCCGCCAAAGGCGACACCGTCTTGGCGACCTCGACGCGTTTGTTCCAAGGCCGTGTGGTGAAAGACTCCGAGCGCAAGAAGGGCGAGTCCCTCTTGGCCTCCACGCCTGTGGTGGTCCTTTCGGCCATCTTGGGCCGGACGCCGACCATGGAGGAATACGAATCGGCTGTGGACGGCATCACGCTGACCAAGTTTGCGCCGCCTCTGAAGAAGATGAGCGCTGGACCTGGCCACCTGTTGTCGTACTGACCTGCCAGGGCTTCCTTCGTGAAGTAACTTGACCGCGATGGCTTCGAATTCGACGTTGTGGCGGGACATGGTGCACGTGGCGTTGCGCTCCATCCGAGGGCAAGTGCTGCGCACCTCCTTGACGGTGGGCATCATTGGCATTGGCATCATGGCCCTCATCGCCATGGTCACCGCCACAGAGTCCCTCAAGGCCAACGTGCGTCAAGAATTTTCCGCGCTGGGCACCCAGAGTTTCTCCATCGACCAGATGCGCAGTGGCGGCATGTTTGGCGGCAAACGCGTCTTGCCCAGCAGCCCCATCAACTTCAGGGAGGCCGTGCAATTCAAGGAGGAGGCCAGCGGGTCTTTTGAAGTCGCCACCTCGGTCTACGGCACCGGCATGGCCACCGTCACCCGAGGCAGCGAACGCACCGACCCCAACGTGAGCGTTCAAGGCGTGGACGACCTCTACTTGGGCGTCAGCGGCTTGGGCGTCTCGAAGGGCCGAAACTTCACAGACCACGAAATCACCACGGGCGCCTCGGTGGTTATGGTCGGCCAGTCCATCGTGTCTCGTCTCTTCGAAGCGTGGGAAGACCCGGTGGGCCAACACGTGTTGGTGGGTGCGCAACGCTACAACGTCATTGGGGTCTTGGAGGCTCGGGGGACGTCGTTTGGCATGTCCCTAGACAACCAAATCCTGATGCCCATCCCTTGTGTGCGCCGCCAATACTCCGACGAAGGGCGGAGTTACAACCTCACCTGCACCGTGGAGAAGGCCGAGGACATGCCCGCTGCCGTGGACGTGGCCACCGGCCTCATGCGGGTGGTGCGCGGGGACGCACCGGGAGAACCCAACTCGTTCAGGGTGCGGCAAAGCAACCAACTCGTGGACACCCTGCTGGAAGCCACAGACGGCATCACGTTGGCCGCGGTGTTCATCGGGCTCATCACCCTGTTTGGCGCGGGCATCGGCTTGATGAACATCATGCTCGTGTCTGTCAGCGAACGCACCCGCGAAATCGGCACCCGAAAAAGCCTGGGCGCTTCGAGCGCGGCCATCCGCACCCAGTTTTTGGTGGAGGTCATGGTCATTGGGCAATTGGGCGGGGTCTTGGGCATCGCCCTGGGCTTGTTGACCGGCAACCTCATTGCGGGGTACTTCGAAACGCCGTTTGTTGTGCCGTGGGGCTGGGTCACCGTGGGCGTCGTGTTGTGCTTGCTGACAAGCCTCGTCTCAGGCTACTACCCGGCCCGTTTGGCGGCGCGCTTGGACCCCATCGTCGCCTTGGGCCGTGAATGAATTGAAGCTGGGGGCCCTGAAACGCGAGGAAGTGGAGCGCGCCGTCGACCTCTGTCGAGACAGCATCTTGGAAGGCCCCAACAGCCAATACACGCCCGCCCAACGCGCCAAGTGGGCCGACATCGACCGCGCCGATTGGACTCGAAGGCTGGTGGACCAACACACCGTCGCGGCGCGCGACGCCCAAGGAACCTTGGTGGGTTTGGCGAGCTGGGTTGCGCAAACAGGGGCGACGGCGTGGCTCGATCACCTTTACGTGGCACCCACGTGCCAACGTCAGGGGGTGGGCCTCAGGCTCCTTCAGGCTGTGGAACGCGACGCGCGCGAGCAAGGCCTGGTTCGGCTCCAAAGCCAAGCCAGCTTGCACCTCCTTCCTCTGCTTCAACGCCACGGACACCACGTGCTGGAACACCGCCTTGCCGGACCGGACAAGGACTTGCCATGCGCTTGGATGGAAAGGGTCTTGGAGGGAGTTCAAGGCTGAACTGGCATGGACGGCTCGGATTTCCGACATTTGCCGCCGCATGTCAAAAATTCTGTACACCCTTACGGACGAGGCGCCCGCGTTGGCGACCTACAGCTTTCTCCCCATCGTCCAAGCCTTCGCCGGCAAGGCGGGCGTGGAAGTGGAGACCCGTGACATCTCGTTGAGCGGCCGGATTTTGGCTGTGTTCTCGGATGTCCTCCCAGAAGACCAAAAGACCCACGACGCCCTCGCCGAGCTCGGCCAATTGGCCAAGACGCCCGAGGCGAACATCGTCAAGCTCCCCAACATCAGCGCCTCCATTCCGCAGCTGAAAGCCGCCATCGTCGAGCTCCAAACCTTGGGATACGCCTTGCCGGACTACCCCGACAACGCGAGCACTGCCGAAGAGAAGGACGTCAAGGCGCGCTACGACAAGGTGAAAGGCTCTGCCGTGAACCCTGTGTTGCGCGAAGGCAACAGCGACCGCCGCGCCCCCAAAGCCGTCAAGGCGTACGCCAAGAAGCACCCGCACCGCATGGGCGCCTGGGCGTCGGACAGCAAGGCCCGCGTGGCCAGCATGTCGGAGGGCGATTTCTTTGGCTCAGAACAGAGCGTCACCCTGCCTGCCGCAACGACAGCCGACATCGTGCACGTCGCTGAAGACGGCACCCGGACCGTCTTGAAAGGAGGTCTGGCGCTGCAGGAAGGCGAAATCGTTGACTGCGCCGCCATGTCCATGGCCAAGCTTGAAGCGTTCTTGACCGACGAGATCGACCGCATTCAGGCCGACGGCACGCTGTACTCGTTGCACATGAAGGCCACCATGATGAAGGTGTCCGACCCCATTTTGTTTGGGGCCGCCGTGCGCACCTTTTTCAAGCCTGTGCTCGACCAACATGGCGACACCTTGGAGGCCGCTGGGGTCAACTTCAACAACGGCCTTGGCGATTTGATGGCCAAGTTGCCCGGCATGCCTGATGCAGCCCGGACCGCGATTGAAGCCACCCTGGCCGAGACGCTTGCTTCGCGTCCGCCTTTGGCCATGGTCAATTCCGACAAAGGCATCACCAACTTGCACGTGCCATCTGACGTCATCATCGACGCCTCCATGCCGGCCATGATTCGCGAAGGCGGCAAGATGTGGAACGCGCAAGGCGAAACCCAAGACGCGGTGGCCATCATCCCCGATCGCTCTTACGCCGGGGTGTACCAGGCGACCATCGACTTCTGCAAGCGCCACGGCGCCCTCGACCCTGCGGTCATGGGCACGGTGCCCAACGTGGGGTTGATGGCCCAAAAGGCGGAGGAATACGGTTCTCACGACAAGACGTTCCAGATCGCCCAAGCCGGCACGGTGGAAGTGACCGACGCCACTGGCCAGGTGCTCATGTCCCAAAGCGTGCAAGCGGGCGACGTGTTCCGCATGTGCCAGGTCAAGGACGCGCCCATTCAAAATTGGGTGAAACTTGCGGTGTCCCGTGCTCGCGCCACAGGCGACCCTGCGGTGTTCTGGCTCGACGCCAACCGCGCCCACGACGCCCAACTCATCGCCAAGGTGGAGGCGTATTTGCCTCACCACGACACCGACGGACTCGACCTGCAGGTGCTGTCGCCCGCCGACGCCACCCAATTCTCTCTGGAGCGCATCGCGCGTGGCGAGAACACCATTTCCGTCACAGGCAATGTGTTGCGGGACTACCTCACCGACTTGTTCCCCATCCTCGAGGTCGGCACGTCGGCCAAAATGTTGAGCATCGTGCCCCTGATGAACGGCGGAGGGTTGTTTGAAACCGGAGCCGGGGGGTCCGCCCCCAAGCACGTCCAACAGCTGGTGGAAGACAACTACCTGCGCTGGGACAGCTTGGGTGAATTCATGGCCTTGGCGCCGAGCCTGGAGCACATTGCCACGTCAAGCGGCAACGCACGTGCGGCCTTGATGGCGAAGTGCCTGGACGACGCAACGACGCGTTTCTTGGACGAAGACAAGAGCCCGACCCGTCGCTTGGGTGGCATCGACAACCGCGGTTCGCACTTCTACCTGTGCTTGTTCTGGGCTGAAGCGTTGGCCGCCCAAACGGAAGACGCCACCTTGGCTGAAGAATTCACGCCGTTGGCGGAAACCCTCCGCACCGAGGAGTCCAACATCGTCGAGGAACTCATCGCCGTGCAAGGGCAGGCGGTGGAGTTGGGAGGCTACTACCGACCCAACGCGGCGAAATGCGAATCCGTCATGCGGCCATCCGCCACATTCAATGCGGCGCTGGCGCAGTGGAGCTGACCATGGCGCCCATGCGTGCGCGCTCTTTGCGCACCAACTCTTGAAGCAAGGCCCCACCTCCGGGGCCTTCTTCATGCGCGCGAATTGCGGCCAACAATGCCATCCAGTCGGCTTCCTCACGCGCAGGCACCGCCTCGTGATGGTCTTCATTCACCATGGGCTCGGTGTGCTGCAGGAACGCCTTCATGTACTCCGACTGAAGGTTGGCCATCATGTGGCCGAGTTGGGCCACGCTGTCCGGGTCGAGGGTGGACGCCATGGCCGTTCGGCACCGGCGCACATTTTCCACGTGGCCGCGCACCACGCCTTCCAGCGTCTCGGCAAGCGGCAACGTTTGGGGGACCGCCACAGGCGCCCCCAAGGCTGCGACCCCGAGGGTTTGGGCCACGTCACTCAGCAACACACACCGCTCCACGCGGCTGGCTGCCAACTTGGGAATCACCGCGCCCCGCAGGAATTGGTCACGGACCTTGAACACCGCTTGGTCCAGGGCGTCCGTGATGTCGTCTGAGGTGGCGTTCTCGGACAATCCGAGCAAGGTGAAGGCTTTCGACCGTTCCATTCACACAAGTTACGTGACAACCTAAAACCTCAGAGGCCTTCCATGCGTCAAACGGCGTTACATTCGTGAAAGCTGATTTTCAACCAATGAAACATCCCATGATTTGGACTCTTTGCATGGCCGCGACACTTGCGGTCGGATGCGGAAACGCCTCTGAAGGAACCTCTTCTTCTGCAACTTCAACGCCTGCTTCAAGCACGCCGAAAGCCAGTGCGCCTGCCGCCTCTCAACAGCCTGACGTCACCGTCTCTGCCAAATGGAAAGACGGCGTGACCGACGCGAACCGCGGGGACAAAACCGGCAAGGTGCGCCTTCAGGGCACAGTGCCTGCCGCCAACGGCTCGGTCCTTTACCTCTACGAAACCGAGGGGCGCAACCTGACCTTGATGGACAGCGCCAAGGTCCAGAACCAGGCCTTTGATTTTGGCCAGGTGGAGGTGCACCGCGGGTTTTACCAGTTGGCCACCGACAACGCCAAGAACAATTGCCAGTTTGTGATGAACCCCGACGAGCCGCAGGTCAACTTGAAGTTCCGCTCCAAGCAACTGACCAGCAGCAAGACGGCGGAAGGCAGCCAGGAAAACGCGGCTTGGTTCACGTACCAAAACTTCTCACGCGTCAACAACAACCAAATCCGTTCGCTCCGGAAGCAGCTCAAGGACAGCCCGTTCCGCGCTCAGGTGGAGAAGCAGATTGAAGACAAGGAAATGGAGTTGGTGGCCAAGCAACACGAGTTGATGGGCCAGTACCCCGACACGTACCTCGCCAAGTTTTTGGGCTGGCGCAACCCCAAGTACCCCAAGTCGCAGGGCAACTACTTCGACGACATGGACCCCATGGACAACAGCTTGGTGCGCAGCATGGCCATCAGCGACCGCATCCAAGGGTTCATGGTGGCGTACAGCAAGGGCAACGACCCAGGGTTCTTGGCCTGCATCGACTTGGTGAAGGCGCACTTCGAGCCCAACCCGGTCACCCTGGAAAGCGCGTTGTACTCCATGCTTGAAGGATTCTACAACACCGGCAAGGAGCACATCTGCCAGTACATCCTCGACAACTACATCTACGACGAAGATTGCGGCGCGGATTTGAGCGACGTCATTCGCCAGCGTGCACAAGGCATCATCAACCTTCAGGTGGGCAAGACCCCGCCCAACTTCACCATGGACAAATGGGACGGCGGCTCGTTGAACCTCATGGAAACGGCCAAAGCCAACAAGTACACCTTGGTCATGTTTTGGGCTTCGTGGTGTCACAAGTGTGAGCAGGAGATTCCCGTGTTGATTCCCGTCCATGCGAAGTACAAGAGCCAGGGCTTCGAAGCCATTGGCGTGAGCCTGGACCAGGCGCGCTCCACGTGGGTCGGCGTCATTGAACAGCGCGGCATGAGCTACCCCAACGTGAGCCAGCTGCAAGGCTGGGACTCGCCCATCGTCAAGGATTACAAGATCACGGCCACGCCAACGTACTTCTTGTTGGACAGCGAAGGCAAGATTGTGCTGAAGCCCAAGCGTGTGTACGAGGTCGACGCCTTCTTGGCCAAGAACCTCTAAGGTCACCCCTTTTCGGAGGCCTTCCACGCTTTGTAGACGGCCAACACCATGCCGTCGCTGAGCCCCACCTTGGGCACGTGCATGTGGGTCGCTTGGGCCAATTGCATGACCCGGGTGTAGATGTCTGCAGCGGGCACGATGACTTCCGCGCGGTCTGGCTTCAAGTGGAACCGAGACATTCGCTCGTTGTGGCTGGCCGAAGCCAACGCATCCGACAGCTTGAGAAGCTTTTTCAGCGACACCGCGTCGTGCCTCGGCAACAGGGCAAGGCGTTGCAACCGGTTGGCGTTGCCCCCCGTCCCGATGGCGTAGAGAGGCCGTCCAGGCTCGGAGATTTCGCCGATGTACGCGTTCACGGCGTCCCATTCCCCGTCGGGGATTTGGTGCTGAAGGGCGCGCACCGTTCCCAGTTTGAAGCTCTTCCCTTTGATGCGTTTGCCGTGACGGATCAAGGTCAATTCCGTGCTGCCTCCCCCCACGTCGATGTACAAGTAATCCTTGTCTTGGTCAAAATCGGCCGCATTGAAGTTGGAGAAAATCAAATCCGCCTCTTCATCTCCGGAGATGACCTCGATGTTCACGTTGGCACGCTTCTTCACTTGCTTCACCACGTCTTTCACGTTGGTGGCTTCACGCATGGCGCTGGTGGCGCATGCCCTGAACCAGTCGATGCCGTGCACGTCCATCAAGTGCCAAAACGCCTTCATGGCCTTGGTCAACTCCGACAAGCGCTTGTCGGACACGGCACCCGTGCTGAAGACGTCGGCGCCAAGTCGAATGGGGACGCGGTAGTAGGCCAGTTTTTGGGCTTGTGGGCGGCCATCCACTTCCTCCACGCGCGAGACCAGCAGCCTCACCGCGTTGGACCCGATGTCAATGGCGGCGCACTTCATCCTTGAGCTGCGTGGTATGCGTACAGGCGCTCTTGGGCCAAAAAGGGCGCTCCCCCCACCTCCCCAGCCGGGAGATTGTCGCCGTCCTCCGTCACACGTCTGGCCTTTTGGTTGTCGCGCCAAAGGTGGTCGAACAAATCCACGAGTTGGTTCTTCAACCCAGGGTCCAACACAGGCGTGGTGACTTCCACGCGGCGGTCCAGGTTCCTGGTCATCCAATCGGCGCTGCTGAGGTACACCTGGGTGTCTCCGCCGCCCGCGAACACCGCAAACCTGCTGTGCTCCAAGTAGCGTCCCACGACCGACCTCACCTCGATGTTGTCGCTCAGGCCGGGCACCCCAGCTTTCAGCGCGCAAATGCCCCGCACCACGAGTTGAATGCGGACACCAGCCGCCGAGGCCCTGTACAATTTGTCAATCATCCCGGTGTCCACCAGGTTGTTCAACTTGAGCCGGATCCACGCCTCTTTCCCCGCCTTCGCCCGTTTCATCTCCTCGTTGATGAGGTTCATGAACCGCCGGCGGTTCGTGAAGGGACTCACAAACAACAGCTTGTACTGCTTGCGCTCGAAGCTGCTTTCAAAAAAATCGAAAATCTTGGCCACTTCTTTCGTAAGGTCCGAGTGCGCGGTCAGCAAGCTCAGGTCCTCGTACACCCCGGCCGTCTTCTCGTGGAAATTGCCTGTACCGATGTGGGCGTAACGTCGCACGCGGCCTTGGTGTTTCCGGGTGATGAGGATGAGCTTGGCGTGCACCTTCAACTTGGGAATCCCAAAACGGACCACCACCCCTGCCTCCTTCAGCATGTTGCTGATGCGGATGTTCTGTTGTTCGTCGAAGCGCGCCGCCAATTCCACCACGACCTCCACGTGCTTTCCGTTGCGGGCGGCGTTCACCAGCGCGTTGATCACCAAGCTGTTCTTGGCGACACGGTACAGGTTGATCTGAATGGTTCGGACGCTCGGGTCGATGGCGGCTTCACGCAACAAATCCACCACATGCACAAACTTGTGGTACGGGTAGTGCAACAGGATGTCGCCCTCGTCGATGGCATTCATCACGCTTGTGGCGGCCTTCAAGCGTGGATGGGTCAAGGGCTTCTGGGCAGGGTGCACCAACTCGGACCGGCCGAAGTCGGGGAACCCCATCAAGTCCCGGCGGTTGTGGTAGCGCTCGCCGGGAATGACGCTTGCTTCCGATTGCAATTCCAGCTTGCGAAGCAAGGCCTGGAGCATGTCCTTGGGCATCTGACGGTCATACAGGAAACGGACGACCTCGCCCGAACTCCGCCGCTTGAGACCACGCTCCATCTTGGCCATCACCGACCGGGTCAAATCGTCGTCCATGTCGATGGCCGCGTCTCGGGTCGCCTTGATGGCAAACGCCTCGATGTGCACTGCCTCGAACAACTTGAAGATCCTGGGCAAGGCCTCTCGAATGACGTCGTCCAGGAACATGACGCGCTTCAGACCTTGGTCGGCCGGCAGCGTCAAGAACCGGGGCAAGTGGCTCGGCAGCTGGATCAAGGCCAACTTCTTTTTGCCCTCGGCCGAGGTGAGACGGATGGCCAAGTACCCCTCCCCGTCCACCAACTCTGGCATTTCCACCCCCCGTCCCAACATGATGGGCACCAAGGATGGGCGAACCGTCTTGCGGAAGTAATCGTCCACAAATTCCGCATCTCCTGGCGCAAGGTGGGCCTCGTCCACCATGGCGATGCCCTCGCGCCTCAACTCATGCTGAAGGGCCACGAAGGTGTCGTCAAACTCGCCTTGAAGCCGGGTGATTTGGGCTTCAATTTCCTTCAACGTGCGCACAACCGAGAATCCCAGGGTGGTTTTCGCCTTGGCATCCACGGACGCCATGCGTTGCAAATACGCCACGCGCACCCGGTAGAACTCGTCGAGGTTGTTGGAGAAGATGCCCAGGAAGCGCATGCGTTCCACCAGCGGATTGTCGGCGGATTGCGCCTCCTGAAGCACCCGGTGGTTGAAGGACAGCCAACTGAGTTCTCGGTTGATGTAACGGTCGGTGTCGCCCCCCTTCTTCATGACACAAAGATGAGGCGCTGAAATGTGACTTCCGTGACAATTCTTGGCGGTCCTTCGCTGAACTCCCACCGGAGGCCGTTGTTACCTTTGCCCCACATCATTCAAACCAAAAATTCTCAAGAACCATGGCAGTTCTCGTCGGCCGCAAGGCCCCCCACTTCAGCGAAACCGCAGTTGTCAATGGAAAGGACATCGTCGACGGCTTCTCGCTTGACCAGTACCTCGGCAACAAGTACGTGATCTTGTTCTTCTACCCCAAGGACTTCACCTTCGTGTGCCCCACTGAAATTCACGCCTTCCAGGAGAAGCTCGGTGAATTTGACGCGCGCAACTGCGCGGTCGTGGGTGTGTCCACCGACACCGCGGAGACCCACCAGGCCTACCTCCGTGTGGCCAAGGACCAAGGCGGCATTGAAGGCGTGACGTACCCCCTCGTCGCAGACACCAACAAGACCATCTCCACCAACTACGACGTGTTGGCCGGGGAATACGACTACGACGAGGAAGGCAACTTGACCGCTGAAGGCGAAATGATCGCGTACCGCGGTTTGTTCCTCATCGACAAGGAAGGCATCGTGCGTCACCAGCTCGTGAACTTCTTCCCCATCGGGCGGAACGTGGACGAAGCCATCCGCGTGTTGGATGCGTGGATCCACAACGAGACCCACGGCGAAGTTTGCCCAGCCAACTGGGAGAAAGGCAAGGACGCCATGAGCGCCACCAACGACGGCGTGGCCGCCTACCTCGCCAGCCACTGATCCTGATTCCTCAGGATGCAAAAAGCCCCGGCTCTCTCGAGTCGGGGCTTTTTTGTGGTCGGTTTGGCAAGGTGCTCAGACGCGGTGCTTCTTGCGCCGCACGTGGTGCACCTTCTCGCCGTTCGCCGCCACGAAGGGCTCAGCGTGCTGGTCAAAGTGGCTGAACAGCTCTTGGGCCGACCACTCAGGACGTGCCTGAATCAGGCAGGCCACGTCGTCGCACGCCACCGCAGGGTTTCCGTCCTCGTCCATGATCACGTAGATGTCTCCCACCAACCGCTGGGCCATCTTTTCTTGGTGAGACATGGGCGGGGTGTACACGGCGTCGCGTGTTTGACGGAGTTCATTCAGGGTGCGTGTCTTGCTCATTTTCCAAATTCTTTCGAGGATGCAATATACACGCAATCAACAAATTGTGCGTGTACGTTGGACACGGTTTGAGGTCAAGCCGACCCAAATGCATCGCGGACAAAGGCTTGCACAGCCTTGAGTTGCCCTGGAGCGAATGCGAGCGTCACGTTTTGGTCCTTGGAGCGCAGATGCAAGGTGCCGTCTTGGTCACAAGCCGACAACTCCACGTGGATGTCCCCTCGGTTCCAAGGCACACCGTAGACCTCAAGGCGGACCCGGAAATACAAGATGGCACCCGATTGGGTGCGTTGCAGGTTGGCCCACTTCACGTCGGCCGTTTCGTCGACGAGGGCCTTCAACTCGGCCGAACCGTCGCGCAGACGAAACCGGGGGCTCCCGGACTTCTTCCACCAGGGAAGCGGTTTGCCGGAAATGGCGTAGACCTCGGCCCAGCGGTCCGGATCAGCGTACGTCAAGTTCCAAAGCATCTCCGCTCCAGAGGGTTTGGTATTTGCCGTCGCCGTCGTACATCTCGGCCTGACGCCGGGTGTTGAATTTCCGGTTGGGACGGGGGTCGTTGCCCACGCCCGCGACGTAGATCCAGTTGCCGGTGTTGCTCGCAGGGTCGTGGTCCAGGAGAAGGTGCTCGAACCACGATGCCCCAAGGCGCCAGTCGATGCCCAAATCGTGGACGAGGTACGACGCCACGTTTTGGCGTCCCCGGTTGCTCATGAACCCCGTGCGGGCCAACTCCCGCATGTTGGCATTCACAAAGGAGTCTTTCGTGCGTCCCTCCTTCCACGCTTCGAAAGCGTGACGTTGGGTGCCGCGGTTGGGGCTGTCCGGCTTGAGGGCCTTCTTGTGAAAGATTTTGGCCCCATATTTCATGGCTACGAATCGGAAGTAATCGCGCCAAATCAACTCGAAGACCAGCCAATATGTGCTGTCGTTGGCTTCCACAGTGTCCTCAAAACGGGCCACCTCGCTGGCGATTCGACGGGGGCTGATGCATCCGTTGGCCAGCCACGGGCTGAACTTGCTGCTGTAGTCCGCCCCCACCAACCCGTTGCGGGTCTTCTTGTACACGGCCAGTTTCTCGGTGTCCCAGAAGTAATGCTTGAGCCTGGCGCGGGCCTCGCTTGCGCCCCCACGGAATGGCAACACCGCGCGCGCGTCGTCCACCGGAAGCGCCATGCCGTGACGTTTGAGGAACGACGCCAAATCCGGCAACTCCCCCAAGTCGTCTGCCTCCAAACACGTCATGGATTCTGGGGCGGGATGAGGCATGCGAACCTCGCTGCCTTTCTCCACTTTTTTCCGGAATTGGGTGAAGATGTCAGGCAACGCGTCCAGGGACATCGGGATGTCCTCAAGGTGGTACAACGTGAGACCTTCCACCCAGCGGCAATGTCCGCCCAACGACGCGACTGCGCGATCCACCGCCAACTCTGCGTCAAGCTCCTCTGGGGTGTGCTCGGCCTGTGCTGTCAAGACCTGGCATCCCAAATCGGACATCAAGGTTGGAAGCACGTCATGGGGTGCACCTTCCAAGATGTGCAGGCAGCCGCCCACATCTTCAATGGCGCGTTGCAAATCGGCCACGCTTTCCCACAGGAAACGGGTGCGGAAGGGGCCGGTTTTGCGGTGGCCCCACCGGTCTTCCTGCCAAAACGCGGGGTCAATCACATACGCGAGCGCCAATTCACCTCCTTGGAGGGCCTCCTGCAAGGCGGGGTTGTCGTCGAGGCGAAGGTCGTTTCGGAACCAATGAAGGGTGGCCATGTCAAAGTTGTTCAAGGTTGTGAAGGACCGCGTCCCCGCGGTCGAGAAGGGCTTGCTGCTTGGCAGGGTCCATCTTGTCCCATGTCCGGTACACCATGCCAATGCGTGGATTTTTCTCCAGCAGGTGTCGGTTCCGTGCGTGGAAGTGCCAATAGAGGCTGTTGAAGGGGCAGGCCTCGTCCTCGGTTTTGCCCTGGCGGTTGTACCGACACGCCGCGCAGTGAGGGCCCATTTTGTGCATGTAGTTCGCGGAAGACACGTAAGGCTTGGTGCCCACAATGCCGCCGTCGGCGAACTGACTCATGCCCCGCGTGTTGGTGATCTCCACCCACTCGATGGCGTCGATGTACACCCCCAAATACCAACCGTCGACTTCGTCGGGGTCGATGCCGGCCAGCAAGGCGAAGTTGCCGGTCACCATGAGGCGCTGGATGTGGTGGGCGTAAGCGTGGTCCAAGCTTTGGGTGATGGCGTGCTGCAAGCAGCGCATGCCGGTCTCTCCCGTCCAAAACCACCCCGGCAGCGGACGGTCGTGCTCGAAGAAATTCTTCTCTGCGTATTCAGGCATGTGGGCCCAATAGACGCCCCGCATGTACTCTCGCCACCCAAGGATTTGACGGATGAAGCCTTCCACTTGCTCGATGCTTGCATGGGACGGCGCCTCCCGCCACTTGCGTTCCACCGCCTCGATGACTTCGCGCGGCGACAGCATTTTGACGTTCATCGCGAAGCTCAAGCGGCTGTGGTACACCGTCCAGCTGTCCTCCGTGAGCGCGTCCTGAAAATCCCCAAACAGCGGGAGCAACTCGTCGACAAACACCCCCAACAACTCCACACTCTCCTCCCGGGTCACCGGCCATCCGAAGGCGGTCGGATCCACATGGCCCACGGTTTGGACCCCGGCATCCTCGAGCTGGGCAACCAACCCCGCCACGTCGCGCGGCCAAAGCTTGGGCTGAGGCGGCACATGGCCCTTGGGCAGCTTCTTCCGGTTGTTGGCGTCGTAATTCCACTTCCCCCCTTCTGGCTGTCCGGCGCCGTCGAGCAACACGGCGTGGCGCTTCCGCATCATCCGGTAAAACGACTCCATCAAGTACTGCTTCTTGCCCTTGAAATGGGTCGCGAGGTCGTCGCGTTGGGTCAAAAAATGGTGGGTGTCGCAAGGCACCACTTCAACGCCCCAGTCTGCCGTGCCCGTGCGCAGCAAATCATCCAGCCGCCACTCGTCCGGAAGTTGGTGCTCGAAGCGCGTGGCCCCGGTGGCCGCGATCACGTCGTGCACCACATCGAGCATGGGACGCAATGCGTCAGGCTGATCGATGGTCACGTGGTGCATGCGGTGCCCCTCCTCGGCCCGGGCCGAGGAAAACCCACGCATGGCGAGAAAGAACGCCAGCACTTTTTGAATGTGATGCCGGGCGTAGTCCGTCTCCTGGCGGCACTCCACGAGCACCGTGACCACACCCGCGTCCACGTCCGACCACCAAGGATGCGCCGCATTCAGTTGGTCACCAAGGATCAGACGCACCGTGTGCGCGGACCCCAAAGCGTCGGTTGGAGGGAGTGCTGGCATGAGGAAAAACCAACACCCCACCGCCTGTCATGTTCTCTGCTTTTGCCGACGGCAGCGCTCGCTGCAATGTTTCACCTCGTCCCAACAGCGGGCCCATTTTTTGCGCCACGAAAACGGCCTTCCGCATGTCGCGCAGTCCTTCTCCGGCAAATCTGGCTTTTTGTGGGCCACCTCAGGCCTTGGGTTGTTGGAGCGCCTTCAGCTCAGACCAAGACATGGGCACCGGGGTGGCGGTCACGCGTTGCGGAAACTCTGCCCCTTCCAGGAACTTGAGCACCAACTCGTTGAAGAGCTCCGGCGCCTCAATGCTGCACACGTGGCCGCAATTCTCAATCACGCTCAACCGCACATTCCGGTGCACTTCTGCAAACTGCTGGGCCGCCTTGAAGAAGATGTGGTCTTGGTCGCCCATGACCACGAGGGAAGGCTTCGCCACATGGCGCGACATCACGTCTTTCACCAGCTTGAAAAACGGCTTGTACAGCTCCACCCATTTCAAGTACTCCAACTGCGTCAAACGCCGACTCTGTCGTCTGAAAATCCACCGACTCATGCGGTGGTTCCTCCTTGGCAGCACGATGAATGAAAACATCCAGTAAATCGCCTGGAAAGGCAAGATGTGGTTCAACACGCGAGCGCTGTGCACAAACAAGTGCATCACCCAACTCCCGTCGAAAATGGCACCCGCCATCACCATGCGGTCGACCAATTCTGGCCGCAGCATGTCGATTTTTTGAAGAATCACACTGCCAATGCTCAAGCTGACAAAGTGGGCTTTCTCGATGCCCAAGTGGTCCAACACCTTCAGGATGTCTTTCGCCACGATGTCGAAGTCGTAGGCCGGGAATTCGGGGAGGATGTCCTTGCTCAATCCGTGGTCGCGCAAGTCGAGCAAAAGCAACCGATAGTGAGGCGCGAAGGCGTCGGTCTGAAACTTCCACGTGCGGATCGACCCTCCTGCGCCGTGGATGAAGACCATCCAAGGCAGGTCGGGGTTGTCGCCCACAATTTCGTGGTGAAGCAAGTTCGTCTCAGCCATGGGTCAAAGTTCGCGCATTCGGCCTTTTGTTTGAGCGGCGGGCGGCACCACGTGGCGGGCCAAAATCCTCCGCCCTTCCGCCTTGGCTTCCGGGCGCTTGCGGAACGCCCACATCCGATCTCGGGCCGCACGGGCCGCCTCGTTCACGTCGACCACGGGGTCCGGATAAGCCTCCGTCCCCCACCCGGCCATGGCGGCTTCCATCGGCGGGGCCGTCCACGGGGCGTGGATGCAATTGTTGGGGACCTGGGCCAATTCTGGCACCCATTTCCGGATGAACGACCCGTCCGGGTCGTGGTCTTCCCCTTGCTTCACGGGGTTGTAAATGCGGACAGTGTTGATGCCGGTAACGCCAGCTTGCATTTGGAACTGAGGAAAGTGAATGCCGGGCTCGAAGTCCAAAAAACAGCGCGCCAAATGCGTCACCCCATCTTGCCATCGGTGGTTCATGTGGTGGGTCAAAAAGCTGACCAACATCGCACGCATCCGGAAATTCAGGTACCCCGTTTCCCGCACTGCACGCATGCACGCGTCCACCAACGGCACCCCCGTCTGGCCCTCCTGCCACCGAGACAGCGCGTCCGGGTCGTGCACCGTGGGCAAGGCGTCGTACGCGCGGTTCAAGTTGCGCCACTCCAGGGCGTGCTCCGCCTCAAATTTTTGGATGAAATGGCAATGCCACCTGAGCCGGCTGCCAAACGCATGGTGGTTCCTCCCATGGCGCGGCTTGGCCTCCAAGGCTTGGTAGACTTGCCTGACGCTCAGCGCACCCCACGCCAGATAAGGAGACAAGCGACTGCAGGACGTGCGGCTGGCTTCCGGCTTGCTGATGTGCCGTTGGTAGGTGTGCACCCGCCCTTCGTCGAGGAACGACCCCAAATACTTGTGCCCCGCACGTTCGCCCCCCGGCTGAAACGGGCCCGTCCCAACGAGGTCGTCGGCATGGGTGACCACGGGTGGAGAAGCGCACCGCCAAGCCTCGGGCCACTGCCACGCAGGCATCTGACTCGGCTGGATGTGTTGCAATGCTTTGAGGTCTGGATGCGCCAAAGGACGCGCCATGTTCACGTGCCAGGTTCTCACCCAACCCCGTCGGTGGGTGCGTCCTCGCTGCACCCCGAGTTGAGGTTCTTCGAACCAAGACACCCGATTGAGCGTGCACCAAGCCGCCACCGCCTTGTCCCGCTCGAAGGTCCACGCCACCCCTGTTTCCTCATGAGAGTGCAGCGATTGGATGGGGGTTTGGGCGTGCAAACGGTCCAAGACGTCCAACATCGGGGCATGCAACCGCACGAAGGACACGGGCCACGCTTCTTGGTCAAAGGTGCCTGCCATGTCTTCCAAACACTGCCATTGGAATTGAACGTGGCGAGACGAGGTGGTGGGGTGGCTCAACAATCCAGGCTCGAAGACATGCAGCACCACGACCTGGTGGCCGTCGGCAGCCGCCTGCTGCATGGCCCGGGCCAACGGCGCGTGGTCCCTCGTTCGGAGGTCACGCTTGAGCCACACGACATGCACCCCAGCAGACATGACTCAGTTTGAGACGTCTTCCCAACCTCGGGCAGGGTCGCCAAGGACGGAGACCTCACGGTCCGTCTTGGCGTACGACCAACGCCCCAGGGATTGGGTCGTGTGGTATCCGTCCAGGCCCGAGATGGCCACCGTTTCCGCGGCCTCCAAATCCACATACCCGTCGCCCCGAACCACATCTGAAGGGACGTCGGCCCACTCCACTTGCATCACCATGAAGCGGCATGCGTTGGGGAGCTCGAGGTCTTTCAGCAGGGTCAAGCCCATGCGCACCGCAGCTTCCTCCACCGCGGGGGCCTGCCAATCTGGGCCGACTTGGTTGGGGAACGACGGGGTCAGGCCCGTGGCCTCGAATTCCGACACGTCGGCTGGGTACCGCGCACTGCACTGGTGGGCTTGCTGGAACCAAGCCGCCCCCACATGGTTGAAGGTGCACTGGCCTGTGGCCATGATGTTCTTGTACGTGTGGGCGTCTGCCCCGGGCGGGCGCAACACCACCCCCATTTGGGCGGGGGACGACCCGAGGTGCACCACGGAGCTCACGACGCTCAAATTGTGAACGCCTTGCGCATCTGCAGTGCCGATGACGTTCGCGCTTTTGAATCCGCTGAGGCTGTTGACAGTCCGGGCACGCTTGCGCGACGGCCAGGCCATCCACTCCTCGGCCGTCCAAAACGACCGCCCGCTCATCGCACAGAACCCATCCCGGCGTCCACCTGCATGACTTGGCCGGTCACCCCGGCGGCGTGCGGACTCAGAAGGTACGCGGCGGCCGAAGCCACCTCGTCGGCTGTCAAGACGCGCTTGAGCGGGTGCCGTTCGGCCGCGGCCTCACGTTTGGCGTCGTTGCCGAGCAAGGAGGCCGCGAGGCTGGTGTCGGTCAACGTGGGCGCCACCGCATTCACACGAATGTCCGGGGCCCACTCGGAGGCCAACGTCCGGGTCAACCCTTCCACAGCCCCCTTGGAGGCGGCGATGCTTGCGTGGTAAGCCATGCCGGTTTGGACGGCCACCGTGCTGAACAACACCACAGCCGGGGCATCGCCCTTTTTGAGGAGCCCGTGGTTCGCCTGAAGCGTTTGCACGGCCCCCATCACGTTGACTTCGAAGTCGGACAAAAACTGGTCTTTCTTCAATCCTCGAAGCGGCTTCAGCTTGATGGTGCCTGGGCAGTACACCAGCCCGTCGAGCTGCTCGGTGAAGCCTGACAAATCGCAAGGGTGCACCACCGCATCGAACACCAGACTTTGGTACAGCTCGTGGGCGCCGCCTTCCCGTTGCACCCCTGTTCGAGACACGCCAATCACCCGGTGCCCCGCGTCAAGCAATTGTTCGCGCAACGCCGCACCGATGCCACGGCTGTCCCCCACCACGGCCACGGTCCTCATGACGCCTGGTTTTGAAGTTCCACAATGCGCGCCTCCACTTTCGCAGCCTCGGCCACCAACGCGTCCGACTTGGTGCGGTCCACTGTGCTCATTTTGTGGGCGCGGGCCAGCAGGTCCGCATGCTCCTTCTGAAGCTTGTCCAGCGGGTTCTTCTTGAAAAGTCCAAACATGCGAACACAACACCCCAGCCGGGTGGAGTGTTCGACACCAGCTGGGTCATTTCAACCTCAAGCGAGGTCGGCAAGCTTCTCTTCGAGGATTGCGATTTTCGCCAAGGCGTCGGCCTCCTTTTTGCGCTCGTTGTGGACCACCGCCTCGGGGGCCCCTTGGACAAACTTCTCGTTGGACAACTTGCCGCGCACGCTGCGCAAGAACCCTTGCTGGTACTCCAGGTCCTTTTGGACTTTCGCGCGCTCCGCCTCCACATCGAAGCCCTCGCCAAAGGGCACGCTGAAGCGGTGCGTTCCAATCACGAACCCAAAGGCGCCTTTCACCTTGTCCGTCACGTGCTCGATGGCCTCGAGGTTGGTCAGGTGCGCGATCCACGGCTCCAGATGCATGGGGTAACCCTCGCCCTCCTGAACCTTCAATACAAGCTTCTCCTTGTTGGGGATGCCGTTGTCGTTCCGAATGTTGCGGATGCCGGTGACGACTTCCTTCGCCAATTCCACGTCCGCCAGGATCGCGCCGTCGTACGCCTCACGCTCTGGCCAAGCGGCCACACACAGGTCGTCCTCAAAGCCTTGGCGCTCCCCGGTCCAATGCCACACTTCCTCAGTGAGGAACGGCATGAACGGATGGAGCAACTTCAGCATGCGCTCGAACAACGCCAGTGTCGCACGCCTGGTCTCCCCATCGATGGGCGTCCCAAACGGCGGCTTGATGCTCTCGAGGTACCAGCTGCAGTACTCCTCCCACACGAGGCGGTAGGTGGTCATCAAGGCTTCGCTCAGCTTGAAGTTGGCGAATTGCGCGTCGAGTTCCTCCATCGCCTGCTGGCTCCGGGCGTCCATCCACTTCACGGCCGTGGCCGCGGCGGCGGGTTGGGGCTTGGCCTCGTCGACCTCCCAGCCTTGCACCAAGCGGAAGGCGTTCCAAATCTTGTTGGCGAAGTTTCGGCCCTGCTCGCAGAGCTTGTCGTCGAACGGCAAGTCGTTCCCCGCGGGCGACGTCAACAGCATGCCCACACGCACCCCGTCCGCCCCGTATTGCTTCATCAGCTCGATGGGGTCGGGGCTGTTGCCCAAGCTCTTGGACATCTTCCTGCCCTTCTTGTCGCGGACAATTCCTGTGTAGTACACGTTCTTGAAAGGCGCCTCCCCGCGGTAGTGGTATCCGCTGATGATCATGCGGGCCACCCAGAAGAACATGATTTCAGGCGCGGTGACCAAGTCGTTTGTGGGGTAGTAGTACGCCACTTCCTCCTCCTTGTGCAATCCGTCGAACACCTGAATGGGCCAAATCCAAGAGCTGAACCACGTGTCCATCACGTCCTCGTCCTGCTTCAGCTCGGACGCCGCCATGTCAGGACGGCCCGACTTCTCCTGGGCCTTGACCAGGGCCTCTTCCGCAGTCTTGGCCACCACGTAGTCCTCCTCGCCTTCGCCGTAGAACCACGCAGGGATTTGGTGACCCCACCACAATTGGCGGCTGATGCACCAATCCTTGACGTTCTCCATCCAGTGGCGGTAGCTGTTCTTGAACTTGGGCGGGTGGAATTGAACGGTGTCGTTCATCACAGCGTCCAAGGCTGGCTTGGACAACTCCTCCATGGACAAGAACCATTGGAGGCTCAGGCGCGGCTCAATCACGGCGTTGGTGCGCTCGCTTCGCCCCACCTTGTTGGTGTAATCCTCCACCTTCACCAAATTCCCGAGGCCGTCGAGTTCCTTGGGGAACGCCTTGCGGCATTCAAACCGGTCCATGCCCTCGTAGGTCCCTGCCTCCGCAGACATGGTGCCGTCGGCGTTGATCGTGTTGATCGTCTTGAGGTTGTGCTTTTGCCCAAGCTCGTAGTCGTTGACGTCGTGCGCAGGGGTCACCTTCAAACACCCGGTGCCAAACTCGATGTCGATGTAATCGTCGGCGATGATGGGGATTTCTCGGTTGACCACCGGCACCACGGCCTTCTTGCCCACCAAGTCCTTGTACCGCTCGTCGTCCGGGTGGACGCAGATGGCGGTGTCGCCCATGATGGTCTCGGGACGGGTGGTCGCCACCGTCACCCAGCGGTCCACCTCTCCCACGATGGCGTATCGCACGTAGTACAGCTTGCCGTGCTCCTCGGTGTGGATGACCTCTTCGTCGCTCAACGCCGTCAGGGCGGAGGGGTCCCAATTCACCATGCGCACGCCTCGGTAGATCAACCCACGCTCGTGAAGTTGCACAAAGGTGTCGATGACCCCTTCGTAGTAGCCATCGTCCATCGTGAACCGCGTGCGGTTCCAATCGCAACTCGCGCCAAGTTTCTTCAGCTGCTCGAGGATGATGCCCCCGTGCTCGTGGGTCCACTCCCATGCATGCTCCAAAAACGCTTCCCGAGACAGGTCCGATTTCTTGATGCCTTGGTCGCGCAACCGGCGAACAACCTTGGCTTCGGTGGCAATTGACGCGTGGTCCGTGCCTGGCACCCAACACGCGTTTTTGCCCTGCATCCGTGCACGACGCACCAACACGTCCTGGATGGTGTTGTTGAGCATGTGCCCCATGTGCAACACCCCCGTCACGTTGGGCGGCGGGATGACCACAGTGTAAGGCTCGCGGTCGTCGGGCACCGAGTGAAAGTGCCCCGCTTCAAGCCAGTGGGCGTACCATTTGTCCTCCTTGGTGGTGGGGTCGTATTGCGCAGGAATGTTCATGGCGATGGGATGCGTCGTTGCGTGGGTGACAAAAGTACTTTTCATCACACGACAAAGCCACCCCGAGGGGTGGCTTTGCTGTGCTTGTTCTGTTCAGAAGGTCCAGCTTACTGCTTGCCCGACGTTGGGGCGCCAGCCGCAGGCTGCTTCACGGGAACGCCGCCTGTGTTGCCCAGGTCCGACGCTTCCACTTTGCCTTTGATGCGAATCACCTTGGTGGGCTCGTTGCCCGCGTTGGAGGTGATGGTCACGGACTTGTTGATTGGGCCAATGCGCTTGGTGTCGTACTTCACCTTGATGGATGACGTGGCGCCTGGTGCAATCGGAGACTTCTCGCACTGGGGAACGGTGCAACCGCAAGACCCCTTGCAACGAGAAATGATGAGTGGCTCAGTGCCGCTGTTGGTCACGGTGAACAGACAGTTGCCGTCGGCACCCTGCTGGATGGTTCCGTAATCGTGCACATCCTTGTCCAAGGTGATGGAAGGACCGTTCACGACTTCCTGGGCCAAGCCCATGGTGGCGATGCCGAGCATCAGCGCACACGCTGCAAAAAACTGCTTCATGATGTTGTTGGTGTTGTTCATTGTTTGAGGCAACAAGATAACACAGAATCCAAACCCGAAATGCCACTCAGGTGCCGGAGTGCCGTCCTTTCACATCCTTTTGAGGTGCTGCAAGAAAAAAGGGCCGCCCCAGAGGACAGCCCTTTCGTCAGGATGAAACCCTTCAGATCAGTTGCAAGACTGGCCGAATCCGCTCAAGAAGAGCAACAAGTCAGCCGTGGCCACGGTGCCGTCCTGGTCGAGGTCGGCTGGGCAGTCGTTGTTGCCACCGTCCTCAAACTCACAAGAACCGTCGTCGTCGTTGGCCAAGGGGTTGAAGTTGGTCGCCGCTTCGTACACGCAGCCTGCCACCACGAGGTTCTGGCAAGAACCGTCGTCGATGCCTGCGTAAGGATCAAATTCAGCGAACGCTGGGTCGGTGCAACCAGCAGCTGGACACGCTTCACAACTGTTGTAGCACACCGCGTCCACACTCATGGCACCGGTCACGGTCACCACACGGTTCACGAACTCTGCGGGAGGTGTGGTGCAAGACTCAGAGCCGTTGAACGCCTCTGCCAATCCCCAATCTGCGTTCTGGATGAACTTGTACTCGTGTGAACCAGCTGGCAACGAGATGGTCACCTCGTACACACCGTCCATGTCGCCGTCGGACATGGGGTTGGACGTGTTGTCCCATGCGTTGGCGGTGCCAGCCCATGCCACACCGGTCGTGCCTTCCGTGGTGTTCATGTCCACAGAGAAGACCACGTCGTAGGTGCAAGCCAGGCTCAAGTCGCAAGGGCTTGAGAAGTTGTTGGCCGCAGGGTCGGCGCAGCCTACTGCGAAGTTGGCCATGGGCGCAGCCCACAGGTATTGACCGTCTTCGTTCACTGGAATGGGGGACTGCCAGAACTGGCCGTTGCCCACCATGGGGATGATGTTGCCCAGGGCTGCGACGGTCATGTTGTCGCCACAGATGCCGAAGGACACCGTCGAAGCCAGCGCAGCCAAATCTCCGAGGAGTCCGGTAGGATCCGTAATGCCTGCCATGGTCAATGGTGCCGAGCCGTCGCCGACAATCACCCCGTTGATGCTCACGTTGGGGTTCACGCCCCCAGCATCTTCACAACCCCCAGCCATCATCTCGAATGGTGTTCCTGTAAGCGTCAAACCCACCAACCAAACGTCAGTTTCAGACGTGGGAATGGTGCTTGTCTCAAGGTAATCGCAAGAACCGTCGTCGGTCTGCGCCATGTTGTCGTAGTTGCAAGCCATGGGGTCGGTGCAACCTGGGGCGATGGCGTTGCCAGCGCAGTCGAAACCGGCCTCCGCGTAGGTGCAAGAACCGTCATCTGAAGTCGCCAACGTGTTGTAGTTGCACGCGTCAGAATCGGTGCAGCCTGGGCCTGCAGACGCAAGGTTCAGCAATGCAGCCAAACGAGGCGCAGAGTATCCCACAATCGTATCGCAGTACGCGCGACCTTCGAGAGGCCCCATGTTTGGGTTCAAGGTGAGCTGAGTCTGGGCGATGGTGGTGCCGTTTGCGGCATCCACAAGTTCAGTGTAGGCCACATCCCACCACTGCCAAGGCGCGCCATCGAAAGGTTGTGTTGCAACACCACCCACGTTGTCGTTTTTCACGGGATACAAACCGTCCCATCCCATGTTGCCGTTCGCGACAGCTTGGGTGGAGAACACGTCCGACAAACCAAGCGCCTGGTAAAGTGCATTGTTGTTGGGGGCGGCTTGAGCGTTGATTTCTGCGTGGATATCGTAAGCGCCGCTCACTTCCACCACGTTCTCGTTGGTGGTGGGCACCACGAGCACACCTGTGGTGTAAGGTGCAAACTGGTCCACAGGAGACTGGAAGCTGATCATGGCGGGGTCACCGGCGTCCAACCAGTTGAGGTCACCCAAGGCCCCTCCCAAGTTCACTTGGAAAGACACGTCAGAGCTGTAGCCCACGTGGTTGGCGATGCACAACTGCACAGGCTCAGGACCAAACACACCCGCCGGCGCGTAACCGTCGGTGATGGCTTCAGGGTCGCCGTTCACCGCCTCAATCACCATGGGGATGTAGTCCTCCGCACCGGGCGTTCCAGTCCAGAACTTGGCGATGGGCAATCCGTTGTCGTCGAGGATGATGTCGTTGTAGTCGCTGATGGTCGACGCTGCATAGCTCACGTAACCGCCAGTGCCTTCTCCGAGATAGCCGATTTTGGCGGGGTCGATGCCGTAAGGATCGCCGCCTTCAGCCTCCGACTTCCGGAAAAAGCGGACCGCCGTGCGCGCATCTTGAACACCACGGTACGCCGCGTTGATCAATTGGTAGGTGCGCTCAGACTGGGTGGCCGCAAGTGGGTTCCAACCCAGACGGTAGTCGATGGAAGCCACCACGTAGCCCATCTTGGCGTAACGAGAGCACAATTCAACGGCGACAGAGTCGCTCTTGGTGCCGACTGCGCTGCCGTTCAAGTATTGGGGCAAAAAGTTTCCAGTGTGGATGTAGATCATCAAAGGACGATCGGATTCGGTGTCGCCTGCGGGCTCGTAGATGTCGCACACCAACGGCTGGGCCGCAGGGGGAGCACCTTGGAGAAGGGGCAACACAGTGACGTTTTGGCCGTACAGCACATCCGTCGTGACGTTCACGTCTGTGAACACCTCGTTGAGGTAACGCACCTGGGCGTCCATCTGACAGATGGCCATGAGCCCAAGGGCAAGGGTCAAAAATTTCTTCATGTTGTAAAGAATTGGTTTTTCGTAAAACTAAGCCAAACCCGCTGATTTCGTGTCTCAAACACACATTTTCATCGACGGATCGAAATATTCCAGGATAAAATTCAGAGGTCCATGGCGAAGCTGATGTACGCCAACCGCCCCACTGTAGGGCCGCCATAGGTCTCGATGTGTTCGTTTTTCAAGAGGTTGCTCGCCCCGGCCTTCACGGTCAATCCCTGGGCGTCAAACTTGTAATTCACCTGTCCGTCCAGGAGGTCGTAGGCCGGCACAAAGCCCGTGAACTGTGGGGAACCTTCAAACACGAAGCCCTGAACCCAGCGGTAGTTCAAGCTGAAACCCCAGTTGTCCTTGCCTTTCGCCTCCAAGCCTCGGGCGGTCAACCCCAAGTTGTACTTGTGCTCGGGGGTGTTGAACGCGGGGATGATGGGGTCGTCTTCGTTCGTCTTGACCAGCTTGTTCCAGCTGTAGTTCCCGTTCAGGGTGAATTTGTCGTCGAGGAAGTAATTGAAGCCGAGTGAGGCGCCCTGGGTTTGGACTTGGTTCAAACTGTTGGCGGCGTAACGGTACACGTCCACCCCGGTGATGAATTCAGGGAACGACGGGTTCTCGAACAGCACGTCCAAGCCCAGGTTGTACCCGATGAAATGGGTGTACCAGCTGAAGTAATAGTTCGCGTCCAAGTACAACTTCTCCCCCACCGTGGTGCGGTAGCCCGCTTCCACCGTCCGAACCTGCTCAGGACGCAGCGACGCAATGTCGAAGTACTTCAACGTGTCCAAATTGAAGCCAATGTTGGAGCCTGTGGAGCTGTTTCGGTAATCGATGAAGCTCTGCACGGTGACCAAATCCTGCGCCCCATCCAGGTTGCCCACGAGCGTCGCAGGCCCCACGTCCAAGAAGAGGTACTGGTCGGCCAACGTGGGGTTGCGAAGCGCCGAGCTGAAGCTCAACCGCACGAAGTCCGTGGGCGTCGGCGTCCACACAAGCGAAGCCGCAGGCGAGACCACGAGGTTGAAGTTTTGGTTTTTGTCGGCGCGCATGGTCGCCGTCGCGATCAACTTGTCCTCGAGGAAGTGACGCTTGATGCCGGTGTACAAGCCCACCTCCTGGTTGGTGATCACGCGGCCATTCGTGTCGGAGAAGATGGTGCCGTCGGAATCCGGGGTGTAACGACGCATGTTGGCGCCAAAGCGAATCTCGTCGGCCCACCACGGTTTGAAAATTTTCTCGGCATGGACATGCACCAGCGAGCTGCGGTCGAAGAACCGCGTCCCACCCTCGGTTTCGTTGTTCTTCTTGCCGACCAAGTCGTTGAACAAGGTGTTGAACCGTTCGGAACCGGGCTGTGCAAAGCCTTGCGGATCCGTCGCGACGTCCGCCAATCCCGCGTATCCGTTGTTGGTCCACTGCTCCACTTGAGAATGCCAATTCGCCAAGTTCTCGCCGTTCTCGTCGTACCACGCATCCTCCGCCCCTTCCGGGTATCCAGCCACTGGCACCAGGGTGAAGATGTCCGGCGGCACGATCCACAGGGTGTCGTAGCGAACGATCTCCAACGTGGGGTAGGTCGCGTTGATCTGGGGTGCGATGCTGTCGATCCAGTAGGCGTAGTAGACCTTGGACCAATCGTAGTCGCTGCGCAAGCTGTCCTGCATGCGCAGGGCTGTGGCGTAAGGGTCGTAGCTGTTTCCTGCGTCCTCGCTGGTGCGGTAGGCGCGGATGAACCAGTCTCCTTTTTTGCGCAGCTCCACCTTGTGCTGGTAGAATTCGATGTCGCGCAGGCTGAAGCGGTTGTCCCCTTGGTACACCGTAGTGCCACGCCCCATGTTGAAGCCGTAGATCAGCTCGGGGCTTTCGTACGTCTTATCTGGCTGCAAGCGCCAGTGCCCGCTCAAGCTCACCTTGAGGTTGTCGGTGTTGTAATCCACCAAATCCACCTCCTTGTACCCCGTGCGGTAGATCGTGCCGAGGCCCCGCGCGTTGGTGCTGTTGTCCCCCCCGTAATCCAGAGGCGAACTGTACTCGTCCCCGTAGATGTTCACGGCGTCGTACCGTCCGGGATTGGAAGCGTTCACAAGCGACCCGTCGACGGGTCCATAGTTGGTGGCTTCCCAATCGTAGGCCGAGAATGAGAAGGCGTTGACCTTGTAGGCAAACACCGGGTCGCCGTCCTCGTTGTCGAACGATTCCGCCCAACGGAATCCCCACTCGCTCAAGTTCCGCTCGCCCGTCCGGTAGGATGCGCTCAGGCCGTCGAACACAAACGGGTCTTTGGTTTCCATGTTGATCACGCCGTTGAACGCCCCCGGACCGTAGTACGCCGAGCTCGCGCCCGCCACAATCTCCACCGTCTTGACGTCCAAATCGGGTGCCCCGAGGAAGTTCCCCAGGGAGAAGTTCAACCCGGGGCTTTGGTTGTCCACCCCGTCGATCAACTGCAAGGAACGCACGGGCGACGTGCTGTTGAAGCCGCGCGTGTTCACAATCTTGAAGCCCAACGACGCGGACGTCAAATCCACACCCTTCAGGTTGCCCAAGCCTTCGTAGAAGCTCCCGGTGGGCGCCTCTTTGATGGCCAACGCGTCCATGGTTTCCACAGTCAATGGGGCTTGCTTTTGTTTGTCGCTGATGCGCTCCCCGACGACCTCAGCCTCTTCAATCAGGACTTGGTCGGGCATGAGCTTGACTTCGATGCGCTGGTTGGCCTTGGTCACCGACACCTGCTTTAGGGAGTATCCGATGAAGCTGACGTTCAACGTCACAGGCAGGGAAGCCACGCCGATGTTGAAACGGCCGTCGAAGTCGGTCATGACACCCTTCGTCGTGCCGTCGACCGTCACGCTCGCCGAGAACATCGGTTCGCCGGTCTCGCCGTCCACCACGTTGCCAACCAACTGAATTTGGGCTTGTGCGCCCAAGGCCAAGGCCGACAGGATCAGGAGGGCCCACGTCCGCTTCAGCGGATGGGCGGAAAAGAGTGTAAAACGTGCCATGGCTGGAGTTTGACTCGCAAGATGAGGCAAGACCCCCGACGTTGGACCTTCACCCGGGCGAAGGTTGTCCACGCGACACGTGCGAAATGTTGTGGGAATTCAGGCTTCCTGTTCCGAGATGACCCAAGCCTCCGCTGGATCCAGGGCCAAATCCAAGACGTCCCCAGGGCGCAACTTTCGACGCCGGCGAGATTCCTGCTCGCCGTTGACGGTGACCAGGCCTTCGTCAACGATGGCCTTGGCTTCCCCTCCTGTGGCCGCGATGCCCGTGGCCTTCAGGAATTGAAGCAGGTCGATGTACTCGGTGTGGATGCCGAAAGTCTGCCGCGCCTCGCTCATCGTAACGACGGGTGGTTTGTGGGATCCACTTCGCGCATGACGTTGTACGCCGTCTCCACAATGTCCTCCACGCTGGGCTTGGAGAAGTAATCGCCGTCGCTCCCGTAGGCCGGCAGGTGTGGCTTCGCGGTCAAGGTTTGGGCTTGGCCGTCCAACATGTTCCACGCGCCCTGGCCGTTCAACACCGCATCCAACAAATAGGCTGCAGCACCCCCCGGCACGTCTTCGTCCACCACCAACAACCGGTTCGTTTTGGCGACAGATTGGGCCGTGGCGCCGTCCAAATCGAAGGGCAGCAAGGTCTGGGCGTCGATGAGTTCCACCTCCACGCCCAAATCGGACAACCGCTCGCACGCCTCTTGGCACAGGTGAAGCGTCGACCCGTAGGACAGCATGGTCAAATCTGTGCCTTCCCTCAACACCTCCACTTGGCCGAGGGGCACACGGAAGTCTCCGAGGTTGTTGGGGCAAGGTTCTTTCTTTCTGTAGCCGTTGAGGCACTCCACCACCAACGCCGGCTCGTCGGCCGCCATCAAGGTGTTGTACATCCCAGCCGCTTGGGTCATGTTGCGTGGCACGCACACGCGCATGCCGCGCACCGAGTGCACGATGGCGCCCATGGGCGATCCGCTGTGCCAAATGCCCTCCAAACGGTGTCCGCGCGTCCGAACAATGAGCGGCGCCTTCTGCCCGCCCGCCGTGCGGTAACGGACCGTGGCCAAGTCGTCGCGCATCAATTGCAAGGCGTAGTACAGGTAATCCAAGTACTGAATCTCCGCGATGGGCCTCAACCCACGCATGGCCATCCCAATGCCTTGCCCGAGGATGGTGCATTCCCGGATGCCGGTGTCGCTGACGCGTATGGCGCCAAACTTCTCCTGCATGCCTTCCATCACCTGGTTCACCCCCCCGATGCCGCCGGTGTCCTCCCCGAAGGTCAACACCCTGGAGTCGCGATCGAACATCACTTCAAAATTGCGCTGAAGCACTTGACGGCCGTCGAGCACTTCAGGGTCGGCGTCGTACGTGGCGGGCACAGGCTCCACGTCCAAGGCGTTGTCGTTCCCCTCGCTGTAGAGGTGGGCGTTGTACCGCTGAACGTTGTCCTTCTCAAACGCCGACAACCACCCGGTGAGGTGGCTGCGCGCCGTCGACCCGTCTCCTGCAGTGTCGACAAGCGCTTGCCTGACCGCTTGCGCGACTTCGGCGCGGCCCGCGTCGGGGTTGTTGCGGAGCGCTTCGGCCCGGGCGGCGTCCACCGGCTGGAGCACATCGCTTGCGGAGAGACGCTCCTCGTCGATGGCGGCGCGGAAAGCAGACCAAGCCGCCTTTTGCTGCGCCCGAACGTCTTTTTTGACCTCCTTCCGGAGCGCCTGCAACTCGTCCTCTGTGGCCGCCCCTTCGTGAATCAAGAACTCGGACATCTTTTGGATGCAATCGAATTCCTTGGCCCACGCGAGCCGCTCTTCAGATTTGTAACGCTCGTGCGACCCAGAGGTGCTGTGTCCTTGCGGTTGGGTCACCTCTTCCACGTGCACCAACACGGGCACATGGTCCTCACGACAGCGCTTCGCCGCCTCTTCGTAGGTCGCGACCAAAGACGGGTAATCCCACCCCTTGACGCGGTAGATGACCAGCCCGTTGGTGGCCTCTTCACGCTGGAAACCGGACAACGCGGTCGAGATGCTTTCCTTGACGGTTTGGTACTTCTTGGGAACGGAAATGCCGTAACCGTCGTCCCACACGCTCATCAACATGGGGACTTCCAACACGCATGCCGCGTTCATGGATTCCCAAAACATGCCTTCCGAGGTGCTCGCGTCCCCGATGGTGCCTATGGCGATTTCGTTGCCGCCTGAGGTGAAGGTCTCCATGGAGGAGGCCAATTCGGGCAACGCCCGGAACACCTTGCTCGCTTGGGCGAGCCCCACCAAACGCGGCATTTGCGCCCCTGTCGGCGACACGTCGGGCGAGCTGTTGAATCCCGCCATCAAGTCCTTCCAACTTCCGTCGTCTTCCAAGGTTCGGGTGGCGAAGTGCCCGCCCATCTGACGACCTCCTGAGGTGGGGTCGGCCGCCACGTCGGCGTGGGCGTACAACGCCGCGAAGTATTGCTGCACACTCAGCAGGCCCTTGGCCATCATGAGCGTTTGGTCCCGGTAGTACCCGGAACGCCAATCGCCTGGCTGCAACACCTTGGCGAGTGCCACTTGCGCCATCTCCTTCCCGTCCCCAAAAATCCCAAACTTCGCCTTTCCTGTGAGCACTTCTTTGCGGCCGAGAAGCGAGGCTTCACGGCTGAGGCACATCAATTTGAAATCTGCGAGAAGCGTCTCTCGAAACGCTTGAACATCTTGGTTCGTGGGGGTGGTGGAAGTTGCCGCCATGGAGTGCAAAAGTACGCAGACCCTCGCCTCCTTGGGAGGACTCAACCCAAGGCCGCGTAGGCCTTGGCGATTTGGCCTCCGACCATGGCGTTGTGCTTCACCAAAGCCACATTCGCCGCCAAGCTCTTCCCCACCGTCGCCTCGGCGATGAATTTGAGCAAAAACGGCGTCAGCGCCTTGCCTTCCACACCCTGGCGATCGGCCGCAGCCAAAGCCTCTTCCGTGGCGCCGGCCGCGTCAAAACCGGCCGCGTCGGGCACGGGGTTGGCGACCAGCACGCCCCCAGTGAGTCCAAGGCCCCACTTGGCATGCATGGTGCGCGCCACGTCCTCCGGAGAATCTGCGCGGTGGGCCACCGCGAGTCCACTTCGAGGCGTGAAAAACGCTGGAAATTCGTCTGTGCCATACCCCAGCACCGTAATGCCTTGGGTCTCGAGGACCTCCAAGGTCTTAGGCAAATCCAAAATCGACTTCGCCCCTGCGCTGACCACGGCCACGTTGTGTTGGGCGAGTTCCCCGAGGTCCGCACTGATGTCCCAGGTGTCCGCGACGCCGCGGTGCACCCCGCCAATGCCACCCGTCACGAACACCCCAATCCCTGCCAAACCGGCGCCGATCAAGGTGCCGCTGACCGTCGTGGCCCCCAAGCTGCCTTGGGCGAGCACCACGGGGAGGTCGCGACGGGACACTTTGGACACGTCAGGCTCGGAGGCCAGGCGATGAAGAATGTCTTCCGTGCAGCCCACCTTCAACTTGCCGTCCACCACCGCGACGGTGGCCGGAACAGCGCCCTCAGCACGCACAATAGACTCCACCTCACGGGCGGTGTCCAGGTTGGCAGGGAAAGGCATGCCGTGGGCCACAATGGTGGACTCCAACGCCACGACCGGCCGCCCTTCAGTAAGGGCATCCTGCACCTCTTCGGCCACCGCCAACCAGGGCGATTTGCTCATTGGAAATGGGGGTTGTGGAGCAACGGGTTGGCCTGCACGATGGCGTTCCACACCGCGTCTTTGAGCGGTTGAAGGCCCTGCTGCGCCACGCTGCTGAAAAACAACGGCGGTACCTCCAAGTGTTGGGCCAATTCCGCACGCAACTCCCGCTCCAACTCGTCGTCAAGCATGTCGCATTTGCTGACCGCGAGGATGTGCTGCTTCTCCATCAAATCCGGGTTGTACTTCTCGAGTTCCCGGCGCAGGGTGGCGTATTCCGCAGGGATGTCGTCCGCGTCCGCAGGGACCAAAAACAACAACACCGGGTTGCGCTCGATGTGACGCAAGAACCGCAGGCCCAGTCCCTTTCCTTCCGCCGCCCCTTCAATGATGCCGGGGATGTCGGCCATGACAAAACTCTTGTTGTTGCGGTGGGCCACCATGCCCAGGTTGGGACGGAGGGTGGTGAACGGGTAGTCGGCGATCTCGGGTTTGGCCGCGCTCACGACGCTCAAAAGCGTGGACTTCCCAGCGTTGGGGAACCCCACGAGTCCGACGTCGGCAAGAAGCTTGAGCTCCAGGATTTTCCACTCCTCGCGGCCGTCCTCCCCGGGCTGGGCGTAGCGCGGGGCTTGGTTGGTGGGCGACTTGAAGTGGTCGTTCCCCAACCCGCCGCGTCCTCCAGGTGTGGCCACCACGGTTTGTCCGTGCTCGGTGATTTCAAATTGGGTCTCCCCCGTTTCGGGGTCTTTGACCAGGGTGCCCAACGGGACTTCGATCACAGCGTCCTTGCCGTCGGCGCCATGCTTGCGGTTGCCAGAACCTCCTTCGCCGTGGTCCGCGATCACGTGACGCTGGTACTTCAAATGAAGGAGCGTCCACAGCTGGTCGTTGCCACGGATGATGACGTGACCGCCACGTCCGCCGTCGCCGCCGTCAGGACCGCCTTTGGAGGTGGTCTTGTCGCGGTGCATATGCGTCGAGCCCTGCCCGCCCTTTCCAGAACGGCAGCAGATCTTGACGTAGTCGACGAAGTTTTGGCTGGCCATGCCTCAGGCGCCAATCGCGCCGGTGAGCCGCTCGGTGATGTCCTCGATGGAACCCACCCCGTCGATGCCCTGATACTTGCCCGCGGCGCGGTAGTGGTCGGCCACAGGGGCGGTCTCGGCGTTGTACACGTCGATGCGCTTTTGGATGACGGCCGGGTCGGCGTCGTCGGCGCGGCCGGAGGTGGCCGCACGTGCAAGCAGGCGCTGCTTCAATTCCTCCTCGGGAACTTCGAGGGCGAGCATGGAGGAGATGGTTTGGCCTTTCCCTTCGAGGAAGGCGTCCAACGCCGCGGCTTGCGCCGTGGTGCGTGGGAATCCGTCAAAAATGAATCCGGCGGCCTCGGGGTGCTTGTTCACCTCCGATTCCAGCATGCGGATGGTCACGTCGTCGGGAACGAGTTGACCTTGGTCCATGTAGCTTTTGGCCAAGTTCCCCAACTCCGTTTCTCCCTTGATGTTGGCGCGGAAAATGTCTCCAGTGCTGAGGTGAACCAAGCTGTAGTGCTTCACCAAAAAAGCACTTTGGGTGCCCTTCCCTGCCCCTGGAGGGCCAAACAAAATCAAGTTCCTCATCGCTGTGTTCCTTTCGTGGATTCTTTGGGGAAAATGCGAAGATAGTTGAATGCTTCAAGGCAGTACCTTCGCGGCATGAAGTACGACGTGATTGTTCTTGGAAGCGGGCCTGGCGGATATGTGACCGCCATCCGTGCATCGCAATTGGGTTTGAAAACCGCCGTGGTGGAGCGTGAGGCGCTGGGCGGCATTTGTTTGAACTGGGGGTGCATCCCCACCAAGGCGCTTTTGAAGAGCGCCAACGTGTTTGAGTACATCGAGCACGCCGAGGATTACGGCATCCAAGTCGGCGCCCCCAAGGTGGACTTTGAAGGCATGGTGAAGCGCAGCCGCGGCGTTGCGGAGGGCATGAGCGGAGGCGTGACGTTCCTCATGAAGAAGAACAACATCGACGTGATCATGGGCAACGGAAAGTTGCTCCCCGGCAAGAAGCTCGAGGTGACTGCCGCCGACGGCGCGGTGTCCACCCTGGAGGCGGACCACATCATCGTCGCCACCGGGGCGCGCTCACGCCAACTGCCTTCACTTCCTCAGGACGGTGAAAAGGTGATTGGTTACCGCGAGGCGATGACCCTCAAGAAGCAGCCCAAGAAAATGGTCGTCGTCGGCTCTGGCGCGATCGGCATCGAGTTTGCCTACTTCTACAACGCCATCGGCACGGAAGTGACTGTGGTGGAATACGTCGACCGCATTGTGCCTGTGGAAGACAAGGAAGTCTCCAAGCAACTTGAGCGCACCTTCAAGAAGGCGGGCATCAAGATCAAGACCAGCTCCGAAGTCACCGGCGTGGACACGTCGGGCAGCGGCTGCAAAGTCACTGTGAAGACCAAAAAGGGCGAAGAAACCCTCGAGTGCGACGTGGTGTTGAGCGCGGCGGGCGTGGTGTCCAACATTGAAAACATCGGCCTGGAAGAGTGCGGCATTGTGCACGACCGTGGCAAAATCATGGTCGACGACTACTACGCCACCAACATCCCAGGTTACTACGCCATCGGAGATTGCGTGCCTGGTCCTGCATTGGCCCACGTGGCCTCGGCAGAAGGCATCACTTGCGTGGAGAAAATCGCCGGCCACCACCCCGAGCCCATCGACTACGGCAACATTCCAGGCTGCACGTACTGCTTCCCTGAAGTGGCGAGCGTGGGCATGACCGAGGACGCGGCGAAGGAAGCGGGTCACGAGATCAAGGTGGGGAAGTTCCCCTTCTCAGCATCCGGCAAGGCCAGCGCGTCCGGCCACAAAGACGGCTTCGTGAAGCTCATCTTCGACGCGAAGTACGGCGAACTCCTCGGCGGCCACATGATTGGCGCCAACGTGACAGAGATGATTGCGGAGATTGTGGCGTTGCGCAAGCTCGAGACCACAGGCCACGAACTCATCAAAACCATCCACCCTCACCCCACCCTGAGTGAGGCGGTGATGGAAGCGGCGGCCGCAGCCTACGACGAGGTCATCCACCTCTGAGCCCCAACCATCTCCATGAAAAAAGGCGACCTGCGGGTCGCCTTTTTTTTGTTCTCTTTTGTTGGCGTCAGGGCTTGCGAAGCGTGATGTGCATGCACCCGCCCTCAGGGATGACGTAGATGATGCCGGCATCCTGGTAGCGGTTGAGCAAGCGCTCCATTTCCCGCGTCGGGCTGCCGCAAGAGGCGTTGTCGTCCATGCGGTCGACAAAGGCGATGTCAAACGACGCCCCGTAGCTGTGGGTGCTTTGGCTTCCCGTCGCGTTCAGGTTGCGGCGGCGCAACTTGCGCTGTTGGCTGTCCGTGCGTGTCACGGACGTCACCCGAAACACCGCGCCTTCAGAAGCGGTGCCCTCCAAAGCGTCGGCGAAGTCGTTCCCCATGTCCTGCAGGAGCTGGTACGTCTCAGGAAGCAACCAAGGGTGGCTGTGGGTCAAACGTGCGATCCGGTAACCGCGTCCGTCTTCCACCTCGACCAATTTGCCGTTGCGCTTCCCCGCCCCGAGCTCCACGTCGTTCTTCACAAAGAAGCTGTTGGGCAAGCTGCGCGCTGCCCTTTGGTGCGCGGTGTAGGGGTTCTTGGGGACGCGCATGGTCTTCTTGCACACGCTGCAGGGCAAGATGTCAGTGCGGCGCTCGCGCGGTGCGTCGACCGCGGGCTCGGGAACAGACTCCACCACAGGCTGTGGCGTGGGTTCAGGTTCGGGCAACAAGGTGCGCTCGGTTGTGACTGGCGGCGGGGTCGCATCGTCCTGCGTGGCATCCTCGGCCTCTTCCTGGGCGGTGCGGTTGCGCAACAAGACAGGGAAGGCTTCTTTTTTCTGGAGGGCCACCACGGGTTTGGGGTGGGTCAAGCGCGTGAACGCCTCTTCCTCCGCTTCGCTGGATCCCACGAGCGCCACCATCCCGCTTGAGCAGCCGACCAAAATCAGCCCCACGAGCCCCAACCGGTCCCAACGCATTGCTTTCATGACTGCCAAATTTCACAGGAAGCGTCGAATCGACTGGGACAGGACGTCCACAAATTCCCACGCGCCAATGTTGAAACGCGTTGAGGGGCCCAAGCGTATGTCACGGCCGTTGTTGCACTTTGCATCCCATGGCAACACTTGGCGCAAAAATCAACCACCCCAGCTACGGCGAGGGGGTCATCTTCAACCAAGACGGCGACTTCTGGCGCGTGTATTTCCAAGAACACGGCGAGAAAGAATTCAACAAGTCGTTCGGCGGTTGGGAGCTTGTGGAGGAAGGCATGGAAGCAGGGGCGGTCGACTTGAGTGATTTGACCTCGGCGGTGGAGCAGGTCTTCGAAGAGCACATTTACCGCATTGAGCAGCACATCGAACCGCCCCCCATCGAACTTGGGGACCGGTGGGACGGCGGCACGCTCATCATGCAACCCGGTGACGATGGATTGCAAGCCAAAGAGGTGCCGGTGGAAACCTTCTTCCACAAGGTCGTCATGGTGCGCGACCGCCTGCGCGTCATGGAACAGCAGATCAACGCCCAGGACAAATTGTCGGACGAAGACAAGGTGAACCTGCAGCAATACATCACGCGGATTTACGGCAGCCTGACCACCTTCAACGTGCTGTTCAAGTACAAGGAAGACCACTTCAAAGGCGCCAGCAAAAGCGAGGAAGGGTCATGATTTGGGCGCTGCTTTCGAAACTGAACAAGTGGCTGTTGCCCTCCATCCACAAGGTGCCTGATTTGACCCGGTTGAGTGGCTTTCAAAAGGCCATCGTCGGTTGGAAGATGTGGGTGACTTACAAGCACCTCGACACCCTCAAGGAACGCGGAGAAGGGCCGTTGAACGGCGAATCCCTCCCCCACTGACATGGCGGCCTCCCAGGTGGAGCGGTGGCTGAAGACCCTGGGGCCCGGCATATTGTTCGCGTCCACCTGCATCGGGGTGTCCCACCTGGTCCAATCGACGAGGGCGGGGGCGTTGGCGGGGTTTGGCCTCGTGTGGGCGGTGGTGGCGGCGAACGCCGCGAAATACCCCTTCTTTGAATTCGGGTCGCGCTACGCGTCGGCCACCGGGACCTCGCTGATCGAGGGTTACCGCAAGTTGGGGCGCCTGGCGTCCTGGGGCTACCTCGCCACGGGCCTTGCCACGGGCTTTTTCGTGGTGGCGGCAGTGGGACTGGTGACGGCGGCGTTCCTGGACGCCTTGCTCGGGATTTCTGCCGCGGCAGGCACCGCTTCCACGACTTGGGTGGCGGTCGGGCTGTTTGTGGCCACCACGGCCCTCCTGCTCGTGGGCAAGTTCAACACGTTGGACAAGCTGGTCAAGCTCCTCGCTAGCGTGCTCGTGCTGTCCACCGTGGTGGCGATCGTGCTCAGCGTGGCCTCGCCCCCCGAAGCCCTTCCCGCCGTGGAGTGGCCGGAATGGGACCTGGACACCGCGGCAGGCGCCGCCTTCCTGATTGCGTTGATGGGCTGGATGCCCACGGCGGTCGACTTGAGCACGTGGAACAGCATCTGGACGCTGGAACGCATTCAGGCCTCTGGGTACCGCCCTACCCTTCGAGAAACGCTGCGCGAATTCAACCTGGGGTACGGGGTCTCGGCCTTCTTGGCGTTTGGGTTTTTGACGCTCGGTGCCTTGCTGCTTCACCGCACGGGCGCATCGCTGCCGTCGGGGAGCGCGGGCTTTGCCGCCGGCATCGTCGGGCTGTACGCCAAGAGCATCGGACCGTGGAGCGCGCCCATCATGGGGGCGGCCGCCTTCAGTGCGATGCTCGGCACCTGCATCGCGGTGATGGACGGGTACGCCCGGAGCTTGTCGCAATCGCTTGCAGTGGCCTTGGGGCGCGAAGCTTCGGCACGCTGGGGTCAGATGGCCCTGCTGACCGTCGCGGCCGGAGGCCTGGCCATCGTCGTCATGTTCTCAGGCCAGATCAAGCAACTCGTCGACCTCGCCACCACCCTGTCGTTCCTGGTCGCGCCCTTGGTCGCGTTTTGGAACCTCCGACTTGTGACGCGGTCCGACTTCCCGGGGGACGCCCGACCGGGCCGTGGCCTTCAGGCGTGGGCCTGGGCCGGCTTGGCCTTTCTGACGGCGTTCACCCTTTGGTTCCTTTGGATCCAATTCGTCGCTTGACCTCGCCCATCAAGTACAGCATCTCGGTGCCAATCTGACGGCATCGCGCGTCGTACGTCGCCGCCTCCTCGTCCGTCCCGTCGCTCACTTTAGGGTCCACGTACGGCGTGGCAAAACGGGCGGCAGCCCCGTGCACCAGAGGACATCCCCGGTCTGCGCTGCTGCACGTCATGACCGCCCCAAATCCCTGTTGTGGGTTGGCCTCGTCGGTGTACGTCTTGGAGAAGCACGCCATCCCCAGAACGTCCTTGCCCATGGAGACGTCGTAGGTCGGGTTGGTGGCGCCATGCACGGTGTCTTGCACCGCCACTTGGAATCCCGCACGACGCATGGCCGCCACCGTGCGTGGGTTGCACGCGGTGGCTTCTGTGCCTCCGCTGAACGTGCGCACGCCTTGCAGCCCTGAAACTTCTGCCCCCACCTGCGCCCAAACCTGCGCCAAATGGCTGCGTCGGCTGTTGTGCGTGCAGATGAAGGTCAAATCCACGTGGCCTGAATCGACCAACATGTCGGCCACCCAAAGGGCCACCTCCTTGAGCTCAGACTGGCGCACCTGGGCGATGTCCACGGTGTCGCCCGCCATGGATTCCACGGTTTGGGCCAAGGAAGGGTGCAGGTGATCGAGGGTCATGGTCGTCGGGGCAGAGGGTGCTTGGCAGGCCAACCACATGCTGGCCACCAAACCTCCCATCAAGGGGCGAAAAGTCATGTCCCAAAGAGACGGATTGCCGGCCACTTCGCAGCCACACGCCTGTCAAGAAAACGTGAAGAAATCGACAAGGCCATTCGGTGGAATCTCACGACCTTCGGAGCATGAACCGCATCACCATCACCGCCTTGGGCGTCGTCGCTTTCGTTGGACTCATGGCCTCCTCAGGAGGGGTGGCTGAACAACAAAACCAAGACCGCACTGGCGCCCCCGGCTCCAACTCGCCGTGCTCCGCGTGCCACAACGCCGGCAACACAGACGCCGCGTCGGCGTTTGAGGTGGTGGACCCCGCCACCAACGAATCGGCAACCTCCTACCTCGCAGGCCAGGACTACCTCGTTCGGATGGTGGTCGAGAGTTCCAACGCCAGCCGCTACGGCGCGCAAGGCACCGCGGTGTTTGCCGACGGCAGCAACGCAGGCGCGTTCTCCATGCCTGCCAACAACGTGCAACTGGAAGACGTTAACGGGCGCCACATCGTGGAGCAAAACGCCTTGAGCAACAGCAACGTGTTTGAAGTCACATGGACCGCCCCGGCCTCAGGGTCCGGCGACGCCATCTTCTACATGAGCGGTTTGGCTTGCAACGGCGACGGCGGCACGTTGGGCGACGCCTACGGCGGCGCGTCGTTCACCTTGCCAGAAGAAGGCACTTCGAGCCTCGCCGACCTGTCCCTCAGCGGCACGCGCCCGGTCGCCCAATTCGGCCAATGGACCTGGACGGCACCCACCGAGGGTCAATTCGTGGTGGCCGACCTCGCCGGCCGCGTGCTGCGCAACGACAAAGCTTTGAAGGACCAGCGCCTCAAATGGGAAGCCCAAGGCGTGCATGTGGCGTCGTTCGTGTCGAACGATGGGCGTCGCGCATCTTGGACCTTGGGGGCGCACTGAACGCCAAACCCCACGTGTCGCAATCCGCTGAAAAAACCATCTACACGCTTTCCCAACTTGGGGAGAGCCTGAAGCGCACGCTGGAACGTGTCACCGAAGGGCGGGCCTTGTGGTTCAAGGCTGAAATCAGCAAGCTGACCACAGGCCCCACGGGCCATGTCTACCTCGACCTGGTGGAAGAGAAAGACGGACGTCGATTGGCCGTGATGCGTGGTGCCCTGTGGCGGGGTCAAGCCGACGTCGTCAAGGCCAAACTTGGAGACAACGTCAACCAGATCTTGCAAGCCGGTTCCGAGATTGTGTTCAGCGGACGGGTCAACTTCCACGCCGTGTTTGGGGTGAGCTTGGTGATTGAAGACATCGACCTCGACGCCATGGTGGGCGAGGCTGAACGGCGCAAGCAAGCCACCCTCGCCACCCTGAAGAAAGAAGGCGCCCTCGCCACAAACGGCCTGCTCCCCATGCCCCGGCTGGTGCAACGCATTGCGTTGGTGGGCTCCCCTGGCACCTCTGGCTTTCGCGACTTCGGTGTGCACCTCCTTCGAAACGAATGGGGGCTGGGCTTCGACGTCGAGGTGTTCCCCACCTCCGTGCAGGGCAAGAACGCCCCGGCTGAAATCGTGGCCGCCTTGGAAGCCGCGGCGGCCTCAGTCCCCGACGTCGTGGTGCTGGTGCGTGGCGGCGGATCGGCGCTGGACCTGGACGCGTTCAACGATTTGGAACTGTGCAGGGCCATCAGCCGTTGCCTCATCCCGGTCCTGACTGGAATCGGCCATGAAAGCGACTTGAGCGTCGCCGACCTCGTGGCCCACACCCAATTCAAAACCCCCACCGCGGTGGCCGACGGCCTCGTGGACAAGATGGTGCAAGAGCAATCCCTGCTGCTGGAATGGACCGGACAGATGAGTCGCCACACCCACCAACGCCTGGCGTGGGAACGCGAGCGCTTGGCGCATCTGACCCAGACCATGAGGTTGCAACCAGACCAAATGCTCCAAGCCAAGGCCGTCCAACTTGGCCACCTGCGCGAACGCACGTTGTCGCTGGCGCAGCAAGCCCTGGAGCGCCAAACCCAACGCATCGGCCAACTCCACCAAACTGTCGACGCCCTGAAGCCCGACAACACCTTGGCCCGTGGGTTCTCCATCGCGCGTCATCAAGGCAAGGCCGTGAAGGACGCCGCGTTGCTGTCCAAGGACGACGTGGTCGAACTTCAATTTCACCAAGGCCGCGCCACGGCTGTGGTCACGACCGTAACTTCGAATCAAGATGGCTGAACACGACAACCTCAACCTGACCTACGATGAAGCGCTGCAGGAACTCCAAGACATTTTGGGCCGCATGCAATCCAACGAATTGGGCATCGACAGCCTGACGGAGAACATCCAGCGCGCTTCGCTCCTGCTCGACTTCTGTCAAGGTAAGCTCCAAAAAACCGAGGCCGAGGTTCAAGCGGTGCTCAAACGACTCGGCCTCGAAGACGGAGAATGAGGGGCGGGGTCAGGCTCAGTTCTTTTTGAGCTTGTCCAACAACTCTGAGGCAGACTGCTTCGCGTCGCCCACAGCTTCTTTCACTTTGTCCTTGGCGCTGTCCGTGCCCTTCTGCGCGCGCGCCAACACTTCTTCCTTCACTTCATTCATCACCTCGGTGAGGTTGATGAACTCCACGCATCCGCCCATGGCTTGTGTGTAAAGGCGGTCGAGCTCGCGGTTGCCTGAGGGCTGCATGCACGGCAACACAGCCTCTGAAATCAAGACGTTCAATTCGGCGGCGGACACCTCGTCCATGCTCTTCATGCCCTCGAGGAATGCCGCGGCAGACTCCTTGTTCTCGGTCACGCAATCGCAAGGATCGCCGCGCTCTGCGACGGCTTGCTCCAACGTGGGGACGGCTGGGGCCGCGGATGTGGCTTCGCCGGTGCTTTCACCGCAGCTCTCCAACAAACACATCATGGCGACAATGGCCAGGGCAAGGGTCAAAAATGCTCTCATGGGAATTCGTTCTGTTGCTGTTCAGTTGGGTCACTCTTCGTCGCGGACGACCACAATGCGCTTCTCTACGCGCACCTCGCCGTCGCCGGATTCTTTGCGGATGATTTGGACGTCCTGGCCGTCGATCATGCTTTCCATCACCTCTTCCATGTTCACCTCCACATCGATCTCGTCGCCGTTGGACGTGACATTCACAACGCCACCGCCTGGCAACGTGATCACGGTGTCCCCTTCAAACTCCTCGTCGGTGAACATCATCACCCCCACTTCGCCGTCCGACACCCACACGTTGTCGCCAACTTCCATGCAACCAGGATGGCCCTTGTGCATGCGAGGACCTTGGTGCCCCGTGACACGGCCAAGCAAGAAGCCCAACACCAGGAACACGGCGCTGAACAAGATGAGATGGGTGTTCTTGGATTCCATGAACCCAAGGTCTTATCACTTCACCGCCTTCTCAGGCCTGAAGTTGACAAGTTGCCACCGTCTGTTTGTGAACTGCGTCCACGGCGCCGAATCACTCGCAAGTCAGGTTGTAGAGCGTCAAAAAGACCAACAAATCTTGGGCGTCCACCGTGTCGGTGTCGTCGAGGTCGTAGGGACCTGCCCAGGGCTCGCCGTACGCCGTCAGGAACAACACAATGTCCGCCGATCCGACGGCGCCGTCGCCATTGAAATCACCCGCGCAATCGCCGTCGGGCAGGAACCCTGTGCCCCCAAACTCCTCGGCCCATTGCGGGAACACGATGGTCTCGGCGTAGTGGAAGGCGTGGCGTCCCACGTGCTTACCGATGCGCCTTCCGGGCGCGTCGTCGATGGGCGGGTGAATGCCTCCCCACATCCGACTCAGCGCGCTCTCGTTGGAGGCGTCCATGAACGTCGCCCACTGGAGGTTCACGTTCACACTCGGCCCGTCTTCGAACACCAAGAACTGGTTCATCGGCGCCGACCACTCGGCCAGGCCGCCCGGCCAGTATTTCGACCCGGTCAACAGCTCCAACAACTCGGCCGCGGCACGGGAGTACGTGCTGTGCCCGCTGACGTATCCCGCGAAGGGCGGCGTCACGAAGCTGGGACGCTGGTACGGCCACCATTGGTCCGCCTGAATCCACCCCACCCCCGCTTCGTCGATGAGCGGCACCTCGATGTAATCGGGCCCTTTCCAGCAACGCACCTTCACTTTGCCCACCTGGTCTTCACCGTTGAGGAAGTTGAGGGGGTCGGCGTCGTCGATGATTTCGATGAAGCCCGGAATCAACGGCAGTCCAGCTGGGTGGTAGCTCGGCAGGTCGGGATCGGTGCTTTGGCCGTGCTCCGCCATGTAGCGGATGGCCGACACGGGACGCGAGTAGTCGTAGTAACCCTTGACGCTCCAAGCTGAAATGGCGCAATCGTGCATGGCGCCACCCAGCGCGAGGTAGGCCTTCACGTCGAACTCCAAGTCGTCGATGATCGGCCCCTGACCACGCCAGCGGTGCTGGCCCGCTTGGGCGTCGAGGATGAACTCGTTCAACAGCGTGAACCAGTGGCCTGGGGGCGTCTCCGAATCCGGGCCGTCCGCCCAAAATTCCGCAATCACCCGGGCGTAGTCGCCGCGGGGCACGACGTTGGGCTCATAAGGCTCGCCCGTGAACGGGTTGAGCTCGTGCCCCTGGCCTCCGAAGTTGCCGTCCTCGTCGTACCACGACACCAAGCCACCCTCTTCCCACGCGTAGAACTGGTCGAGGTCTGTGTTGGCGGGCAAGCTGCCGTCGTACTTCAGGCTTGCAGGGCTGATGTCCCACATCACGCCGTCGTCGGGGCTCAAGTGCTCGCTCCAGCTCATGACCATGCCGTGGTTCCACTTCCACAGGTCCTCAAACCCGCTGGCCACAGCCGTGTCCACGTACACCGGCGGGCCTGGGTTGTGCCACACCTTGTACTCGCACCCGCCGTTCTCCAGCACGGTCAGGTTGCTGTCGCGAAGGGCAAACCCGGGCACCTCGCCCCACTCCGGTCCGAGGAATGGTGGGGTCTCGGTCAGGAGTTCGCCGCTTTGGTCGATCGCAAAACTCAGCTCGACCGCCTGCCAGGCGTTGGGGTCCTGAAGGCCGTTGGTCCCTGGAATCTCGGGCAAGATGTTGGGTTCGCTCTGCACGTAACATGTCGAGGCGTAGTCGTTCGCTTCGTTGGAGCCGTCCGTGAGGCCGTAGGCAATGAGTTGCTCCGCAATGTAATTGCCCAACGCCGGCGCCCCGTAGGTGGCATAGTCGGTGCTGGTGAAGCCCGGATCGAGCTCCTGAATGATCATTTGAACCAAGATGTTGTCCATGGTGGACTCCGCCTGGGGACTGTCCGAGTACCGATGGGTCAACAACCGGAACATCGCGTAGCTGATGGCCACCTCCTGGGCCTCCTGAATGCCTTCAGGCGATCCCGGCATCTCCAGCGCTTCGGGGTCAAAGGGGCAGGTGTAGCCGTCGAAGGTTTGGCCGAGAAACACGTTCTGCGCGGAGGTCGAATCGTACGCCGCCCAGCAATCGTAGATGAGGATGCTCGCGTGGTACAAGTTCCTCGCGTGCACCGTGGGCTGTGCAAAGTCGTTGCGGATGGCTTCGAGGTTTTGCTCGTTCCATTGGTGCGCCACCGTGTGCTGCTGCGCCGAGACGCCTGTGCACCCCATCACCACGAGCCCCATCGCCCACATCGCACGCGTCATCCACTCCTTGTTCAAGTCCATGTTGTTCAATGTCAGTTCACTTGCAATTTACAACATCTCATCCGGCGCCTTGTGCACCCCGGGTTGCATCTGTCGACATGCGGATGTGGCCAAATGAAAAGCCCGATGCACTGGGTGCACCGGGCTTGAAGTAGCGGGGACAGGACTTGAACCTGCGACCTTCGGGTTATGAGCCCGACGAGCTACCAACTGCTCCACCCCGCGATGAGGTTCCGTTGCCTTCGTGCCTGAGTCATGACCTCGGCGGCAGCGGACCGCAAATGTACACAAGGTTTTTCCATCTGCAAGCGCCCGGGGCGGTTTCCGCACGCTTTACCGGGGGGACCCGTACCTTTGGACCTCGAAAACGCCCGCCGTGTCTAACAAAGCACCCCTTCCTCCCATGCCCCAAGCCAGCTCCGCACAACCTGTGCCGGAAGGCCACCGTGCGGGCTTCGTGAACATCGTGGGCTCGCCCAACGTCGGCAAGAGCACCTTGATGAACCGGTTGGTGGGAGAGCGTTTGAGCATCATCAACGCCAAGGCCCAAACCACGCGCCACCGCATCATGGGCATTGTCAACGAGGACGACTACCAAATCGTCTACAGCGACACCCCGGGCGTGCTCGACCCCGCCTACAAGTTGCAGGAGGGCATGATGAAGTTTGTCAAGACGGCGTTGCAGGACGCCGACGTGCTCCTCGTCGTGACCGACGTGAACGAGCAAGGCATGGCGCACCCGGAAACCTTGGAGAAGATTGCGGCGATGGACGTGCCGACGTTTGTGCTGGTCAACAAGATTGACCTCGCGACAGACCAAACCGCCGTCGAAGCCAAGCTCGACGCTTGGGCCGCCAAACTTCCCCGCGCTTCGGTGGTCCCCATCAGCGCCCTTCACAACTTCAACGTGGACACCCTGCTCGAGCGCATCGGGCAACAGCTGCCAGAAGGCCAGCCCTTCTTCCCCAAGGACGAGTTGACCGACAAGCCCATGCGCTTCTTCGTGTCGGAAATCGTTCGGGAGCAAATCCTGACGCACTACAAGCAGGAGATTCCCTACAGCTGCGAAGTCGTGGTGGAGGCCTACGAAGACACCCCCGACATCACACGCATCCGCGCCGAGATCCACGTCGCGCGCGAGTCCCAAAAGCACATCGTGGTCGGCGCCCAAGGGCGCATGATCAAGCGCGTCGGCATGGACTCCAGGAAGGACATCGAGTCCTTCCTCAGCAAGAAGGTCTTCTTGGACCTGTACGTCCGCGTGGACAAGAACTGGCGCGACGACGAGCGCAAGCTCAAGCGCTTCGGATACATGGAATGACCTCGGCCATGGTCCTCTTCCCCCCTGCCAAAATCAACCTCGGGCTCCACGTCCTCGGCAAACGCCCGGACGGCTACCACGCGCTGGAAAGCATCTTCCTGCCGTTGACCTGGACAGACATTTTGGAAGTGGTCGTCGACCCCCACGTGGCGGCAGGCGACATGAAAACCACCTTCACAGGGCTGACCATCCCAGGGGCGTCGGAAGACAACCTGGTCGTGAAAGCCCACCGCATCCTCGCCAAACAGCACGACCTGCCTGGCTTGCACCTGCACCTGCGCAAAAACCTGCCCATGGGCGGCGGCATGGGCGGCGGAAGCTCGGACGGCACGTATGCGCTTCTGGCCATCAACGACGTCTGCGAACTCGGGTTGTCCCGGGAAACCTTGCTTGCCCATGCGGCGGAACTAGGGAGCGATTGCCCCTTCTTCGTGGACAGCGCACCCGCCGTGGTGACGGGCCGCGGGGAGCACGTCGCCCCCTTGGGCTTCGAGTTGCCGTTGGACGGGGTGTGGGTCGTGGTCGCCAACCCAGGAATCCACATCTCCACCGCCGAAGCGTTTGGCGGACTGACGCCCATGGACAGAACCACCCCTTGGGACCAATTGGCCACCACCCCCCTTGCGCAGTGGCACACCCTCATTCGGAACGACTTTGAATCCGGCGCGGTGGAGCGACACCCGGCCATTGGAGACCTGTTGCAAGCCCTGCGGGACGCCGGGGCATCGTACGTGCAGATGACCGGAAGCGGCTCGACGGTGTTTGGGCTGTTTCAAAATGAAACCCTGGCCAGAGCGGCGGGAACCGCATGTGGCGCCCAATTCGTGGGGCCGCTCAGCGCGTGAGCATGAACACGGTCTGGGCCCGCTGCTGGTCGGCCCCTTGCGCGGACAGCAAGTAGATCCCTTCCGACCATCCGTGGGCAGGCAGCACGTTCGCGCCAGGGGTCAGCTCCCCCGTCCACACGACGCCACCTTGTCGGGCACGCACCACGGCTTGCACCGGCGTCGTGCCATCCCAATGAACGTGAACCAGGCCGCGTGCCGGGTTGGGGGAAACTTGAACGTCCAGTCCTTCGGTCTGCGGCGGTTGTGCCAAAGCCGTCGCAGGGTCTTCCACCGTCCCAAACACCAACTCCTCGTCCCCTTCCTGGTACGCAGCCCAAATAAAGTAGACCAAGAACATCTCGTCGGTGGTCAGCGACCCGTAGGTCACTTCTTGAGGTGGGTCGTTGGGGTTCAGGGGATTCCACACGGTGTTGTCGTAGACGCCTTCCGTCTTGAACACGGCGCCCGCCGGCACATGCACCGGGCTCAGGAACCGGTAGTAGAACTGCCACTCAAAATCCCAATGGGGGATGTCGATCAAGGGAACGCTGTCCCCGGCCGGCGTTTCCATCCACACCTTGTACGATTTGCCCAGCAGGTGCATGTGGGGACAAATGCTGAGCAGGCTTTGGTCTGCATTGAACACGACGGCTTCCTGGTGGAACGTGGTGATCTCGTCAGGCGGGATGACCAAAGGCCCGTCCGTCATTGCCCCGTTGCCCAACAGCCATCCCACCGAAATGGTCCTGATGTCCTCCTCCGGCTCATCCACCCACTCGAGGTTCATGACCGTCTCGTCAACCTGGCCCGCAAAGTCGGGGCCGTAGTGGATCTCGATGACCAAGTCGGCACCCGGCGGCACCGGAATCCCCCACCCGTCCGGGTAACGTGCAGGCAAGGCGCCGGGCTGCCAAGCGTTGATGTACGTGGTGTTCGTCGGCCAGCCGGTGATTCCATTGAACCCCGGCAACGGATCCGCGGCGTCCAGCTCCGCGGACTGGCCCGTGACGTCCACGAAAATGTCGGCATGGTGCACGGCCGCCGGCAAGCCCGGCACAACCTCCACGGCTTGGATGTACCGCGTGTCGTCGAAGTCGGTGGGCACCACGAACCACCGGTACTCCTCGGCGTTGGACGGCAAGGTGTACGCCGGGAAATTGGCCACAAAGTCCACGCTCTCCAGCAGCGAACCCTCCGGCCCAAACGACGGCAACTCCACCTCCAGCGATTCGTCGCCGTAGGCCATGCCGGTGTTGTGCCACTCGGTGAACAGGGCCACGTCCGCGTCGCTCAGGACGTTCTCCCCCACAAAATGACGGTACGCCGGATCCGCCGGCCATGGAGGCATTTCGCCGTCTTGCATCACGTGCACGTCCATGTTGGCCGTGAAGAACACGTCTTCGTAAGTCATCAGCGGAAAAGGCCCTGCCCCGCCGTCGTGGTGGCAATGCACGCAGTGCGTGTGCACAATCGGCGCGATGTCGTCCACCCAGGTGGGCAGCAAGGTTTGGGCTTGGGCAACCTCGGCCAACACCAGCCCAAGGGTCAATCCGATGAAGAGCTTCCAAGACATGCCTCCAAAGTACGTCAAGGTCAGGGGTGGCACCTCACTTGGGCGCCCGGGCGTACAGCCATCCGCCCAGGCCTGCGAACAGCACGTTGGGCAACCACGCCGCCACGAACCGGATGCCTTGCTCGTTGAGCGGGAACCAAGGCGGCACCGCCACAGCCGCTGCCCACACCGTGATGACCTTCGACGCGAACACGTAGGTGAACCCGATCAGCACGGCCGCAAACAAGTGAAGCCCCATGCCCCCGCGCATCCGGCGCGCCGCAATGCTCACCCCAATGAGGGTCAGCACCAGGATGGCCGCGGCGTTGGCCGTTCGGCTGTGCAAGGTCAATTCTAAATTGGCCGTGTCCGCCCCACGCATGCGCACCTCGTCGATGTGCTTCCTCAACGTCCACGTGGGCATGGTTTCCACCACCTCCTTGCGCTCTGCAAAATCGTCGATGCGCATGGTCAAGGCCGTGTCCATCCGGGACAGGAAGCGGTGGCGTTGGCTGCCGTCGGGGTTGAAGTCGCGAACGCTCGCATTCACCAAGCGCCATGTGCTGTCTTTGGCCATGTAAGTCGCCTTCGCCGCCAGGAGGCGCTGCTGAAGCTCAGGTCCGTTCCACTGCTCCAATTGCAGCTTGTACCCTGTGGCCCGGCTGTAGTTGACGCTCCGGAAGTACACCACGGTGCCAGGTTCCACCTCCCGGTAGAGGTTCCGATCCTGAACGTGCACGGTGGTCTTCACAAAGCTTTCTTCGAAGGCCAATTTTTGCTCGTTCGCCTTGGGCACAATCACGTGGGCGAGCGCCAGCGCCAGCACCATGAGCAGCCCCGACGCCATGAAATACGGGCGAAACAAGCGTTTGAAAGGCATGCCACCGGCGAGCATGGCGACGATTTCGCTGTTTTGGGCCAAGCGACTCGTGAACCAAATGATGGTCAGGAACACGATGAACCCGCTCAGCAACGAGGCGAAGTGGAAGCACACGTTCAGGTAGTACAGCGCCGTGTCCCCGAGCGGCGCGTTGTGCTCCACCAGACGGCTGACGCTCTCCATCAAATCGAAGACCACGACCACCATGCAGAACACCCCCAGCATGAACCCGAAGGTGCCGAGAAACTTCCCCACGATGTAGCGGTCGATTCGTTTCATGTCGTCACACGCGCTGGGCGAGTTGCACCACCATCTTGTCCTTCCACGGGCGGAAGGTGCCGGCCTGGATCTGCTTCCGGGCTTCGCGCACCAAGTCGAGGTAGAAGCACAGGTTGTGCACCGAACCGATGTACAAGGCCAAGAGCTCGTTGGCGTGGAACAAGTGCCGGACGTACGCCTTGCTGTACATGTGGTCCACCGGGGCCGAGCCGCTCGGGTCGAGGGGGCTGGTGTCGGTTTTCCATTTGGCGTTCTTCATGTTCATGATGCCGTTCCACGTGTAGAACGTCCCTGTCCGGGCATTCCGTGTGGGCATCACGCAATCGAACATGTCCACCCCCAAGGCGATGTTCTCCAGGATGTTCACCGGCGTGCCGACGCCCATCATGTAGCGCGGCGCGTCCTCCGGCAAGATTGCGCACACCTCCTCGCACATGGCGTACATGTCCTCGTGGGGTTCGCCGACGCTCAAGCCGCCGATCGCGTAGCCCAGCGAAGGCACCTCCGCCACGGCGTGCGCAGAGGCGCGGCGTAAATCGGGGTACGTCGACCCTTGCACAATGGGGAACAGCGCCTGCTCGTGGCCGTACAACGGCTCGGTCTCTTTCATGCGCTTCACACAACGGTGCAACCAACGGTGGGTCAGCTCCATGCTGTTCTTGGCGTACTGCCGCGTGGACGGGTACGGCGGGCACTCGTCGAAGGCCATCACAATGTCCGCCCCGATGCTTCGCTGAATGTCCATCACCTTCTCTGGCGAGAACAAGTGCTTGCTCCCGTCGATGTGGCTGCGGAACGTGGCGCCCGCCTCGGTGATTTTCCGGTTCTCGGCCAAACTGAACACCTGGTATCCCCCGCTGTCCGTCAAAATCGGGCGGTCCCAATTCATGAACTTGTGAAGCCCACCCACCTCTTCCAACACATCGGTACCGGGGCGGAGGTGCAGGTGGTAGGTGTTGCCCAAAATGATGTCCGCGTTCACCGATTCCTTCAACTCTTTCTGGGGCACGGCACGCACAGTGCCGATGGTCCCCACCGGCATGAAGATGGGCGTTTGGATCGCCCCGTGGTCGGTGTCGAGGACGCCGGCCCGCGCTTTGGAGCCAGGATCTTGGGTTTCGAGGGTGAACTTCAACGCGTCGGTGTTGACGACCGCCCTGTGTCCAAGACGGTCCGTGGAACCCCAAAGGTAACTTGGGAGCATGGTCGGGACACTCTTCAACACGGTCACCGTGATCGTCGGCGCGTCGGCGGGGTTGGCCTTGGGCGCCAGGTGGTCCAACGACCTCAAGGACAAAATCTTCGCCGTCATCGGGCTGTTCACCCTCGCCATCGGCGCCATGATGGCCCTGGAGACGGAAGGCCCCATCGACTTGTTCCTGGCCCTCGTCCTCGGCACCGTCCTCGGCCACTCCCTCCACCTGCAAGCCCGCATTGATGCCCTGACGCAACGCGCTTCCCGGGGATTCATGGAAGCCTTCATGCTGTTTTGTTTGGGGTCAATGACGCTGGTGGGATGCATGGAAGACGGCCTGCTCGGCAAGCCCAACCTCCTGTTCATCAAAGGCACCATGGACCTCATTTCCAGTGCCTTCTTGGCCGCCACCCTAGGGCGTGGCGTGCTGTGGTCGGCCGCCGGAGTTCTTGGGTTTCAGGGCGCCCTCACCCTGGCTTTCATGGCGCTGGGCGAAGGCATGGACCCCGCCCTCATCCGTGAACTGAGTGCCCTGGGGGGAGTCCTCATGCTGGGCATCGCGTTCCAGCTTTGGAACGTGCGCGCCAACGGCCGTCCAGCTTGGCCGCTGGTCGACGCTTTGCCTGCCCTGCTGCTGCTCCCCCTGATTCGCATGGCGCACACCTGGCTGGAAACCGCAATCTTCGGTTGATGGCTCGGAAACGCGCATCCCGCATCGACACCGGACGGCTGGGCCATTTTGTGGGCGCGTTCTTGGTCTTTGGCGCGTTGTACCTCGCGTGGACGTACTGCCACGCCCACGTGGTCACACCCTGGCACGCCGCCGGCGACCGGGCAGGCAAAGACGTCGCCGAGGAAAACTACGCGGTGGACGTACTGAACGTGGCCCGGAAGTACGATTTGGACTACAGCTACCTCATGGCCCTGCTCATGTTGGAGTGCTCCGGCAAAAAGCCCGCCGGCGCGCGTTTCGAGCCGCACGTGTACAAGCGGCTGCAGCAGGTGAGGGACGGCAAGCGACGCAGCTACGAAAACGTCACCCCCGCGCACTTGGCGGACGCGTCGGACGACGCGCTGAGGAACTTGGCGACGTCGTGGGGGCCGTTCCAGCTGATGGGGTACAAGTGCATCTTGCTGGACGTCAACATCCGAGACATCCGCGGTCCCAACGGGGTGGAACACGGTGCCGACTGGATCAACCAGACGTACGGCAACAGCCTCAGGGCCGGACGGTTCAAGGATTGTTTCCACATGCACAACACCGGCTCACCTTACCCCAAAACCGGCCTGCCACGCACCCACGACCCCCAATACGTGCCCCGCGGTTTGGCCATGATGAACCAGTTCACCGCCCCAGAACCGCCCGACGCCATCTTGCACTGACCTGACATGCCCGCCAACAAGTACGCCCTTCTTCGGTACCGGATCATCGACCGGTGCTTGACCAACCCAGGAAAGCCGTTCCCGACGAAAGAGGAATTGCGTTTGGCCTGCGAAGAAGCGCTGTACGGGAGCGACGGGGAACACATCAGCATCAGCACCATCGAGAAGGACTTGTGGGCAATGCGCAACGAAGCGGACCTGGGGTACTACGCCCCCATTGAATACCACAGGGACGAGCGCGGCTACCACTACACCGAGGACGGGTACAGCATCAACGACATCCAGCTGAACGACGACGACCTGGACGCCATCCGTTTCGCCACGAAGACGCTGATTCAGTTCAGGGAGTTGCCCATTTTCCAGCAATTCGACCAAGCCCTGGGCAAGATTGCCGACCGCCTGGAAGTCTCCCCCAACCTGGATCCTGAAGGCGTGGACAAGCACGTTCAGTTTGAAAGCACCCCGCACGCGGCCGGCTCGGAGCACTTGGGACCCTTGCTGCACGCCATCCGGGCGCACCACCCAATTTCCCTCACCTACCTGAAGTTCACCGACACGCCGACGGAGTCCAACTACGTGCTGGACCCGTACCTGCTGAAGGAATACCGAAACAGATGGTACCTGCTGGGTTGGGACCCTGGGCGAGGCCACATCCGAACGTTTGGGTGCGACCGGATTCGTGGCATCGCCGTCGACGACACGCAGAAGTTCCAGGTCCAACCGTCGTTTGACGCGCGGAACTACTTCGAGCACGCGATGGGCATCACCGTCTTGGGAGACGGAACTCCTGAAGATGTCGCGTTTCTGTGCGATCCGTTGCTTGCGAAGTATCTGACGTCCCAGCCCTTGCACCATTCCCAATCCATGGACCTCGACGAGGAAGGGCAGGTGACGGTGCGGCTCAAGGTCATGCCGACGTTTGAGCTGTTGCAATGGCTGCAAGCCCACGCCAGCGAACTCACGTTGTTGCACCCTGAAAGCATCCGACGCTCCATGGTGGACAACCTCCAAAACGCCCTCGAACGACAAAAAATTTCGGGTCCGTAAATCCATTGCGGAGTGCCTTGGTCCCTTTGGTTCAGAGAAAACAACCACTGAACCCCAACACCATGGCACTTCCCCTGAACCCCGCCCTCGTCTCCACCCCCAGTTCGATCGCCGACCTCCCCCAAGCCCGCATGTGGGTGGAGCGCTTTGCGCGTCCTCAGGGCTTCAGCCCGTACGCCTGGAACACCACCAAGCGCATCGCCATGGAAGTCTGGAAATGCCACTTCGCCGGACGGCCTTTCCAACGCACCCTCAACTTCATGCACCCCCTCTTCTACCAAATGATCCGCACACCAGAAGGCCTTCCGCTGGTGCCCGCGCGGAACATGCGTGGGTTCGTTTGAAAACTGCCCAAGGCGTTCTCGCAAGATTATGTCTGTGAACAAGTTCCCGCTGATTTTCCGACCTCAGCTCTAGGGAACAAAGCAACCATCTTGTATGTTGCAGCGTTGTTTTCATCGAATCCTTTTCGCGATTCGTCGAAATCCACACCTGCAAGATGGACCACAGCAAGCACACCGAATTGGTTCCGATGCTGCAGCAAAGGCTGCGGTCGTCCGGACCTGAAGGCACTCCCTTGGGAGGTCGTTACGGCATCCTGCTGTCGTTCACAGGCACCGTGGAACGTGACATTGTGCCACACCTGTTGCAACTGGCCGAGCGGAGCTTGGCCACGTCGGGGTGCAGCCGCAAGGAGATGAAGCGGGTGTTGTTTGTGACCATCGAGGCCGTCCAAAACGTCATCCACCACGGCTACATTGACCCATCTGGGGACATCGCCCTCTACCTGACGCTGGAGAACACCCCCATTGGGTTCCAAGTCCACTGCGGCAACTGGATGGCCACGTCCGACGCTGCCGCCTTGTCGGAGCGCGTGTCTCACTTGAACAGCCTCAACCACGCCCAACTGCGCAAACTCTACATCGATGTGTTGTGCAACGGCGAGCAATCCGGCAACCAGGGCAACGCAGGTTTGGGGTTGATCTCCATGGCCAAGCGCACACGTGGCCCCATTGAATTCGTGGCCGAGCCCCCTCAAGACGGGGTGCAACACGTGACCTTGACGGCCACCATCGAACCCTGAGGTTCGCGACCTGGCACTGCCCTCAGGTCTTCCTGTCTTTTTTCTTGGCTGCCGGGAACAGAATGTTGTTCAGGATCAACCTGTAGCCTGGGCTGTTGGGGTGCAAGTTCAAATCGGTGGGAGGGTCGTTGACCAGGTGCCGGTAATCTTCCGGATCGTGTCCCCCGTAGTACGTCCATTGGCCCAAGCCCAGCGTTCCGTGGATGTATTTGGCCGTGGGCAGGTTTCGGTTGTCCCCCATGATGGTCACGTCGGGACGGATGAAGTCCTTGCAGAAGGACGTCGTTTGGCCCATGAATCCCGCAATCACACGCTCGTGGCTTTGGGTCAACATCGTGGGCACAATGTCCCATTTGGCCGAGAAATCGAAGAGCGTGAAGAAGTCGTTGATGGGCTTGATGCCCCCATGGTCCTTGGTGCCGTCGATGTCCGAGAACTCATACACCATCGGGTCCATTTCCAACCGGTAATCCTGAAAAGCCAAGCCCGCTTCGAAATCCAGCTTGGACTGGGCAGACGCGTCGGCGGGATCCCCGTCGAACATGGGTCCACATATGTCCACCCCCTGGGCCGCGAGGGCGATGTCGTAGCTGTCGGTGCCTGAACACATCGTGAACAAGAACCCGCCGCCCAAGACGAAATCCCGGATGGTGGTGGCCACCTCACGCTTCATCTCACTCACCTTTTGAAAGCCCATGAACTGGGCCGTGGTGCTTTGACGTTCCACCTCCGCCTGGTACCACGCTGCGCTGCGGTAGGCCTTGTAGAACTTCCCATACTGTCCCGTGAAATCCTCGTGGTGCAGGTGCAGCCAGTCGTACTTGGGCAGCTCTCCCGTCAAGATTTGCTCGTCGTACACCACGTCGTAGGGAATCTCGGCGTAGGTCAGCACCAGGGTCACTGCGTCGTCCCATGGCTGCTTGCCGTCCGGGCTGTACACGGCCACCTTGGGCGTCACCTCCAACTTCACGCGTTCCATGTTCACTTCCGGGTCCGCCACTTCCTGCAAAATCTGCGACGCCTGCACGTCGGCGATGACTTGGTGAGACACCCCACGAATGACACATTCGTTTTGGATTTCCGGGATGTTGGGCATCAAAAAGCTGCCCCCTCTGTAGTTCAACAGCCACTCCACGTCCACCCCATTCTCCAAGACCCAAAACGCCACGCCATACGCCTTCAAGTGGTTGGTCTGGCTGTCGTCCATGGGTACCAAAATCCGGGCACCCCATGCCACACTCACCAGGGCCAGCCCCACCAGGCCCAACAATCCTCTGCGCATCCAGTCCATGTCGCCGAAGGTACAGCCCATTGACGTCCCAGGTCAGAACGGCGCCTCGTCGCCCGAGATGGGGTCGTCGTTCATTTTTGACGGCAAGGTTTTGGTCACTGGCGCTCCAAAAGCTGCATTGGGCTGCATCGCGCCGCCCGCCATGCCCAAGTCGCCGAAGGTGTCGTAATTGGTGAATTTGGCGAGGTTCTTCACAAACTTCATCTTGATCGTGTCCAAGGCGCCGTGACGGTGCTTGGCCAAAATCAATTCGCCCAGGCCCGCTGTGTCGATGCCGTCAGGATGCTCTGTGATGCCATAATACTCGGCGCGGTAGATGAAGGCCACAATGTCCGCGTCTTGTTCAATGGCCCCAGATTCACGCAAGTCCGAGAGCAACGGCCGCTTGTCCCCTCCTCTCGTTTCCACGTTCCGGCTCAGCTGAGACAGTGCGATGATGGGCACGTCAAGCTCCTTGGCAATGCCCTTGATGGACCGCGAGATGCTTGAAATCTCCTGCTCTCGGTTTCCCTTGTCGCTGCCCGCGCTCATCAGCTGCAGGTAGTCGATGATCACCATGTCGATGCCGTGCTGGGCCTTCAAGCGGCGGCACTTGGCACGCAACTCAAAGATGTTCAAACCTGGCGTGTCGTCGATGAAGAGCGGCGCCTTGCTCAGCTTGCCACAACGCGAGTGCAGCTGCTGGTATTCGTGCTCCTCCAGGTTGCCCTTCCTGAATTTGTCGCTGTTGATTTCCGTTTCCGACGAGATCAAACGCTGCACGAGCTGCACCGCCGACATCTCCAAGCTGAACACGGCCACGGGAATGTCGTGATCCACCGCCATGTTGCGGGCCATCGACAGCACGAAGGCCGTCTTGCCCATGCCTGGACGTGCCGCAAGCACAATCATGTCCGACCGCTGCCAACCGCCGGTGATCTTGTCCAAGTCGTGGAACCCTGAAGGCACCCCACTGACGCCGTCCTCGTTGTTCCGCGCGGCCTCGATGTCGTCCAACGCCTGTCGCATGACGGTGCTCATGCTCTCATAACTCTTCCGGATGTTGCCTTCCGCCACCTCAAACAGCTTCGACTCCGCCTCGTCCAACAGGTCAAACACGTCCGATGTCTCGTCGTATGCCTTCTCAATGATCGCGTTGGACACCCGGATCAATTCACGCTGGATGTGCTTCTGCGCGATGATGCGCGCGTGGAATTCCACGTTGGCGCTGCTCGCGACACGGGACGTCAACGACGCCACGCGGTGGCTGCCACCGAGCATGTCCAATTTCCCTTCCTTACGCAGTTGCTCCGTGACCGTGAGCAAGTCGATGGGCTCGGAGTTGTTGAACAAGGTTTGGATGGCGCGGAACACCTCGCCGTACGCTTCCACGTAAAAGCTCTCTGGCTGAAGCACGTCGATGACCGCATTGACCGCGGACTTTTCGACCATCATGGCCCCCAACACCACTTCCTCCAGTTCCTTCGCCTGCGGTTGAATTTTGGCTCCCGGAATGGCTGGAACGCCAGCGCGAACCAAGTCTCGGGGACGGTTGGACGAAGACGTGCTTTGGGGAGAGGGGGCGTCAAACATGGGTCCGAAAGGTACACTTCCCTTCACGACCGTTATCCACATCTTTTCATCCCTGTTTTGCACATCCACACCGCGCTGCATTGCCACCTCAAAACGCCAACTTAATTTTACATCATGGGCGACATGATACACTTCCCTCAGGAGGAACCCGACTTCAACGTGGCGTTGTCAACAAGCATGGTGGTGTTCGGCTTTGACGGCGTGGACCTGAAAATTTTGCTGGCGAAGAGCACGCGTCCACCGTTTGAAGGCGCCCTCTTTCTGCCCAGCCGGTATTTGAAGGCCAACGAAGAGCTCCTGCTCTCTGCCAAGAAAATGTTCAACGACCTGTTCGGGTACGACAACCCCAGCATGGTGGAACAACTCAGAGCCTTCGGCCAGGTATTCCGCCACCCAGGAGGCCGCGTCGTGAACATTGGCCACTACGCGCTCGTGAACACCGACGATTTCCGGACCGAGGAATGGGAGCACCACGGCATGCACTGGGTGCCTGTGAATGAAGTGCCTGATTTGGCGTTTGACCACAACGACATCGTGGACTACGCCCGGGAGCGCCTCAAGCGTCGTGTGCGCCGCCGTCCGGTCGGGTTTGACCTGCTCCCTAAAGAATTCACCTTGGGCCAGCTCCAAAACCTCTACGAGAAGGCCATGCGCAAAACGTTCGACAAGCGGAACTTCCGCAAGAAGCTCTTCAAGTCGAAGCTTCTTGTGGACCTCGAGAAAAAATCCGACGGCTCAGGCTACGGCCAACACAAGGGCAGCCAGCTGTTCAGCTTCAACGACGAGGCCTACAGCATCATGACCCTGAAAGGGTACGACTTCGTGTTCTAAAAAAGTCCCGTTCCAGCTGCCGAAGCGCTTCAAAGGCCAAATGCAGCCTTGACCTCCTCCACCTTGTCCAGCTTTTCCCACGGGAACAGCTCCACCTCCACCGTCTTCTCCTCACCACGTTCGTGTGTGACGAAGGTCTTCGTGACTTTCTGAGGCTCGCGTCCCATGTGCCCGTAGGCGGCCGTCTCGCTGTAAATCGGCGAGCGAAGTTGGAATCGGGTTTCAATGTCGAACGGACGCATCGGGAAAATCTCCACGAGCTTTTGGGCGATTTCCCCATCGGTCATGGACACGTTGGACTTGCCGTACGTGTTCACAAATAGCCCCACTGGCTCCGCCACGCCGATCGCGTATGCCACTTGAACCAAGGCCTCGTCCGTCACGCCTGCCGCCACCAAATTCTTGGCGATGTGGCGCGTGGCGTAAGCCGCCGAGCGGTCCACTTTGGAAGGGTCCTTCCCACTGAAGGCACCGCCACCGTGGGCGCCCTTGCCTCCGTACGTGTCCACAATGATTTTCCGTCCCGTCAAGCCCGTGTCGCCGTGGGGGCCACCGATCACAAATTTTCCAGTGGGATTCACGTGAAGCTTATGGTCCCCTTTGAACAACGCCTGAACGCGCTCGCTCATCGACGCCTTCACACGAGGAATCAACACCTCGGCCACGTCCTTCTCAATTTGGGCCAACATGGCTGAGTCGCTTTCCCCAAACTCGTCGTGCTGGGTGCTCAACACAATGGCTTCGATGCGCAAGGGGGTGCCGTCGTCGTCGTATTCAATCGTGACTTGGCTCTTGGAATCAGGACGCAAATACGTCATCTCCTCTCCCCTCTTGCGGATGTCCGCAAGCTCGTGCAACAAACGGTGGCTCAACTCCAGCGCCAAAGGCATGAGGTTGTCCGTTTCGCTGCACGCGTACCCAAACATCATGCCCTGATCGCCCGCCCCCTGGTCTTCCGGAGCTTGACGCTCCACGCCCTGGTTGATGTCCGAACTCTGCTCGTGGATGGCACTCAACACCCCACACGACGCAGCGTCAAACTGGTATTCGCTCTTCGTGTAACCAATGCGCGCGATGGTGTCCCGCGCGATCTTCTGCACGTCGAGGTAGGCCTCAGACTTCACCTCCCCGGCCAACACCACTTGCCCTGTGGTCACCAGCGTCTCGCAAGCCACCTTCGACCGGGGGTCGAACGCCAAGAAGTGATCAATCAACGCATCAGACACCGCATCGGCGACCTTGTCTGGGTGACCTTCTGAAACCGATTCAGACGTGAAGAAGTAGCTCATCAAAGAGAGGGATTGATTGAATCAAATGTAGGAAACAGTGCGCCCCACTCGCCTCACTTCTTCCTGAAGAACAAACGAATGGGCACCCCTTCAAAATTGTAATGCTCCCTCAGTTGATTCTCCAGGAATCGCTTGTAGGGATCGCGGATGTACTGCGGCAGGTTGCAGAAGAACGCAAACGTCGGTGTCTGCGAAGGAATCTGCGTGATGTACTTGATTTTGACATACTTGCCCTTCCACGCTGGCGGCGGGTAATGGTCAATGATGGGCAACAGCACGTCGTTCAATTCACTCGTGGGCACCTTCGATGCACGCGACTCACGAACTTCCAAGGCCGTCTCCAACGCCTTCAACACCCGCTGCTTTTTCACGTTGCTCGTGAAGACAATCGGAATGTCCGTAAACGGCGATGTCCGCTCGCGAATCATCTCCTCCACCTTGTTCATGGTGTTCTGGTCCTTCTCGACAAGGTCCCACTTGTTCACCACGACCACCACCCCACGGTAACTTTCCACCACCTGCCAGAAGATGTTCAAGTCTTGCCGCCCCATGGGATCGCTGCCGTCCAACATCAAAATGCACACGTCACTTTCGTCAATGGCCTTGATGGTCCGCACGGTGCTGTAAAACTCAAGATGATCCGTGATCTGCCTCTTCTTACGCAGCCCAGCCGTGTCCACTATCTCAAAGTCGAAGCCAAACATTTGGTAGCGCGTGTGCACGCTGTCCCGCGTGGTCCCGGCAATGTCAGTCACGATGTTCCGCTCCTCTCCCAAAATGGTGTTGATGAACGTGCTTTTTCCCACGTTGGGCTTCCCAACCACAGCCAACTTCGGCAAACCCAACTCCTCATCTTCGGGCATCCTGGGCAACGCCGCCACAACTGCATCCAGCAACTCTCCAGTGCCATACCCGTTGTTGGCTGAAATGCGGTAAATCTCGTCGGCCAGGCCCAAGCGGTAAAACTCCTCCGCACCCACGTCGTGGGCCGACGTGTCGACCTTGTTGCACACCAGCATCACTGGTTTTCCATTGCGGCGCAACAGGTTCGCGATGTCCTGGTCCAAATCCGTGATGCCGACTTCAATCTCCACCATGAACAAGATGAGGTCCGCTTCCTCCAGGCTGATCTCAACCTGCCCGCGGATGGCGGCTTCGAAACTGTCGTCACTCTTGGTGATCCAGCCGCCCGTGTCGATGACGTTGAACTGATGTTCTGTCCAGATCACCTTTCCATACTTCCGATCTCGCGTTGTGCCGCTGGTGTCGTCCGTGATGGCCTCACGCGTCTCTGTCAATCGATTGAAGAGCGTGGACTTTCCCACATTGGGGCGACCGACAATGGCTACAAGGTTGTTCATGACTCCAGGATTCGAAAATAAGGGCAAAAAAAAAGGGGCCCCGAAGGGCCCCAAGGATGGCGTCGACATACTCTCCCGCCGTAGCAGTACCATCTGCGCTGGTGAGCTTAACTTCTCTGTTCGGAATGGGAAGAGGTGGACCTCACCGCAATAGACACCTAACGTTCATGTAGGCAATAACCAATGCGCTCATTGGAATCACCCACAAATGGGGTGACATACTGGTAGAAGATTAGAGACTGATAAGCTTTCGGGTAATTAGTACCGCTCGGCTTTGACATCACTGCCTTTACACCTGCGGCCTATCAACGTTGTCGTCTACAACGACCCTCAATGAAACCTCATCTCGCGGTGAGTTTCGCACTTAGATGCTTTCAGTGCTTATCTCATCCGTACGTAGCTACTCTGCAGTGCAGCTGGCGCCACAACAGATACACCAGAGGTACGTCCAACCCGGTCCTCTCGTACTAGGGTCAGCTTTTCTCAAATCTCTTACGCCCACAGAGGATAGGGACCGAACTGTCTCACGACGTTCTAAACCCAGCTCGCGTGCCACTTTAATCGGCGAACAGACGAACCCTTGGGACCTGCTTCAGCCCCAGGATGTGACGAGCCGACATCGAGGTGCCAAACAGCGCCGTCGATATGAACTCTTGGGCGCTATAAGCCTGTTATCCCCGGCGTACCTTTTATCCGATGAGCAACGGCCCTTCCATA
>CALKFF010000012.1 GCA_938084585.1 uncultured Flavobacteriales bacterium
CGACCCAAAGTTTGACCTTCGGCATCGACCAACCACCACTTCTTGTCTGCGTTCTCCTTGTTGATGGAACGCGTTTTGTAGCTCAAAGTATCCACAGCGTACGGGTTGCGTAGTTGAGTTTCCCCAAAATTTGGGGGTGCGAAGATAGGGAATCATGTGGACAACCCAAGCGCCTTCGTGGACAAAGTTTCACGAAGCGGCCGTTTTTCTCAGCGCGACCCTTCGTCTTTTTTCTGGCGCTTCACTTTTTTCAAGGCCACGTCCAGGGCCAGAATCACCGTGTGCTCGGTCACCTCTGGCTTTCCTTGAATGGGGGCTTGGGCTTGGTAGGCCAACACAAGGTGACGACGTTTGGACAGTTTTTTGTCCACCGACAAACGCCCACGCCAAGCCTGGGGCGCCAACTCACCGCCTTCCCGACCGAGGAAGAGCTCGCCAGAGGGCACGAGCTTCCACCCCGAGGGCAAGTCGTGCGTCCACTTCACCGCGACGCGCCACCGCGCCCGATCCCAAGGGCGCATCCAGGCGCCTCCAAACTGATGACGAAGGCGCACCCCCAAGGCATGGTCGCCCACGTCCGTTTTCCAGCGCGCGGACGTCGCCCAGCGCCAGCCCATGGTCCAACCGCCCGACTGGGGCCACTGCCAACCCGTCCGCCACTGCCCGGTGACCGCCAATCCAGGAACGGCGTCCAACGACTTGGTCAACCCAAGGTCCACCAACCCCTCGTCCCAACGCCACATGTTCTCCGCCGGGGTGCGCAGTTGGCTTTTCGCCGACCACGACCAATCGGAGGGCAACTTTTGGCCCACATCGACCACCAGCCACGATTGGCCCAAGGCCGATCCTGCCAAGGCCCACAACGTCCACGCGACGAGGGTCAGCCTCATGTTCTTAAAGGTCCTTGTAGACGGTCAGCGTGTCCAAGACCACCGTTTCCGTATGGCTTTCAATGGTCACGGTCCGAACCACCACCATGTCTCTCGGAGGCACGGTGCCCGACGTGTCCTCGCTGTAGACGTACACCGTGTACTCGCCCGGACGAAGCCAAGGGAACACGAAATCCCCTTCGTGGTTCGTCTCCACGTTGTCGTCGGGACCCACGTTGTCGCCGTAGATCAAAAACACATTGTGGTCCGCCGCAGGGTAAGGCGCCGCCGAGGAAGGTTGGGTCAACACCGTGCGGGCCTCCTCTTGAACGTGGCCCACAATGCTGGCGCGTCCGCCCTCGCCTGGAACCTGCTCGCACGCCACCAACGACATGCCCACAAGAAGTGCCAAGGCTGTTCGTGAATTCCTCTTCATGACGCCAAACATACACCCCACGAGAAGCTAACTTGCCCTCGACATGCACGCGACCGACCAATTCACCGCGCCCTCAGGGCTGCCTGCCGGAGAAGGACGACTTGAAGTTGTCTGTGGACCCATGTTTTCCGGCAAGACGGAAGAGTTGCTTCGCCGCATTCGCCGGGCCCAAATCGCCAACCTCCCGCTTGAATTGTTCAAGCCCGCCACCGACACGCGGTACGCGGACAAGGAAGTGGTGAGCCACGACCGCAACGCCATGCCTTCCACGGTGGTGGCCAGCAGCCAAGCTTTGCTGCAGCACGTCAATGCCGGCCCTCCCGTGGCCGTCGTGGGCGTGGACGAAGCCCAATTCTTCGACGACGGCCTGCCCGACGTGTGCAACGCGCTGGCCGACCGCGGGGTCCGCGTCATCGTCGCCGGCTTGGACCTCGACTACGAGGGGCGGCCGTTTGGTCCCATGCCCCGCCTGTTGGCGTTGGCTGAAGAGGTCACGAAACTCCACGCCGTGTGCGTCGAGACCGGCCGAGCCGCGCATTTCTCGCACCGCATCGCGGGAGGCGACAACCAAGTTGAACTCGGGGCCCAAGACCGGTACATCCCCTTGGCCCGTCATGCCTACGTGGCCGCCAGGGAGGGCGCAACCTCATGATCGGACCCGGTTGGACCCCTGAGGCTTGGCGCCTCCTTGCGGCCGACCATCCCGGATCGTCTTGCCACCTCCATGGCCCCGACACCGGCCCCATCCTCGAATTGACCGCGGACACCCGGAGGATTCAAGCCCCAGACTGCGCCGTGTTCTTCGCCTTGCGCGGGCCCTGGCACGACGGACACGACCACCTCGAGGCCGCCCACGTCCAAGGTGTCAGGAGGTTTGTGGTGAACCAATTGCCCCCTGACCAAACAACATGGTCGTCCGACAGCGACGTGGTGGTGGTCGACGATGTGCTTGATTTCATGCAAGTCATGGCCCTGGCGCAACGCGCCAAATTCAAAGGCCCTGTGGTGGCGCTGACCGGGAGCAACGGCAAAACCACGGTGAAAGAATGGGTCGCCCAATTGTTGCCGGCCTCCGTGGCCCTGCACCGAAGCCCCTTCAGCCACAACAGCCAACTGGGGGTGCCCACAAGCCTTTGGTCCTTGGGCACGCACCACGACCTCTCCTTGGTCGAGGCGGGCATCAGCCTTCCTGAGGAGATGGCCAAACTTCAACGCTGCATCGCCCCCACAGAAGGGGTGCTCACCCACCTGGGGGAAGCCCATCTCGGCAATTTCAACGACGCACGTCACCTGGCCCGAGAAAAATGCACCCTGTTCCGCGGTTGTCGCCGCGTGTTCATGCCGGCGTCCTTGCTTCCTGAGGTCGAGGATGTTTTGGCGTGTCCTGCCGTGACCTGGAGTCTGGACAGACAAGCTTCTGAGGCAGACCTCCAAGCCACCGCCACGGAACAGCCAGGCGTGTTCCACTTGACTTGGCAAGGTGCGTCCATGCAGGTGCAACTCGGCATGCACGACGACGTGTCCGTGCACAACGCGTTGACCGCATCCTTGGTCGCGCTGCACCATGGCGCAACCTTGGCAGATCTCGCCTCGCACTGGCCCACGTTGAAGCCCGTGTCTGGAAGGTTGTCGAGCGTCAAACGGCCGCAAGGAGGCGTGTTGCTCCAGGACGACACCAGCCACGATTTTAGCGCATTGGGCGTGGCCCTTCAACGGCTTGCCGGATTGGAAGACGACCTGCCGCGGGTTTCGATTGTCGGCGACGTCCCGCAATCTGGACTCGAGGACGGCGACCGTGCGGACAAGCTGGGGGCGTACCTCCAGCGCGCAGGGTGCGAGCAAGCGTGGGTTTGGTGCCCACGTTGGACCGACGACATGCAATCCCGGTTGGCCGCGGCCGCCCAACAGGTCCACGTCACGTTCTTCAACCGCGCCGAGGCACTCTGCCTTGCCGCGGAGGGGTTGGGTTCTGCCCACGTGTTGATGAAGCTCGGGTCCGGAGATGCCGTGGCCGGATTGAAACAAGCGCTGGCGCCGGCAGAACACATCACCACCCTAACCATCAACGTGCCCGCCATCGTGGACAACGTCAGGCTGCTTCAAAAAGCGGCCGGAGCGTCCCGTGTCATCGCCGTGATCAAGGGGTTGGGCTACGGCACGGACCCTGTGATGTTGGGACGCATCCTCGAGGCCCAAGGGGTCGACGGCTTGGCGGTGGCGTATGCGGAGGAAGGCGTGCGGCTTCGGGAAGCAGGCGTCCAAACCCGGGTGCTGGTGCTCAATCCGGACCCCACCACCTTCAGCACGATGCACCGCCACGGGTTGGAGCCTGAAATCGTCTCTTGGCCGCACCTCCAGCAAGCCCAAGCCTGGGCCGAGCAAGCGGGTGTGCAAGACTGGCCCATTCATTTGAAGCTCGACACCGGAATGCGTCGCCTGGGCATCTTGGCGGAAGAAGACGCCAAAGCCGCCACGCTGCTGGCCGACGGCCGCTTGAAGCTCGGCACTGTGATGTCCCACCTCGCCGCGGCCGACGACGAAGGACACGACGTGCGGACGTTGGATCAATTGAAGGCGTTTGCCAAGCGCGTCTCCACCCATTTCGATGGGACGCCCTGTCACATCTTGAACACGGCAGGCGCCGCACGCGCCCAGGCATGGTTGGAAGGACATCCCGAGCTCGACTTCCTGCGCGACACGATCCGGATTGGGCTGGGCATGTACGGCTTGGCGCCGCACGCCAACGCGCACGGGCTGACACAGGCCTTGGCCCTCACGTCTGTGGTGTCCAAACTGGTGGACGTCCCCGCCGGGCATGGTTCAGGATACGGCTGGACAGACGCCGCAGACCACGACCGCACCCTGGCCGTGGTGTCGGCCGGCTACGCCGACGGCTACCCCAGGTCCCTCGGCGGGGGCCAAGCCCACGTGGGGTGGAACGGACAGCTGCTGCCCACTGTCGGAAGGGTGTGCATGGACATGATGACCGTGGACGTCACAGGGCTCGAGGTCCATCCGGGCGACACCGTCACCTTGTGGGGCGCTTCGCCGACTTTGGAGGTGTGCGCCAAACAAGCCCACACCATCCCCTACGAGTTGCTGACCCGCATTGGGCCCCGCGTCCAACGGGTGTCGGAACGCTGAGCCTCGCCGTTCACGCCGTCAGACCTCTCGGCCCGCCCACTTGTACGTGGTGCGCTCGATCCACCAATACATGACCGGCACAATGATGAGGGTCAAGAACGTGGCGAAGGTCAAGCCGAAAATGATCGCCCAACTCATGGGCTTCCAAAACACGTTGTTGTCCCCGCCCACGTAGATGTTGGGGTCATACTCGGTGATGAGTCCCACAAAGTCGATGTTGAGTCCGATGGCCAAAGGAAGCAGGCCCAGCACCGTGGTGATGGCGGTCAACAAGACGGGGCGAAGACGGGTCTTGCCCCCTTCCACGATCGCCTTGTGCACCTCTTCAAAGGGCAACCTGGTCGCCGCTTCCGTGCTTTCACCCTCTTCCAAGCCCAGCTCCTCACGTCGCCGTGCACGCAGCAAGTTGGTGTAGTCGATCAACACGATCGCGTTGTTCACGACCACGCCTGCCAGCGAGATGATGCCAATCATCGTCATGATGATCACGAATTCCATTTGGAAGATCACCAAGCCCAAGAGCACGCCGATCAGGGAGAACACCACGCTGAAGCCGATGATGAACGGCGTGGTGACGCTGTTGAATTGGCTCACGATGATGAGGAAGATCAGGAACAGGGCGATCAGGAGCGCCTTGCTCAAGAAGGCCATCTCCTTGGCTTGCTCCTCTTGCTGGCCCGTAAACGCCCACTTGACCGTGGTCGGCAGGTTCAGCTCCTCCGCCATGTCAACCTCCATGTTGGAGATGATCTCGGTGGGGTTGGCTCCCTCCAACACGTTGGACGTGATGGTGATGACGCGCTTGAGGTCCTTCCGCTTGACCGCGCTGAACGTCGTGGCGCGGCTCGCAGTGGCCACTGCGCTGATGGGCACTTCCTTGATTTGGCCGTCCGATTGGCTCCGGAAGATGACCTTTTGGTTCATCAACGCATCGCTGCTGTGGCGGTGCTCTTCCGAGAATCGCAGGTTGATGGGGTAATCGTCTTCCCCGTCCTTGAAGGTGCCGACCTCCCGGCCAAACAGCGCCGTCCGAAGGGTGTACCCGATGTCGCGGGTGCTGAGTCCGTAGGTCCGCGCTTTCTCGCGGTCGATGGTCACAGGCATTTGGGGCTTGCGCTTGTCCACGTCAATCTTGAGCTCTTCCACGCCCGCGTAATCCTTGCCGCGGAGGTACAGGAGGACCTCCTCAGATGTGGCGAGCAATTCGTCGTAATCGTCCCCGGTCAGCTCCAAGTTGATGGGGGCGCCTTGAGGCGGCCCGTCGGAGTTCTTGGTCACCACCACCTCCGCGTCGGGGTAGCCTTTGAGTTCGTCTCGGATGGCGCTCAGCACGTCTCCGGTGGCCAGGCCCCGGCGGTCCTGGAACTTCACGAAGTTGACCACAATGCGTGCTTTGTGCGGCGTGGGGCCGAGTTGCGGACCTTCGTTGGGGTCGCTGGTCCCGTTGCCCACGGTGCCAATGACGGAGTTCACGAGGAAGCTCTCCAACTCGCCCGTCTCCGGGTTGGGGCGCTTAAACTCGTCCCGCTCCAACACCTCCATCACCCGCAACTCGATGTCCTTCGCCACCTCGTTGGTGGCGTTGAGGTCGGTGCCAATCGGTTTGGACACGAAGATGTTGAGGTACTGCGGTTGGTTGTCCGGGAAGAACAGGACTTTGGGCGGGAACACGCCCATCAGCACCATCGACAAGAACAGCAAGCCCACGGTCCCAAAGAAGAACGCCCAAGGGCGGCGTCCTCCCAACACGTACGTCAGGAAGCGCTCATAGGCGGACTCCAACCGCGGCAAAAAGCGGTTTTGGAACATCACCGTCGCGGGGTAGAGCACGTAGGTGTTGAGCAGCGTCAACACGCCGGCCAACGCCAACATGTTGCCCAAGCCGGTGGCCCCCAGCGCAAGGAAGGCCGCGCCCACCGCCACCAAAACGCCCGACACGAGGTGGGTCCGGCGGCGGTTCACGTTTTCCTCCCCCACCTTCATGAAGACCGAAGTCAACACAGGGTTGATCACCAGCGCCACGAACAGCGACGACCCCAACACGATGATCAAGGTCATCGGGAGGTAGCTCATGAATTCGCCAATGAGTCCGGGCCACAACGCCAAGGGCAAGAAGGCCGCGAGCGTCGTGCCGGTGGACGCGATGATGGGCCACGCCACCTCGCCCACGCCGTAGCGTGCGGCTTTCAGCGGACTGTACCCCTCGTCCATGAGACGGTACACGTTCTCCACCACCACAATGCCGTTGTCGACCAACATCCCGAGCGCCAAGACCAAGGAGAACAAAACCATGGTGTTGAACGTCACGCCCAAGGAGTTCAGGATGAGGAAGCTCATGAACATGGACAACGGAATGGCCACCCCCACGAACAACGCGTTGCGCAAGCCCAGGAAGAACAAGAGCACGCCGACCACCAACAACACCCCAAAGATGATGGAGTTCTGAAGCTCCTCCACTTGGGTTTGGGTCATGTCGCTTTGGTCGTTGGTGATGGACACCCCCAGGTTTCTGGGCAGCACATTTTGCTTGGCTTCTTCGATGATGGCGTTGATGGCGGAAGACGCCTCCAGCAGGTTTTCGCCTGCGCGTTTCACCACGTCGAGGGAGACCACCGGACGCGTGTATTCCCGGGCGAAGCTCTCCGCCTCTTTCTCCACGAACGCCACGGTCGCCACGTCACGGAGGTGGATGATGTTGCCTCCTTCTGCCTTGACGATGACGTTCTCCAATTCTTCCACGCTGGTGAAGTCGCCCTCCACCTGCACGCTTCGACGCACCCCGTCCATGAGGAGGTCACCGCCGGAAATCGTCATGTTCTCCGCGGCGATGGCCCCGGAGATGTCGTTGAAGCTGACCTGCATGGCCTCGGCCCGCAGGTGGTCAACCTCAATTTCCACCTCGAGGTCGCTGATGCCCTGGATGTCCACCTTGCTGATTTGGGGAAGCGCCTCGATTTCATCTTCGAGGTGTTCGGCGTACTTCTTCAGATCCTGCAACCGGTAATCCCCGCTCAGGTTGATGTTCATCACCGGCATGAGCTCGCTGAAGTTGAGCTCCATGATGCTGGGGTCGGCCGGGAGGTCGGTGGGGAAATCGGGGTCGGCCTTCGCCTTGTCCACGGCGTCCTTCACCTTGCGCAACGCCTCAGTGGGGGTCACGTCAAAGTTGAACTTGATGTCGATGGCGCTGAATCCCTGCACGCTGGTCGACGTGATTTCGTCGATGCCTGAGATGGTGTTGATCTCCTTCTCCAGGGGACGGGTCACCAGCTTTTCCATGTTTGCCGGGCTGTTGCCTGGGTAGGCCGTGCTGACGAAAATCTCGGGCACCACAATCTCTGGGAACGCCTCCTTGGGCACCGACAAGTAGCTGCTGATGCCGGACAATGTGATGATGGCAATCAAGACGAAGACCGTGGTCTTGTTTTGAATGCTCAAGGTTGTCAGGCCAAACTCGCGCAGCTTGAGCTTGCTTTGGTTCTGTTCACTCATGGTCTTGGGCTCAGGATTCGATCAATGCCACGCGTTCGCCGTCCACCACACGAGCGGCGCCACGGTCAATGACACGGTCGCCAGGCGCCAGGCCGGATTGGATGAGAAGCATGCCGTCAGACATGGTCCCCGCCTCCACCGTTTGCTTCTTGGCCACGTCTCCGCGCACGACGTACACGAAGTCCTGGCCTTGGGCATCTTGCTGCACCAACGACGTGGGCAACGCCAGTGCGCTGTCCAAGGCAAGGTCGGTGATGTGCACCGTGGCCACCATGTTGGGCAACATTTTGGCGTCGCTGGGCAAGTCCACGGTCAAATCGATCGTCCGGTTGGCCGCCGTGATGTACTGGCCCACGCGGCGGATTTGGCTTTGCATGTCGCCCTCGAACCCACGCACCTCGATGCGCACAGGCTGGCCTTTCTCCACGCTTCCGGCGTAGTGGTCGCTCACAGAGGCGCGGATGTAAAGGTCGCTCAAGTCCACCACGCGCACCACGGGCATGGGGGGAGACGCCATCTCACCGACGTTGGCGAACACGCGGTCCACCACCCCGCTGAACGGGGCGCGAATGGTCGCCTTGTCCACCTGCTCGTCGAGGGTGGCCAGGCTGCGTTCCAACGCTTCGACGCCGGCGCGGGCTTGGAGGTACTCGACTTCCGACCCGATGTCCTTGTTCCACAAACGCTCCTGACGCTCGAACAGGGTTTGGGCCAACTCGAGCTGGGTCGTCAATTCAGCGCGCTGCTTCTGCAACACGTCGGTGTTGATGCGAAGGATGGCCTCACCCTTGGCGACTTGCGTGCCTTCCTCCACGAGCACGGCGTCCACCACGCCCGGGAACTCGGCCAAGATGTTGGCCACGCGGTCGGTCTCCACGTTGCCTTGCACGGCGAAACTGTGGGCGAACGGGGCCCATTCCATGGTGCGCACCCCGACGCGGGTGAGGCGGGTTGTTGGGGCGGAGGCGGCTTCCTCGGCTGGCGCCGCAGGCCCACCGCATTGGGTCATTCCGACGACGAGGGCCAAGGCGGCCATCACACGGGGGAGGTGGGATGTCAAGTTCATGGTTGTGGGTTGGAGGCGATGAGACGTTGTTGTGCATTCAGCCACGCGAGTTGCGCGCCGATGAGGTTGCCCTCAGATTCGATGAGTTGGTTTTGGGCGTCGTTGAGCTCAAAGCTGCTGCGCACCCCTTCTTTGTGGCCCGCTTCGATGCGTTCCAAAATGCGCGAGGCCAAATCCCGCTGCTCCCGCGCCGTGCGCAACGCCGCTTCGGCGTCGAGGAACGTGGCTTTGGCGTTGTCGAATTCCAACTTCGCCGCTTCCACCATTTGGCGGTACCCGCTCTGGGCGTTCAAGACTTGAAGTTTGGCCTTCTCCACACGCTGGCGTCCCCCGAAGCTGGTCCACACCGGCATGCTCATGGAGAGGCCGACGATTTGGTTCGGGTACCAGTTGTTTTGGTCCTCGAGCACCGGGAAATCCGGGTCCCGAAACGCTTGTTGGCTCGTGCTGTAGAATCCTGCGATCTGGGGCAGCCCCTCGGCGCGGCGGTTCTTCACGTCGAGCTCGGCCAGCGCCACGTATTGCTGCTGCTCCTGCAGCGACGGCACCGTGGCCAAGTTCAACTGCGCCTGGACAGCCGCCGGCACCTCCGCTTGGGTCAAGTCTTCCAGCGTATCTGTCAACTCCACGTCCGAATCCACAGACATGCCGCATTGGAACAGCAACAACTTTGCCGTGAGCTCCGCCTGGAGGCGCGCCGTGCCCAATTGTTGCTCCAGCGTCTGCCGGGTCAAGGTCAAGCGGTCTGCGTCGACCGATTCCACAAAGCCTTCCTCAGACATCGCCCGCAATTCGGATTCCGACTGGGCGACCAGGGTCAGCGCTTTGTCCAGGGTCGCCACGTTGGCTTGGGCGGCCAGGGCCGTTGCATAGGCCTCCGCCACCATGCGACGCGTGTCGACAGCCGTGCGTTCCACCGCGAGGTCCTTCGCGTCCGCCAACACCTTGGCCGCTTGCACGCCCACGAGGTAGCTCCCGCTGAAGATGAGTTGGGTCGCATTCAAGCCCGCGGTCACCGACTGGGTGGTCCCAAACGAAAATTCCAGCACCATGTCTTCCGGAGCCGTGGGGTCAAACGACGACGCAGGCACCACTTGGGTGGGGATGTCGATGAAGTGGTTGAAGTCCACGCTTCCCGTCACCTGAGGCAACCCCGTGGCGAGCAATTCCTTGACGTCCCGCTTCGCCACTTCCACGTCGATCAGGGCGCGCTCCATGGCGTACGCTTGATCGAGCGCCTTGTCCTGGGCCTCGGCCAGGCTCAGCGACGTCTGCGCCGACCCCGCCGTCGGGGCGCCCAGCAGCGCACACCACACCAGGCCGGCCACGGCCGCATTCATTGAGAGAATCTTCATGGTTGATCCTTGAGTTTTTGTTCCAAATGGGCCAACCCCTGCGGACTGGCGATGCCACGGATGTGGTAAGTGAACAGGGCTTGAAAATGTTCCGCCAGCGGACGGGCCAACGTGCCGTCTTCCGCCTGCTTCACCATGTCTTCCACCAGGGCCAAGTGCAAATCGGCCACCGCATCCACATTCAAATCCGAGCGGTACAACCCCTCTTCCATGCCGCGGTGGACGTTGTGCTTCACCACACGCCGCACCATGGCCCGACGGCGGCTGAACGTCGCCTCGAACACCTTGGGGTAGAGCTTTTTCAAATCGAACAACACCGTCGGATTCATCGCCGACAGCATGCTCCGCTTTTCCTCCATTTCCTGAAGCGCCGCGTCGATCGCGTTGCCCTGCGACGACATCACCTCGTCCATCCGCTTCTCCAACCCGTCGAGGTGGCTGGTCAGCGCCTGGGACACCAAGTCACGTTTGTCGCGAAAGTGCTTGTACAAGGTCTTCTTTGAGCAGGCCAGGTGCTTGGCCAAATCGTCCATGTTCAGGGACTTTATGCCAAACCGGGCAAACAGCCCCGCGCACCGTTCACGCAGCTCGGCTGCGCGCGCTTCGTCGCCCACAGGGGCGTCCAACATGGATGGGGTCTCGTTCAAAGCGCCGCAAAATTACAACGCAATGCACGCACAGGAAACGAAAAAAACGCAAATCGTTTCCCCTGAGCGCTTGTCCCTCGCTCAGGTCAAGTCAAGGTGCCACCCAGACACCAGCCCTTCGAGGTCTTCTCGGCGAAACTTCGCCCCGCGAACGCGGTTTTCATCCGGCCGGATGCGCCAACCGGTGGCCGAACGAAAATCAGCGCCTTCCAACCGCGTGCGCTCGAACACCGCATCTGTCAAGTCCACGCCATCGAACACCGCGCCTTCCAGGTTGGCTCCAGTGAAATCAGCGCCATGGGCTCGACCCCCTTTCCAGGCCACGCCCTTCGCGTCCATCCCTTCAAAGTACGCGCTGTCTGCAACGCACTCCTCCAACCGAACCACCAACCCAAGCGTGTTGCACGACGCAAAATCAAACCCCACCACCTTGCAGCCCTGGAACATGACATCTTGAAGCCCCAGGCCCAGGGTTCGGACGTTGCTCAAGTCGCATTCCAGAAGCGTGCACTCCTCGAAACGCGCGCCTCGCAGGTCTTTTCCCGACCAGTCGGCGCCTTCAATGATGCAGGCTTCAAACCGGGCATCTCGCAAATCTCCCCATTCCGTCTCGCGGGTGAACCGCTGGTCGTACGCGTCCATGGCCATTCAGGACAGGGCGCCTGAAATCACGTCGTCGGACGCGTGGTTGGCGCGGGTCACCGTCAGCTTGGGCTCCGCCTCCATGGCGCGGTCGATGGCCCACTGGGCTCCTGGGTTGCGCGCCCAGCTGCGCCGTGCAATGCCGTTGTTGACGTCCCAATGCAGCATGGAGCGGAGTCGGCGTTCGCTGTCCTCGCTGCCGTCGATGAGCATGCCGAAGCCCCCGTTCATCACCTCTCCCCAGCCGACCCCTCCGCCGTTGTGAAGGCTGATCCACGTCGCCCCGCGGAAACTGTCTCCCACGAAGTTGTGGACGGCCATGTCGGCGGTGAATGCGGAGCCGTCGTAAATGTTGCTGGTCTCGCGGTACGGGCTGTCCGTGCCGCTGACATCGTGGTGGTCCCGGCCCAAGACAACAGGCCCTTTCAAACGGCCATCTCGGATGGCGTCGTTGAACGCCGAGGCAATCTCTGCGCGGCCATGGGCGTCGGCGTACAAGATGCGCGCCTGCGAGCCCACGACCAGTTGGTTGGCCTTCGCCTCGCGAATCCAGCGCAGGTTGTCCTGCATCTGTTGCCGGATGTCTTCCGGGGCTTCGCCCATCAGGCGCTCCAACACCTCCGCCGCGATGGCGTCGGTGGTGTCGAGGTCGGCAGAATCGCCGCTGCAACACACCCAGCGGAACGGCCCAAACCCGTAGTCAAAGCACATGGGACCCATGATGTCTTGAACATACGAGGGGTACCGGAACCCGTCGCCGTCTTCCGCCAAGATGTCCGCCCCCGCCCGACTCGCTTCCAGCAAGAAGGCGTTGCCGTAGTCGAAGAAATACGTTCCGCGCGCCGTGTGCTTGTTCACCGCGGCCGCGTGCCGCTTGAGCGAGTCTTGGACGTGCGTCCGGAACGTGTCCGGATCTTCCGCCATCATAGCGTTGGCGTCGTCGAACGACAACCCGGCGGGGTAGTATCCACCCGCCCAAGGGTTGTGCAAGGACGTTTGGTCCGACCCCATGTCCACCAGGACGTTCTCTTCGTCGAACTTTTCCCACACGTCGACCACGTTGCCGAGGTAAGCGAACGACTCGGCGCGCTTCGACTCGCGGGCCTCGCGGACCTTGGCCGTCAATTCGTCCAAGTCGGTGACGACGTGGTCCACCCAGCCTTGCTCGTGACGTTTGTACGCCGCGGCGGGGTTGACCTCCGCGGTCACAGACACGCAACCGGCGATGTTCGCGGCCTTGGGTTGGGCGCCGCTCATGCCACCCAGACCTGCCGTGACAAACAACTTGCCGGCCAAGCCGTCCATGGTCCCCGTCACGCCACGCTTCTTGTCGATCATCCGGCCCGCGTTCAACACGGTGATCGTGGTGCCGTGCACAATGCCCTGGGGGCCGATGTACATGTAGGACCCGGCGGTCATTTGGCCATATTGGCTGACGCCCAAGGCGTTCATGCGCTCCCAATCGTCGGGCTGGCTGTAGTTGGGGATGACCATGCCGTTGGTGACCACGACGCGGGGGGCCTCCTTGTTGGACGGGAACAGCCCGAGCGGATGGCCGGAGTACATGACCAGGGTTTGGTCTTCCTCCATCTCGCTCAAATACTTCATGGCCAAACGGTACTGCGCCCAGTTCTGGAACACCGCCCCGTTGCCGCCGTAAGTGATGAGCTCCTCAGGGTGCTGCGCCACGGCCGGGTCGAGGTTGTTCTGGATCATCAACATGACCGAGGCGGCCTGGCGGCATTTGGCCGGGTACCAACCGATGGGGTGCGCCTTCATGTCGTGCGCAGGGCGCAAGCGGTACATGTAAATGCGCCCGTAGTCCTTGAGCTCCTGGGCAAATTCCGGGGCGAGTTCCGCATGCTGGTGCGCCGGGAAATAACGGAGCGCGTTGCGCAGCGCAAGTTCTTTTTCCTTGTCCGTCAAGATGTCCTTGCGCACCGGGGCGTGGCTCCATTCGGGGTTGCGCTCGACGGCAGGGGGCAGCGTTTGCGGAAGGCCCTCCTGGACAATGGCTTGGAATTCAGCTTGCGTCATGGTCATGGTTTCTTGGTGAAACGGCCCGTGTTTTTGTCAAACCCGTACGGGCAGTGCTTGCAGCCGCTCTGACAGCAACAACCCCGCTTGCGGTGGTATGTTTCCGTGAAGACGATGAAGCCCTCGGGCGTCTTGTAAAAGTCTTCCGGCTCAAGGTCTTTGGGCATGACCCAAAAGTACCGCCAACTCCGCTTGGGTCGCTTGGGTGCCGTCTTGGGTGTACCACCTGTGGACCTCTTGGCTGTAGGTGTGTGCGATGGCCGGATCGGACTTGATCCGCTTGACCAAATCCATGGCCTCCTCAGGCCGCGGGCCCCAGGTTCCCAACACCCGGCCTTCCTCGTCCAGGAGCGCCGTCTTGGGGATGGACCGTCCGCCGTTGGTGAGGAACAAGTCCATGACCTCGAGGTTGTCGTCCCGCATCAAAACGCGCACCTCGACAGCACTCTCGGACGCCAAGACGATGGCCTCGTGCACAGGCAAAATCTGGGCCCCGTCACCACACCAAAACTCGTTCAGCACCAACATCCGTGCGCCGTGCGGCAAGGAGGTGGCCACCGCGGCCAACTCGTCGCGAAGCCCCTGCTTGGCCAAAGCTTTTCGGATCCGCTTGACGCGCTTTTGGTTGATGGGGATGTACTTGTCGTATGGCGCCTCGTCCTCGTCACGTGGGGTCGCCGCCATCAGTCCGTCGAGGTGCTCGGTGATGGAGTCCGCCTGTTCCCAAGCCCGCAAAACCAGGGCCTGCTCAGCGGGGGTGAGTGCGTTTGATGCCATGGCTCAAAAGTAGCCCCACCTCAAGGCGAAATCGTGACTAAATTTGACGCCGGATGAGCGATTTCCTTCAGCACGAGTGTGGCATCGCCATGCTCCGACTCAAAAAGCCGTTGCAACACTACGTTGACAAATACGGCACGCCGTTTTACGGCCTCAACAAGATGTATCTGCTGATGGAAAAGCAGCACAACCGCGGCCAAGACGGCGCGGGGTTGGCCAACATCAAGCTGGACGTGAACCCCGGCAAGCGCTACATCTCCCGAATGCGCTCGGTGGACGCGCGCCCCATTCAAGACCTGTTTGGCAAGATCATGGGCCGCTTCCAGGACCTTTCCGCCGAGCAACTCCAAGACACGGTGTCGCTTCAGCACGACCACGCCTTCACAGGCGAGTTGTTCTTGGGGCACTTGCGCTACGGCACGTTTGGCAAAAACGAGATCGAGAACTGCCACCCGTTCTTGAGGCAAAACAACTGGCGCACCCGCAACCTCGTGGTCGCCGGCAACTTCAACCTCACGAACGTGGACGAGCTGTTTGACGTGCTGGTCCAAATCGGCCAGCACCCCAAGCAGAAATCCGACACCGTCACGGTGCTCGAAAAGATTGGGCACTTCGTGGACGAGGCCAACCAAGAGTTGTTCGACCAACTCAAGGGCCAGGGTTTGGACAACCAAACCATCTCCGAGCGCATCGCGGACACCCTCGACATGGGGTCCATCCTCCGCCGTGCTTCTTCCGACTTCGACGGCGGGTACGTGATGTGCGGCATGTTGGGACACGGCGACGCCTTCGTGATGCGCGACCCCAACGGCATTCGTCCGGCATATTGGTACGAAGACGACGAGGTGGTGGTCGCCGCCTCCGAACGGCCGGTCATCCAAACCGCCTTCAACGTGCCCGCCGAGTCCATCCAAGAGGTGGCCCCAGGCGGCGCCCTGCTCATCCGACGCAGCGGCGAGACCCTGGTGGAGGAAATCCGCCCGGCAGGGGAAAGGAAGGCCTGCAGCTTTGAGCGCATCTACTTCTCCCGCGGCAACGACGGGGACATTTACAGCGAGCGGAAAGCCCTCGGGATCAGCATTGTCCCACGCGTGTTGGAAGCCGTGGAGCACGATTTGGACCACACCGTCACAAGCTTCATCCCCAACACGGCCGAGTCGTCGTTCTATGGGTTGGTCAAAGGATTGGAGGAGCATTTGAACGCGAGCAAAATCGCACGCATCAAAGGACTTGGCGCGGACCCTGACCACGCGGAAATCGAGTCCATCCTGAACGAACGTCCGCGCATCGACAAAATCGCCATCAAGGACGCCAAGCTGCGCACCTTCATCACCGAAGACAGCTCACGGGACGACCTCGTGGCCCACGTCTACGACATCACCTACGGCACCGTGGAACCCGGCGTCGACAACTTGGTGGTGATCGACGACAGCATCGTGCGCGGCACCACCCTGAAGAAGAGCATCCTTCGAATCCTGGACCGCCTCCAGCCCAAGCGGATTGTGGTGGCGTCCAGCGCCCCCCAAATCCGTTACCCCGACTGCTACGGCATCGACATGGCCCGCATGGGGGACTTCATCGCGTTCCAAGCGGCGGTGTCCTTGCTCAAAGAGCGCGGCATGGAGCACGTGTTGGAAGACACCTACAACGCGTGCAAGCACCAGCTCACCTTGCCTTTGGCGGAAAACGTCAACCAGGTCAAGGCCATCTACGCGCCCTTCACCGACGAAGAAATCAGCGACCGCATCAGCGACCTGCTGACCCCTGAGGGAATGAAGTCGGAAGTGAAGATCATCTTCCAAAGCGTGGCAGGGTTGCACGAGGCGTGCCCCAACCACCTCGGCGACTGGTACTTCACGGGCGACTTCCCCACGCCAGGAGGCCACCGCGTGGTGAACAAGGCGTTCGTCTACTACATGGAGGGCAACAACGCCCGCGCCTACTGAGGCAGGTCAGTGAAGCACCACCAACCTCAGGGTTTGGTTTCCGGAGTTGGCGAAATACATGCCCGCTTCCCAGCGCGACACGTCAAGGCCCTGAACCACGCCGTTGAACTGGCCCTGCGCCACGACTCGGCCTGACGCGTTTCTCACTTCCCAAGCCTGTCCTGGCTCCCCTTCCATCTGCACCCTGTCGTTCGCAGGGTTCGGGAACGCCCGCATGCGCTTCGCCATGGGCGCCGTGTCCAAAGACATTGTCGTCTCCAACAAGAACTCTGACCCCACAAACACGACCGACGTGTCGCCCCCTGCCACTTCGCTGTAGGTGTAGCTCTGGGCCACAGGAAGGGGCATGTCTTGGGCCCAAAACGCCGTGGTCACCAGCAGCAACCCGGCTTCCACCGTGGCTGTGCTGTCGTAGATCAATTGCTCGGTTTCCACACGCATGACGTCGTTGAACGCCAACTCGCCTGGAAGCAACAAGGCCCCCCATTCCGCGGCGACCGAGGTCAAGTGGATGTCCCGGTGGACTTGGTCACCCCCGGCTTCAAACACAAATGACAGGCTGTCTTGGTGCACATCCCCCTCCGTGAACGGGAAAGGAAGGGCCACGATTTCTTCGGGGTAAACCACCTGGATTCCACTGGGATCCACACCTCCCCAGAACCCCATGCCGTCTTCGTCAAAGCTGTAGTAGGCGTATTGCGGGCCCTGGATGTTGGACACCTGCGCATAGTCGGCGTTGGAAAACCCGTCTGCGTAGGCGGTGCTGTCCGCAGGCAAAAACTCAAGAACCACGTCCTGAATGGAGAATGCGTTGGTCCAATCCCAACCCTCCGGCTGTTGGTTGGACACGCCGTAGGTGAAAGTGTAGCCTTGGGGGTGGAGGTTCGGGGCTTGCAGCGTTTGGGCGGTCGACGCAGCCGGGAAGACCACGGCCGACGTCAGGAGGATGCGCATCGTGAGGTTCATGTGCCCAAGGTAGGAAAGCCCCCCAATGTGACTTGGGTGGCCACGGCATGTCGCCGTGTCGGTTAGATTCGCGGCCATGAACACGTTTGTTGAATGGGTCAGCCAACCCTGGCCTTGGTACGTGGCCGGCCCCATCATCGGATTGATGGTGCCCCTCCACTTGATTTTGTTGAACCGCACCTTCGGGGTGAGTTCGTCGTTCCGTCACATGTGCGCGGCGGTCGTGCCCTCCAAGCTTGAATTCCTGAACTACGATTGGAAAAAAGAAGGTTGGAACCTCCTCTTTGTGGTGGGCATCCTGGGCGGCGCGTGGCTCGCGGCCACGGTCTTTTCCAGCGACGCCCCCATCGCGCTCAGCGACGCGGCGGTGGCCCGCATGAACGCCTTCGGGTTGGAGGACCTGAGCGGCCAACACCCCCAAGAATTGTTCTCGTGGGACGCCCTGGCTGGCTGGCGAACGTGGCTGTTCATCCTCGGGGGCGGGTTCCTGGTGGGTTTCGGCACGCGCTACGCGGGCGGCTGCACCTCGGGGCACGCCATCATGGGTTTGAGCCATTTTCAAATGCCCTCCTTTGTGGCCGTCTTGGGGTTCTTCACCGGCGGCCTCTTGATGTCTTGGTTGATCCTTCCACTCCTTTTGAGCTGACCCCATGAAAAACGCACTCGGATTGATTTTGGGCCTGTTGTTTGGCCTCATCCTGGTCAAGGCAGAAGTCCTCTCGTGGTTCCGCATCCAGGAGATGTTCGCCTTCCAGAGTTTTCACATGTACGGCATCATCGGCAGCGCGGTGGGCGTGGGCGCGCTCAGCGTCTTCCTCATCCGCCGCATGAAGGTCAAAAGCCTCGAGGGCAACGTGATCACGCTGCAAGACAAGGCCCCACGGTACAAGTCAGCCTACCTGGGCGGCACGCTGTTTGGGCTGGGTTGGGCCATGACTGGCGCGTGTCCCGGACCGATGTACGCCCTGGTCGGAAGCGGCACAACCGTCATGCTCCTGGCCGTGCTGGCCGGGGTGTTGGGCGTGTACGTGTACGCCGCGCTTCGAGACAAACTCCCTCACTGAACCACCAAGCGGCGCGCGGAGCCGTGGCGTTCGTCGCGCACGAGGTACACCCCTGCGTCGAGTTCTTCGGTGTTCAAGTTGGCGCTCCGTCCTCGCAGGACGCAAGCCCCCTGCATGTTCCAGAGGGTCCAGCTCACCGGCTGGCCGTCGCAGCCCAAGGTGACCAAATCGCCTCGGTGAACAGGGTTGGGCGTCAACCGCATTTCTGACTGCAAGGAGACCAGCCCGTCGGTCGACGAGGTGTCTTCCTCCGCGAGGACCGTGCCCTGGTAGCGCACCACAGAAGGGATGCCCAAGGTTGTGGTGACCTCCATCCAAGGCATTCCGCCGTCGCCGAGCCAGAGGTAGGTGACCGTCTCGCGCTCAAACGCGAAACCCTGCTCCGCGAGGTCCACGTAGACGCTGTCTTCGCTGCTCACGGTCGATTTCAACCGCAGCACTTCGTGGGACGTTCCGTCGGGAAGGAGCAAGGTGCCGTACCCGTCGACTTCGGAGAAGCGCGTTTGGTCCACGACGTAGGTCAGGGTGGCGGGCACAACGATTTCGTACGCAGCGGTCGACTCGAGCGTCGCGTCCACCGTCAACGGCACAGGGTGCACCTCATCCACGTCCTCAAACGGGATGGGCAATTCCAGGCCTGAAAGCGACATGCCAAGCCCCACCTGGTTGTACGTGCCTCCTGCGATTTGGTGGTACCCGACCACTTCATCCAATTGCACGGGGATGCCGACGTCGCCCCCAAAGTCCCCGAAGTCGGGAATGTTGAGGAAGGTGTAGAAGTGGTCGGCTTGGTACTCCGGATCGAACCCGTTGAACACAAACTGCGCCGTGAACGAGGCCTCGGAGATGTCTTCCACCAACGTGACGGTGGAATCCACCACCGCCAACTCGGTGAAATCCCAGATCCACCCCGGGCCAGAAGACTCGAAGTCCGCCAAGAAATCAGGCGCCACGTTTTGGAACGTGTATTCGGTGTCCCCTTGTGGCAAATCGGTGTCCTCGACGGTGATTTGGGCGGACGCGGAAAAGGTGAAAACCCCCAAGCAGGCGACCCATGCCCATCCTCGAATTTGGCGTGTGTTCATGCGATGAAGGTAGGTGCCTGGCAAAGAAAAAGCCCCGCGTGATGCGAGGCTTTTCAAGTACCCGGGGTGGGAATCGAACCCACACTCCTTGCGGAACGCGAGTTTGAGTCGCGCGCGTCTACCAATTCCGCCACCCGGGCATGAGGTAGATTGGAGGAGGGCAAAAGTAGCGCAAGGAACCGTTTCGCACAACCCCCGAGGCTAACTTGTGCGGCGCATGCGGGATTTCAATTCCAACCCCACGAATTTGGTCGGCTTCGCGGTCAGCACCATGAACGCCCGACTGCTCGACAACGTCAAGCTCATTGAGCAGCTGTCCACCCTGGGTTGGCCCGTCGTGATCGTCAACCAACACACCACGCAGGAGGGCAAGTTGAACCCGGAAGCCGGGGGTATGAACCATCCCCACGTGCGGGTGATCCAATCGGCGCAACTGGGGTTGAGCCACTCGCGCAACCAAGCGATGGAAGAGCTGCAAAAGCGATCGGTCCGATGGGCTGTGCTGTGCGACGACGATGTGACCCTTGACCTTGGGGAATGCGCGGCGCTGGCATCATGGCTGGAGGGCGATGCGCCGACTTCTTCATGGGACAACGTCGGTGCGGTCACCACAAGGCTCATGAAGTCCCCTTCGGAACCATGGCGAGCCTACCAAGAGGCCGCGTCCAACGTCGTCGGAACCGGCACCGCATCCCTGCGCCGCATTCAATTCGTGAACAGCATGGAGCTGGTGGTACACCTAGACGCGTTGGCCGCGTGGAACGTCACGTTCAACCCTCGCTTTGGGCTGGGTGCGCCGCCTGTCAACGGCGGCGAAGAAGTGCTTCTGATGCACGACATCTTGCGCGCAGGCGGGGCGTTGATCAGCACACCCTTCGCGGTGCGCCTCCACCCTGACGAAAGTTCCGGCCAAGTCCTCAACGTGCAGGCGGCATTCACCCAAGGGGCCGTGCACAAAACCGTGTTTGGACACCCAACCTGGTGGGGTTTGGTGGCGATCTTCGCTTGGAAGCGACTCAAGTCGGGGAATTGGTCTCGTATCTCGGACTACCTCCGAGGCGGCGCATGGGCCTCTCGCCACGATTGAATGGCTTCTGGGACGGGCATGCCTCGATCGTCGTGCCAACCGGCCATCCCAAGTTGATCCAACAGCCGCTCGGCGCGCACACGGTCTTCCACTTCGACAGATTGCGTCCACCTCGTGGGGTTGGGCAACGCGTTTGTGTCCGCGGATTTCGACACAAACGACACCCGACCGGCCGCCGCCATCACCTCAGACTCTGAAGCGGAAATGAGCTCGTCCCAACCTTGGTTCCTTTTCAACGCCTCAACCTCTCCCCATGGGTCCTGCACAGCACGCTCGTAGTGGATCACGGACAAATCCTCGGCCGACAACGACATCAGAGAGATGCGCTGGATCACCGCCCACACGGCCACCAGGCGCTCCATCTCTGTCCCTTCACGGTCCACCTTGGCCAACATGTCCACCCACGAGGAAAGCATCCCGTCGCGCCACCCTGGCTGGTCCAGGAACTCCTGGGTCGACCATGCCCAATGCCAATGACGGTGCGCCTGCTTGGACAACGCCACCGCCAAAGGATGGCGCATGACAAGCAATTTGGACACCCCTTGCGCCGCCGGCGCCGACAACAGGCCGGTGGCAAACACGTCTTTCACGAGAAGCTTGTGTGCCCCCGCGGGGTTTCTTCCCACGTTGTCTCGGTCGGTCCTCCGAGTGATGTGCCGCCCCCCGAACACGTCGGCCAGCCAAGCGTCCCACCTCGAGTCTTCCGCGTAAGCAGGATGTGTCGCCCCTCCCTTCATCCGTTCGACGTGCAACACATGGACGGGCTCAAACACCTCGCGCATGGTGCAATCGGCGTTCAACAGCGAAGACAACCACGTGGTGCCGCTCCTGCCTGAGCCCACCATCCAACCCACCGACTCGGGCGCACGTCGCCATGGTTGAAACGCCACCCTGGCGCGCAACCTTGCCTCTCGTGTCCATTCCTCAAACGTCATCGGGCTGCAAATTCGTTACTTTCAACCGCCCATGCGCGCTTCCGTTGTCATTCCTTGCTATCGACCCGACGCCAACTTCGAGAAGATGTTGGGCGATTTGAACGCGCAGACCTGCCAAGACTTCGACGTGGTATTGGCGGACGACGGCAACACCCCCCCTTTGGCCGCCCGTGTGAAGGCCACGTTGAAGCGGCCGCACCGCGTCATTCGGTTTGACCAAAACCAGGGCATCGTGGCCGGACTCAACGCGTGCATTGCAGATGTGCGGGCGCCGGTGGTGATCCGGATGGACGCCGACGACCGGATGCCGCCAGACCGCATCGAACGGCAACTTGCCTACTTGGACAACCACCCTGAAGTCGACGTGGTGGGGGCTTCCATGGCGGTGTTTGGATCCGGGCTCCGCATGTGGACCAAACCCGCCAGCCACCACGACATCTGCGCGAGCCTGCTTTGGGCCCCTGGCCTGAACCACCCCACTGTGGCTGCGCGCACCCAAGTCTTGCAGGACCACCCGTATAAGGAGGGCCACCACCTCGCCGAGGACTACGCCCTCTGGTTGACCTTGGCCCAGCACGGTGCCACGTTCGCGAACAACCCCTTCTGTGCGGTGTACTACCGGATGGAAGGCCAGAACACCTCCCAAAACGGGGCCCAAGCCAGGCTGGAGCGCTACGTCTCCATGCACCAGCACGCCATTCGCATGCTCTTGCCCCATGCCGAGGCCGCAGAGCTGACGCCAGGGCTCACCAACGGAGCGCATCAAGTCCTTGCCGGCATGTCCGCCCTTCACGACCTGAACTCTCCTGGCTTGGACAAGGTGAAGCAGCACACCGAAGCGCTGCTTCGTGCGCTCGCAGCGCATGGTGAACGCCACCCCGAAGACGTTTGGATTCAAGCGGCCCAACAAGCCACCCGTGCGCGGATGGCGAGGGTGGAAGCCAACACGCGGTGGCACAAATTGGAGGGCGTCCGAAACTTGCGCCTCTTGCGCGTGTCAGACTGGTTGGTCCTGCTCCGTCGCGACCGTTGAACGAAGCCACGCTTCGCGCGCGGCGTCGCTTTCGGCTTCCAACTCGGACAACACCTCCCAGATCTCCTCGTCCCAGCGCTGGACCATGACGCGTTCGGCCCACCGAATCCGCCACAACGCCTCGGCGAGTCCAGGCATGCTCGAAGCCACCGCCGTTGCCAAGGGCATCAAGGGTCGTTTGCGCACGACCTCGCGGATGACGCCCCCTTTCGCCCTTGGGTGTTGCCTGGTGTTGGGGATGTTCCCTTTGGAGTCCCACCTGAACCCCGGGAACGCCACATCGCCCATGATCACGTCCTCAAAGGCCAAGGCGTGAACGTCCGCCCCGAAGTGAGACTCCACCTCTTGGCGGAACGTTGACGTCCTGTACATACCCATGACGTCACCCTGCTTCACCAAATCCACAGGGCCGCGTCCGTCCTTAGACCATTGCTCTTGGTATTCCACGTAGGCCGAGAACACCGAGGCGCGGAAAGGCCGCAGGCTGACCAACGTGAGGCTCCGGAACGGCTCCATGGCCTGAGCAAGACGCGCCCATTTGGCCGTCCTCGTCTCCGAGAGTGGGTGACCACTTGGATACCCTTGAAACGCCCCGAGGCTGAAATTTTCCTCGCTGACCATCAAGGGCTTGCCTTCCCGTTCCAGTCGGCCCGCGAGGGCCTCTTGCACCGCCGACAACGCTCCCTCGCCCCGTTGCACATAGGCCTCCAACACCTTGAACGTCGGATCTGCGTTCAGCATGCGTGGTGTGCGGGTCCCCAGATATGCCCACCCTTCGTGATGCTGAAACGCCTGCGTTTGCAGGGTGGTGGTCGCCGTCTTGGGCAGTCCAATGTGGACGTAGATTTGAGGCATGTCGGACACTAAAGGCAAGCTACCTCAAAACCGCCAACGCAAGCGGGTTCTCGTGGTCAGCTACTACTGGCCTCCGTCCGGCGGCGGCGGGGTCCAGCGCTGGCTCAAATTCGCCAAACTGCTTCCCGAATTCGGCTGGGATCCGGTCGTGGTGACGCCCTCCAACCCCGACGTCCCGGTGACCGACCCCTCGCTCTTGAACGAAGTCCACGACGGGGTGGAAGTTTGGTCGTTTCCCGTGTGGGAACCCACGCGCGCCCTCTCCGCATTGGGACTTCAAGGCAGCGCGTCTCGTCTTGGCGCCGACCAACCGTCCTCCCCTTCGCTTGCCTCCCGGCTGGTCAAATGGGTGCGTGGCAACATGTTCGTGCCCGACGCCCGCGTGGGGTGGGTGAAGCCAACCACGCGAAAAGTCCTTGCGAGGCTTCGCCATGAGCCCGTGGACCTCATCGTCACCACCGGGCCCCCGCACAGCATGCACCTCATCGGCCTTGCGCTGAAGCGGGCCACAGGGTTGCCGTGGGTGGCCGACTTCAGAGACCCTTGGTCCACCATGGACTACCTGGACGACTTCGGATTGGGACCAAGGGCCCGGCGCCTCATCGCCAACATGGAGCGCGCGGTTGTGACCGCTGCAGACCGCATCCTGGTGACTTCCCCTGGCGCATTGCGCGAAATTGGCTTGGACGACACGTCCAAAGGCGCGGTCATCCCCAACGGCTGGGACAAAGACGATTTTTCCGTTGACCCGCCCGCACCTGCCTCCAACTCGAAGCCCGTGCTCGGCCACTATGGGGCGCTTTACGGGGCAAGAAACGCCCCGGCGCTTTGGGAAGGCCTGGCTGGTTCTGGTTGGGTGTTGAGGGCCGGAGGACAGCTCTCGGACGACGTGCGGGCCAGCATGGAGCAATGTGGGGTGGAGCTCGACTGGCAGGGCGACCTGAACCATGCCCAAGCCTTGGAGGCCATGCACACTTGCGACGCGCTGGTGGTCGTCCACAACAACAGCGACTCGGCCAAAGCCTCCACCCCTGGAAAGATGTTCGAGTGTCTGGCCACTGGGCTTCCCATGCTCGTCGTCGGACCGGCGGATGGCGACCTGCAAGCCCTGTGCGTCACGTGGGGGGTGACGTTTGTGCCCCACGACGCGCCCGATGGTCGGGATCAGGTCGATTCCTGGCTCCAAGCCCCCTCCGCTGCACCCCACAAATCTTTCCGTGCGTCGTGTGAAAGGCATGCCCTTGCGTCCGAACTTGCAGAGCTCTTCAACACCACGGTCTCTTGATGCGCGTTCTCGTCTCCTGTTGCTTGCTCCTCGCGGGCGTGTTGTGCCCTTATGGGGCCAGCGCGCAATGGAGCCTCGTGCAAGGCGCGGTCCAGGAGCCTGGGGGGTGCATCCGCCTGACCAACACCTCACAAAACCAACGGGGCGGCGCATGGCACGATTGTCAGCTCAACCTGGAAGCTGACTTCGATCTCGAATTCACGGTGAACTTCGGGACCACCGACGCGGACGGCGCGGACGGCATTGTCTTTGTTCTTCAGCCCTTCGGTGTGGGCAACAACGTCATCGGATCCACAGGGGGGTCCATCGGGTACGAGAATGGCCCATTCAACCCTTCGCTGGCGGTGGAGATGGACACGTGGCAAAACGCCGACGTGGGCGACCCGTGGTTCGACCACATCGCGCTGACCAGCGACGGGTCCATTTTTCACAACGTGGAAGGCCCGGTGCAGGCGCACAACACGTTGTCCAACATTGAAAACGGACAAGACTTTCCATTCCGTGTCGTGTGGGATGCCGACATGCAAACCCTGGAAGTGTATTTCGACGGCGACCTCAGGCTCACCTACACAGGCAACCTTACCGCCACATTTTTTGGCGGCAACCCGCTCGTGCATTGGGGGTTTGTGGCATCCACGGGGGGTGCCGTGGGCAACCAACAGCGCTTTTGCCTGGTGGAAGCCGACTACACCACCCACCCCGAGTCCGTCACGGCTGGACCTGAAGGGCCCTGGGAAGTGTGCCTCGGAGACGAGTTGGTGTTGACGGCAGAGCCGGTCCCCCCCGCCACCTCGGCCGTGTGGGCGGACAATGGAGAGCCTCAGTTGGCCATCACCCAAGCGGGCACGTACGAGCTGTTTGGCACCGACGACCAAGGCTGCCCCGCCTCGGGTGCGGTCGACGTCACCGATGCGCCAGGGCCTGAGCTTGAACTGTTGGTGGACCCCAACCTTGTGGTGTGCGGCGGCACCGAAGCCGAGCTCGCCGCCTCTGCGGCCCCAGAAGCCACCGTGACCTGGGACGGCGTGGAAGGCCTGACAGCTGTGACGACCGAGCCAGGCATCCATGAAGTGGTCGCCTCCATTGCGGGGTGTCAAACCGCCTTGCAGGTCGACGTGTTGTTCCAGGCCATCCCTGAGGTCAGCTTCGCGCTCCAAGGTGAGCCGGTGGTCGGCCCCCTCGAAGTGTGCGCGGGCGAGCCCCTCACGCTGCAAGCGCTGGCCACAGAGGGTGGGAGTCCGGCGTGGGTAGTGGGGAATTCTCCGTTCCTGAATGTGACAAGCTCTGGCGACTACATCGCCTCGGCCTCCATCAACGGGTGCGAGTCTGAACCTCAATCCATCGCCGTAACCGTCCTGCCCTTGCCCCAAGGACAGCTGGAAGCCACCCCGCCGTCGCTGTGTTGGGAAGGCGTCGGAAACGTGGCGCTTGACCTGGAGGAAGATGCCTTCTTGGACAATTGGAATTTGCCGGCGGGAACATTCAGCCTCAACCAAGCAGGCCCAGGCACGTACACCGCCAACCTTGTCGGGGAGAACGGATGCGAAAACGCGCTGAACCTCAACTACCCCATGCTTCCCCCCATCGCCACGGGGTTGCTTGATCCAGAACCCTTGTGCGAAAACAGCGCGACGGTGCTCAACATCACCCAACCCATGGACCACATTTCATGGAACGTGGGGGGGACCGGCAACGAACTGTACGTGGTCAGCTCCATGGGGGGCGGACCGTTTGTGGCCACCGTGACGTTGGGGGCCTGCACAGAAACGGACACCGCGCACGTGACTTGGTGGCCCACGCCCTTTGTGGGAACCCACCCCGACAGCGTGGTTCGTTGTGAGCTGGAAGGTCCACACGAGTTCATTTGGCCGACCCAAACGTCCCCCGCAATCGGATCTTGGGTTTGGTCCGTCAACGGCGAGCCCGCCACCGCGGGGTACGACGCCTTCTCCGAGGGCGACTACGAGGTGGAGGTTCGTGACAACGCCACAGGGTGCAACGCCACACACAACATGAACCTGGAGGTTTGGCCCAGCCTGACGGCGGCGGCCACGCCCGACGACAACTTGATCTGCATGGGCGACTCCACCCTGGCGCGCGTGGAAGTCTTCTCTGTCGGCGGCAGCGAGGTGGACGAAATCCCGTTTGACGTGGTGTGGAACACCGAGGGGCTCTCCGGCATGACAACGCCCGTCGCGGGAGGAGAACATTACGTGACCGTCACCAACGCCTGTGGCTCGCATGTGGCCCTGGCCGAGGTGGAAGAAGAGTACTGCGGTTGTCACATCTGGGTGCCCACCGCATTCACGCCGGACCGCGACGGGGTAAACGAAGGGTTCAGGATTGTGAGCACCTGCGATTGGGCAGAATTCTCATTCAAGATCTTCAACCGCTGGGGGCAACAGGTGTGGTCCACCGACGACCCGGACACCCCGTGGGACGGAGGCGCCTACGACCTGGGTGGCGGAGACCACTTCTTGCCAGATGGCTGGTACACCTACGTGTTGGAGTGGGGGGCCATTCAGAACGGGATTTGGACCCGCGACGTGAAGCACGGCCGCGTGCTTCTGGCCCGTTAAGCCTGGGCTCGGAACACGAGTTTGAAGCGTGTGCCTTGGCCGGGCTCCGTCCAATCGACGAACACCTGTCCGCCGTGGGTGTCCTCCACAATGCGTTTGGAAAGCGACAACCCGAGGCCCCAGCCCCTGGATTTGGTGGTGAACCCGGGCTCGAAGACTCGACGGGCCACCGATTTGGTCATGCCTTTGCCGTTGTCTTCCACCTCGACGTGGACCTCGTCCCCTTCCCACGCTGCGCGAACCGAAAGGGTCCCCTCCCCTTCCATGGCGTCCACCGCGTTGCGCAACAGGTTCTCCAGCACCCAGCTGAACAGGGGGCGACTCAGCGGGAGTTCACCTTGGGGCTCCCCCGACTCGAGAGACAGCTTCACGTTTTTGCTGATGCGCGGCCGCATGTAATTGACCGTTTCCTCCACGACTTGCAAGGGGTCTGTGGGCGTCAAGTCGGCCTCGGAGCCAATCTTGGAGAACCGCTCGGCCACCACCTGAAGGCGGGCGATGTCCTTGTCCATCTCCGACAACGCCTCCGGGTCCACGCCTCGGGCGAAAAGCAAGCTGGACCACGCCATGAGCGAGCTGAGCGGGGTGCCCAGCTGGTGCGCTGTTTCCTTCGCCATGCCGACCCACACCCGGTTTTGTTCTGCCCTTCTGGACGCGCTGAACACCAAATACGCCACCAACAGAAATGCCGCGATCAGCAACAGTTGCACCGCCGGGAAGAACTTCAGTTGGGTCAACACCAGGCTTTCTTCGTAGAAGACCAAATTCCAGCCCTCTCCAGGCAAGTACACCGGGATGGGTGCGTTGTCACTCGCCATGGCCCCCAGCTGTTCCTGGAGCACCTCAGGGTCGCTCAAGGCGGAGACGTCGATGCCCTGGGATTTGACAATGCGCGTGGCGGTGGAGTCAAGCAACATCACCGGCACCGACGCGCTGTTGATGACCGTTTCTGAGATGAAGGATTCGATCAACTCGGACATGGCTTCGCGCAACTCGCGCAACCGGACACTTTCGGAGTAGTAGATGGTTTGGCCCACCTCTTCGAAGCGGATGGGTGGGTTGGTGCCCATCTGGTGGACCCGCACGCTGTCGAAATAAGCCTCGCGGTCGGACCCCAATGGTGGAGGCGGCACGTTCACGTGGTACAACACCTCCCCGTTGTCGTTCAAAATCAACACAGGCACAGTCTTGTTCCCCACCAAAAAGTCGGTGCTGAAGGTCAGGTCCATGCCCACAGGGGATTCTTGGATCAAGCGGTACGCCGCCGCGAGGTGGTCGGCCTTCTTCTTCTCCTCCGCCCCGAGTTCTTCGAACAGCGACTGGGTGTAGGTGACCAGTTCAGCCCGCTGTTTCACCGCCTCGACCCACAACTGAACCTTGCGCTGTTCTTCGTCGCGGATGATGGACGCCAGGTGCTGTGTGTACCCCAACGTCACCACCACAATGGCCGCCGCGGCCAAGAAAAGCAGTCGTTTCGAAAAGGTGTCGTGCATCAGTCGTAAGCGGGGCATCGGCCGTCTGGACCGACGTAGGGGTCGTGTTTGTCGCAGGCGGTCAGGGAGATGACCAATTCATGGGCAGAGCGCCCACCCACGCTGAGGTCGTTCACCCCGAAGTCGTAAGAATAGCCGACCGTCATGGACTCAAACAACTTCATGCTCAACACCCCCACCAGCGCGCTGCCTGTGCGGTAGCCCAGCCCCACACTCACCAACTCGTCCACAGAGAACGCGCCCTGCAGGTCCACGCTTGGCGGGAGGCCACGGGTCAAACGCATTTGGGCCGCAGGGCGGAACCCAAATCTCCGGTCCAACTTGATGTATTGGCCGCCCATCAACACAAACGTGGTGCCCGTGTTGGTGGTCATGGTCACTTCGTTCAGCGTGGTGGGTACGGCGTTGAGCATGCTTAGCGACACGAAGGTTTGGCTGTTCTCGTACCACAGGCCAAAGTCCAACGTGGGGAACACCGTCTGCGACGTCGACGCCCCAAACAGGGCGGGATCTTCGGTCGCAGAAAATTCCGGAAACACCAGGCTTCCAATGTCCAACCGGTATTGCGTCATGCCGGCCGCCAGCCCCGCGCTCAACCGCGCGCCGTTGGTGAGCCTCACCTTCGTGGAGTAGGCCAAACTGAGTCGGGTGTTGCTCCACGGCCCCACCTGGTCGGTGACCACGAAGCCGCCCATGCCGTGGGCGAACGTGACGCCGCCGCCAAGCCGTCCGCTCAGAGACGCGAAGCTGGACCGAGGCGCGCCGTCGAAGCCTGCCCATTGGTTGCGTCCCCCCATCCGAAGGTCCAAGCACGCGCTGTTGCCGGCCGCCGCGGGGTTGTCCAACAAGCTCGTCATCAGGAATTGCGTGCGAACCCCGTTGAATTGCGCGGATGCGGTGGCAGCCCACCCCAGCGAGAGGGCGCATGCCAACACCATGTGGAGGTACATCGACTTCTTCATCGGATCACAGCGACATGCCCCGTGATGGGGGCGAGGTTGGCGTTGGGTTCGTTCAGGTTGATGACGTAGTAGTACGTCCCTGCGGGCACGGCGCGGCCGCGGAACGTCCCGTCCCAAGGGTTGGGGTACGAGACCGACCGGAAGACCGATTGTCCCCAACGGTCGAAAATCTCGATGGTCGAGAACTCAAACTGCGACAGGCCGTAGATGTCGAAGGTGTCGTTGAAAGCGTCGTTGTTGGGGGAGAACGCGTTGGGCACCTCAATGGGCGACCCCACCGCCACGAGCACCGCATCCGTGTACGAACACCCTTCCACAAACCCCGTCACCTCGAAGGTGGTTGTTTCATAAGGGCTCAGGGTGGCGAGCTGGTTGTCCACCATTTGGGCCAACTCCTCGGGCGTCCACACGAAGCCCAAAGTCGGGTCAGACCCCTTGACCTCCACGTTCACCGTTTCCCCATAGTCGATGGCGGCTGCACAGCAGGCGTCGATGCTCACGCTCCGACCTTCCAGCCTGACATCAAGCGCGCAGCCTGGCGTGTTCGAGCCCACCAACAAGATGTAGTCTGTGTTGATGTACAACGGGGCGGTGTACAAGACGGTGTCCTGGTTCGTCGTCATCAAGTCCGACACCGACACATAGGCCCCGGCGTCGCAGGGGTTGAACGGGTCGGGCTGAAACACCCTGGCCTGGAAAAACGGGGCGCATTGTGAGTTGGACAGATGAACCTCCAGCCCTTGGCCTGCCGGATCGAGGTAGGTCGTGTGGAATCGAATAACCTGCACCGACGTGGCCGCAAAGGACCCGTTCAGCGCGGCGACGTTGTCCAAATCCATGGCGCTCGACAGCGTGACCGTGGAATCCACTTGACCGCACAAGTCGATGAGGTTGTTGCAAGCGGTTTGGGCCTGCATGGACAGCGAGGCGCACCATAGCACCAGCGCTGCAATCCTGACTGTGTTCATGGACGACATGGTGTGAAATTACCCAGGGCTTGAACGCGTGGCACGCCTGGTGTCGTATGTCTTCAACAACGCCTCGGGGACATCCCCGAGCTCCGATCACGACTCGAACCCGACGAGCAAGCTCCCCTTCTCCACGGCGTCGCCCTCGTTCACGGGCACCTCCGACACCGTGCCTGCCGCAGTCGCCTTGATGACGTTTTCCATCTTCATCGCTTCGAGCACCAACAAAGGCTGGCCCTCCTCCACGCTGTGACCTGGCTCTACAAGCACCTGCAACACCTTGCCAGGCATGGGCGCATTCACGTCGCCGCTGGCTGCCGCTGCCGCCACCGACATGCCCATTTTTTCCAGGAGCTGGCTGCGCTCGTCCATGACCCGGACGTCCTTGCGAACCCCGTTGATGCGAACTGTTGCGTTCCCCTCCGCGTCAGGGCCCTTCTCCACTTCCACCTTGAACCGCCGGCCGTGCAACACCACCGACCAAGAGCGGTTGGACAACGACGTCCACCGGGCGTGTTCCGGACTCAAAATGTCTTGGAGGGCGGTGTCGTTGGTCACCTGTGCGCCTTCCCACTGGATTTCTTGGGCCATGACACGAAGGTAGGGCCCGGGCGACGACCTTTGGCCCATGGCCGGGCTCTACCTCCACGTTCCTTTCTGCCGACAGGCTTGCCATTACTGCGACTTCCACTTCTCCACGCAGACCAAACACATGGCCGACCTCGTCGACGCCATGGTCCGAGAATCCCACCTCAGGCTCTCCTCGGACCCGCGCTGGAAGGACCAAACCTTCACCACCCTCTACCTCGGCGGCGGCACCCCGTCCATCCTGCCCCCCGACTTGCTCGAAGCCTTGGTGTCTGGGGTGCTGACGGCAGTGGGTCAAGACGCGTCAGATTTCCGCGAAGTCACCCTGGAGGCCAACCCAGAGGACATGACCAAAGCCCAAATCCAAACTTGGTTGGGGCTTGGCGTCACACGGCTCAGTTTGGGGGTCCAATCGTTCCACGACGAGACCCTGGCTTGGATGAACCGCGCCCACACAGGTGTTCAGGCCGAGCGCGCAATTCGTTTGGCCCATGATTTGGGGGTGAAGGCCATGACCCTCGACCTCATCTACGGCGTGCCCACGTCCAGGGATTGGAACGACGACATCGCCCGTGCCACGGCCCTTCCCACCCAACACCTAAGCGCCTATGCCTTGACCGTCGAGCCGGGCACCGTGCTTGGCACACGCGTGGAGCGGGGCGCCGAACAGCCCGCGCCGGACGCCCGGACCGCAGAGGAATACCACAGGCTGTGCGACGCCATGGCCGCTCAAGGTTGGTCCCATTACGAAACAAGCAACTGGGCCGCGCCCAAACCCAGTCAAGGGCACCACGCGTCGCAACACAACAGCGCGTATTGGTCAGGTGCGCCCTACCTCGCCCTGGGTCCCGGTGCACACGGTTTCCTGGACTCCACGCGGTACGCCAACGTGTCCAACAATCCCAGGTACATCCAAGCCATTCGGCAAGGCACCTTGCTGGACCAGCGGGAAGCGCTCACGGCCCGGGACCGGTACAACGAGCTTGTGATGACGGGTTTGCGCACAGCCGTCGGCATTTCCCCTGAAGAACTGCGCCGCGCCACAGGTGTCAGGCCAAAGGATGTGGACGGAGAAGCGTGGACCCGAGCCCTGAATCGCGGCCGACTCGTGGAACACCAGCCTGGGTGGTTCCGCATTCCGGAACGAGACTGGATCACGGGCGATCAGGTGGCGTCGTCGCTGTTCGCCGTGGACTGAGTCCGGGCGCGGCGCCACGAGTCCCAGAACACCGCACCCAACACCACGGCCGCCCCGAGGTAGAATCCCGGGCTGAACCGTTCGCCAAAAATCCACCACGCCAAGACGATGGCGTACAGCGGCTCAAGGTTGATGGCCATGGCCGATTCAAAGGGCGTCAAGTTTTTCAGCACCTGGATGGACACCACAAAGGCAAACGACGTCGCCACCACAGCCAACACCGCCACCCACAACCAATCCATGGCCGACAGCGCGAACAACTCAGGCCCGGCCTGCCCTTTGGAGGCAAGCCACACCAACATGGCCGCACTCGCGGAAAGCAACTCCACCGCACTCAAGTTCACCGGCTCCAGCCGTTTCACAAGCACGCCGTTGAATGTGCTGAACAACGCCGCCAACGCCGCACTTGACAACCCCAACAACATCCCATCCACCTGGTCTCGCTCGGCCTGGAACACCGTGGCAATGCCCACGAACACCGCGGACGCCACCAACAATTCACGCCACGCCAACTTCCTGCGGAACACCACCGGCTCAATGAACCCAATGAACAACGGTGCGGTGGCCAACATGGTCAGCGCCAACCCCACGCTGCTCGCTTTGATGGCTGCGAAAAACGTCACCCAATGCGCAGCCACAATGCACCCCACGGCCGCCGCTTGGACCAAATCCATGGGCGACCAGCGGCGCCATTCACGGCGCCACGCGAGGTACAACGCCGTAGACACCCCACCCAAAGACACCCGCCAAAACACGAGAGGCTCGGCGTCCAACGTGATCAATTTGCCCAGGATTCCTGTGAACCCGAAGATGACCACCACGCCGTGGAGGAGCCACAAGCTCCTCGTCCGTGCCGTCATGGTCTGACCACCTGGAATCGGGTCGCCGTCACCTGTTGTCGACCCTCACTGCGCACCGAAATGGCGTACGCTCCTGGCGCCCACCCAGACACGTCCAGCACGTGGATCCCTGCCGGCCATGTGCCAGCGCCAATGACGCGACCCGCAACGTCGTGGGCCATCCATTCCACTTGGTGCGGCACGCGAATTTGAACGGCGTTCTGGGCCGGGTTGGGCCAGAGGCGCACACCCAAATCGCCCTCCTGCACCGCATCCACATCCGCCACGTCCACCGTGATCGACGCTTGGTCGGCACACACTTGGTTGGGGTCCACCGCCGTCAAGAAAATGTTGTAGGAACCCGCCTCGTCGTACACGAGCTCAGGCGCTTCGTCGTTGCTGAACACGCCGTTTCCAAACGACCACTGGAACGACCCTGCGCCCTGGCTGAGGTTCTCCAGCGTAACCGGTGTGCCCACCTCCAAGTCTTCAGGCACCGAGAACGACGCGAAGACTGGCTCGGTCAAATCGTCCAAGCTTCGAGGCATCAAAGTGTATCCGTCCAAGAGCGGCGTGCCGATGTCGTATTGACCCCCAATCCCGGCGACCCCGAACGTTCCCATGGGGGGCTCGGTGCCAAAGAGGTTGGTGTTGGCGTCGATGCGGATTTGGACTTGGCCCGCGCCGTAATCCACCATCACGTCGAAGAACGGGAAGTCGTTTGTCCATTGGGCGGGGTCCAAAAGCTTCACGCACTTCAGGCGCACGACTTGAGATTCAGTCTCTTCTCCCATTTCTTGCACGAGCACCGGCTCCTGGGTGTCAAACCCGCTGCCCTCGTAAATCAAGGTGTCCGCGTACAACGTCGCGAGGCCGTTGAATTGGCCCACCACACCACGCACCCTGACGCTGTCTCCCTCCAGGACTTCGTACCCGAAATTGTTGATGGCGCTGAAGACGTTGATGCCCGAGGTGGGGTCGATCAATGTGAAACGCAGTCCTTGCGGGTAATCGTTCCAGCCGTGCACCACCCCGCGCAATTCACACGCGGTGTCGATGCTGTCGAGCACCCCTTGGTTGTCGATGTCCCGCACCTGGATGATGTCGTAGACGGGGTATTCCAAATCCGAAGGCAGGATGTGGATCACCACCGTCTCGATGCCCACCACGGCCCCTCCGGACACCACGGTCAAGGTCAACTCGACGTCCTCTTGCAGCTCGGGGTCCTCCTCGTCCACCGCCACGAAGTTGAAGGCTTGGCTGTTCAACAGGCCAGCCTCAAACTCAAACGAAAGGGGGAACACCGCAGGAAAATCCGCGCCGGGTTCGGCGTCGCCGCCCGACACCTCCACGAGGACCTCCACATCTTCAAGCGGGTACGACACGACCATCTCCACGGCCACGCCTTGGCCTTCCGCCACGTACAATTCTGGCGCCGCAAAGCCCACAACCATGGTGCCCAACCCTCCGCAAGAGGCCTCGTGTTCTCCCAAGAAATCGAAGGTGTCCTGGGGGTACACATCCCACTCGGTTTGGCCCTCGGCCCAGTTCGTGGATCCCTGTCCGATGTTGGGCTTACGAACGAGGGTGTACTCCGACATGCCGCCCGATTGCACCGCCCAACCGTCGGGCTCTCCCGGGTCATTCTCTGGGCCAATCTCACCCATTTGGTCTATGACTTCCCCGTTCTTCCGCAGCACGATGGCGTCGTTGCCGTTGAACCAGGTCACGGAGCTCAACACCTGGCTTTGGTTCACAATGGCCGCGTCTGCCTGTGGATTTCCCATCACGTGAACCCCTCCTGGCGGGATGGTGCCCTCCAAGTCGAGCTCTTGTGTCGGAGACGAGGCGCCGTTGTTGTAGACCTCCATGGTGTACGGGGTCAAATCGATCGCTTCCACCGTCGGGTTGTGCACCTCCAGCGCTTTGTTGTTGCTCGTGCCCTCGATGTATTCGCTGATGATCAAATCGTCGCACAACCCCGCCTCGCCGCATTGCAGGATGTTCACCTCCAAGAAGTTGCCGCTCAAACTGTCGCAACCGTATGCCGCTGCGCCGTACACCCACGACCCCACCGCCACGGTGCTGTCCACCAAGCTGTCCTGGTAGCTCAACCCCCACACGTGGTAGTCTCCCGCTTCTTCGAAGGCGGCAAAATCGAAGTAAGGTTGGTGGGTGGTGGCCAACACAGAGTCCTCCGTGTTGCAGATCAAGAACACGTATTCGTCCTCTGCGGCGTCGCTGAAGTACCCAAACGACACCAGCGCGCCGTCCTCCGCCAACAAACACGCCTGGGCGTCCGGCTCCGCGCCTGCCGTAAGGATCGTGCCGCCGTCGCAGGAGGGGATTTCGCAGGTTTGGCCCTGGAGGGTGACCACTTCGTCAGACAGGCTCACGCACCCATCCGCTTGCGACGTGCCCACGTCCGCCAAGGTGGCTGGGGAGGCGTCCAGGATGGCGTTGTGCGACACCGCCACCACATCGTAACTGCCGTCGCCAAGCCCTTCCATGTCGATGGCGGTGCCCAAGAACACTTCCACCACCACGTCCGTGCCAGATTCCAAAACCACCAAGCTTGTGGCCGCAGACGCCGCGTCGGACTCGTGTGTGAACCCCACAATTTGAGGCCCCAAATCGGTGCAAAACGTGGTGATGCTGCCGTTCAATGACAAGTGTCCTCCTTCGCACCCCAACACATTGGACGAGCCTGGGCTGAGGGCTTGCATCGCGAATTGCTGGTCGAGGGCCGCGCCGCCGTCAGGCACCCTCGACAACCCGTCCGACCCTGGGTTCACCCCCTCCCCTCCTTCGTAGACCGTGCCGGTGGCATCAGGGTTGACCACTGCGACAATGGCGGCCATTTGCGGGTTGGTGACCGAGGTGTTGCCGTAAAGCACCGCATCCGCAATCCCTGTGAAGGTGGGTGATGCATTCAACTCAAACTCCGACGCGGGCTGGGCGGTGAGCACCACGCCTGCCACAGTGTTTTGCCATCCTTCGCCCTCCAAAAGCAGGAAGCCTTCGCTGTCCAAGGTTTGGCCCTGAAGGTCGACCACACCTTGAACCGCGGCGGTCCAATCGCCCCCCGAGAACGACGACTTGACGACAACCAAAGCGTGGCCGTCCACACTCTGGTTGGCGGGGCCGTGCAGCTCGACAAATTGACCCGCATTGGGTCCCGTGACGAGGTTGATTTCGTTGAGGACGACTTGGGCTTCCGTGGCGAGAGACAAACCGCAAAATGCGGCGAACAGTCCGAGAAGTTGGCGTTTCATGGCGAGCGTTGTGAATGGGGTTCGAAGGTAGCGTACCTTTCAAGTTCGAGAGATGACGGGAGAGATTTCACTGATCCAAAAACTGGACGCCTTCATCCGCAGGCACCACAGAACCAAAGTCCTTCGAGGGCTTTTGTTGTCTTTTGTCACCCTGTCCGTCGGCGCGCTGCTGTTTGTCCTTCTTGAAGGAGTGGGGCGGTTTGGCGTCGCTGGGCGAACGGTGCTGTTTTACACGTTTGCCGCGGCGGCCGCCGTCGTGTTGGCCACGCAGGTGCTTTGGCCCCTTGCGCAATGGGCACGCCTCAGCCAAGGGTTGAGTCACGACGAGGCCGCCCGCATCGTGGGCAACCACTTTCCCGAGGTCAAGGACAAGCTGCTAAACACCCTTCAGCTTCAGCGCCAAGTCGACAACGCCCAAGGTGCCGACGTCACGTTGCTGGCTGCGAGCATCGACCAACGCACAGCGTCGCTCCGGCCACTCCCCTTCACGAGCGCCGTGGACGTGTCCGGCGCCGTCCGGATGTTTCGTTGGGCCGCGCCCGTCGCGGCATTGGTGATGGTTGGCTTGTGGGTGCAGCCCGATTGGGTGACCGCACCCGCCACCCGCATCGTGCAACACCGGACCGAGTTCATCGAGCCGGCCCCGTTTGATTTTGTGCTGCTGAACCACCGGATGGAGGTTGCCGCGGGGGACCCCTTTGTGGTCACCGTGGAGACCCAAGGCGACGAATTGCCAGCCTCGGTGACCTTGGAGTCCGGCAACGGCCGCTTCCGGATGGAGCGCGTGAAACCCCATGTGTTCCGGCACACCTTCCCCGCCGTGCGGAACAACATTGACTTTCAGTTTTTGGCCAACGGCTGGCGGTCTGGGAACCACACCGTGAAGCCCTTCGCTGTGCCCATGTTGGCCAACCTGCGATTGCAAGCCACGCCCCCATCCTACACGGGCCTGCCCAAGTTGGACACCCAAAACCAAGGCGATGTGACGGTGCCTGAAGGCACACCCATCCAGTGGACCATGCAAGTCCACGACGCGGACTCCCTCCGGTTCACCTGGAACGACGATTGGCTGCAGACCACGCGAACCACAGGCAACACCTTTTCAGCCCACGCCGTGGCCACCACCAACAGCACCTATTGGATCACGCCCATCCAAGCCCCATTGACCGGTGATTCGATGCGCCACCGCATCCGCGTCGTGCGAGACGGCAAGCCCTCCATTCGGGTCGAGGAGTCGCAAGACAGCACCTCCAGAAAGAAGATGCACTTCACTGGCTCTGTCCAAGACGACTACGGGTTCAGCCGCTTGACGTTTGTTTGGGAGGTTGTGGAGCGCGGAGAGGGGCCGTCGGAAGAATTGTTGGCGGCCGGAGGCGGCACCCCAGCCTTGACCAAGGGTCGGGTGGAACTGGAGGTTCCCCGGGGCCGACGCGGAACGTTCTACCACATGTGGGACTTGCGTGAGCTGGATTGGCGAGAAGGAGATGTCTTGGAGGCTTGGTTTGAGGTTTGGGACAACGACGCCGTGCATGGGGCCAAAAAAGTGAGGTCCACCACCACGCGGCTGGAAGCCCCCTCCGCGGGAGACTTGAGGGAAGAGCGTGTCAACGCGGCAGAGTCCATCGAAGAAAACTTGCAAGACGCCGCCAAGGAGGCCGCCGAACTGAGGGAAGCCATGGAGGCCATGCAAGAGCGACTTCGCGAACAGGGCGAGATGACGTGGCAAGACCGCCAGGCCATGGAAAACCTGTTGGAACAGCAGCAGGCCCTTCAAGAAAAGCTGGAGGAAATGCAGCGCGACAACGCCAAGAAAGACGAACGAGCCAACGAATTCTCCAAGCAAGAGGAGCGCATGCTGGACAAGCAAGGGCAGCTCCAAAAGTTGATGGACGACCTGATGAGCGAAGAAATGCGCCAGCTGTTTGAGCAGATGGAAGAGCTCATGCGGGAGATGGACCCTGAGAAGCTGCAAGAGCAGTTGAACGAAATGGAGCTCCACCACGACGCCATGGAAAAGGAGCTCGACCGGGCCCTTGAACAATTCCGTCAGTTGGAGTGGGAAACCAAAATGAACGAGGCCATCGACGACCTCCACCGTTTGGCCGAGGAACAAAAGAAGCTGGCGGAGGAGACCGAGTTTGGGCTGGAAGATTCTGAAAAACTCAAGGCCAAGCAAGACAGCCTCAACGCGGCATTCGACAAGGTCCAAAAAGACCTGGAACAGCTGAAGAAGGACAACCAAGAGCTCGAGAACCCGAACCCCATGATGGACAGCTCGGGCGAAGAGGAGTCTATCCAAGAGGAGATGGAAAAGAGCTCCGACCAGCTCGACAAAGGCAAGGAGAAGAAGGCGTCGGATGCCCAGAAAAACGCGGCAGAGCAAATGGAGCAGTTGGCCCAACAAATGGAAGCCATGCAACAGCAGTCTGATTCTGAATCGGCCAGCGAAGACATGGACGCGCTGAGGGCGTTGCTGGAGAACATCCTGACGCTGTCGTTTGAGGAGGAACTCCTGATGTCTGAATTGAAGGCCACCAACGAACAAGACCCCCGATACGTCGGCCACGGCCAAAACCAGCGCAAGCTGAAAGACGACGCCGTCATGGTGGAAGACAGCTTGTTTGCGCTGAGCATGCGCATCCCGCAGTTGGCGTCTGCCGTCAACCGAGAAATTGGGTTGGTGAACCGCCACATGGGCAAGGCGCTGGAAGGGTTTGGCGACAGGCTCACAGCCGACATCGCCATGAACCAGCAGTACGTCATGACCTCCTTCAACAACCTGGCGTTGCTGCTGGACGAGGCGCTTCAGCAGATGCAACAGCAACAGGCCCAAAAGCAGCCCGGATCGGGCAACTGCGAAAAGCCTGGTGGATCAGGCAGCCCCTCCCCCACCCCCAAGGCGGGCGACATGAAGAAGATGCAGCAAGCCCTCGGCAAGAAGCTGGAGCAGATGAAGGAAAAGATGGGGGAAGGTGCCAACAAGGGTCAAGCCGGACAAAAGAAACCGGGGGGCATGAGCAAGGAGCTCGCCCAAATGGCCGCCGAGCAAGCCGCCCTTCGGAAGATGGCCCAGGAGAAAGCCAAGAAACTGAATGAAGACGGGTCTGGAAACGGCAACGGCATGAAAGAAATCGCCGAGCAAATGGAGGAGCTCGAGCGCGATTTGGTGAACCGCCAGGTGGACGAAGCCACCTTGAAGCGCCAACAAGATTTGATCACGCGGTTGTTGGAAGCTGAGAACGCCGAGCGCATCCGGGGCGAGAAAGAAGATCGAACTTCGCGGACAGGTGACGACGCCCTCAAGGCAGATCCCCCTCAAGCCACCGAATACCTCCGTCGGAAAATGAACGAGCTGGAGTTGCTTCGGACCGTGCCTGCGGAACTTCTGCCGTACTACCGGGAGCGCGTCAACGAATATTTCAATACTTTGGAACTCGATTCCGAGGAACAACCCGATTTGAAGCCATGACCACCACCCTGCCAGAATTGCGATTCGACTCCAAGCCTGAGAACATTGCGGTGGTTGAGAAGCTCATCGACCAAATCAGTGCCGACCACGGCATTGTGGCAGAGCATTACGGCAACGTGCTCATCGCCATGACAGAAGGCGTCAACAACGCCATTGTCCACGGGAACAAGCTCGACGAAACCAAGTCGGTCAGTGTGTCGTGCGCCATCGATGAAAAGTCCCTGGTGTTTCGCATCACGGACGAGGGCCCTGGGTTCGATTACGACAACCTCCCCGACCCCACGGCGCCAGAAAACATCGAGAAGCCTCACGGCCGCGGTGTGTTCTTGATGCGCCACCTCGCCGACGAATGCGCGTTCGAAGACGAAGGCCGCATTGTCGAGCTCACCTTCACCGACGTCCTGGCCTGACATGGTGGTGTTCGTGGACGGTGACGTCCCCTGCAATGTCGAAGGGCGTCAACGCGTCAAATCGTGGTTGGCTGCCCTCGCCAAGCACCACAACCGCACCCTGGGCGACGTGAGCATTGTCTCTTGCTCTGACGAGGAACTGCTCAACTACAACCGGCAGTACCTGGACCACGACACGTACACCGACATCATCACGTTCGACCACACCGAGGGCACAAGCCTCTCTGGCGACCTCTTGATTTCTTTCGAGAGAGTCCAAGAAAACGCTGAAAATCATGGTGTTGTGTTTCAAGAGGAGCTCCGGCGGGTGATGGCGCATGGGGTGCTTCATTTGGCCGGGCTCAAGGACAAAACCCCGGAAGACGCCTCCGCCATGCGTCAAGCAGAAGACCACGCCTTGCAGATGTTCCACGTGGAACACCCTGCTTGACCGCCGCATTGGCGACCTTTGCCGCCATGATCCAATCGTACGATGTCATCGTGGTCGGGGCAGGCCACGCCGGGAACGAAGCGGCCGCAGCCGCAGCCAACTTGGGGGCCTCGACCCTGCTCATCACCATGAACATGGGGGTCATCGGCCAAATGTCATGCAACCCCGCCATGGGAGGCATCGCCAAAGGCCAAATAGTACGTGAAGTGGACGCGCTCGGCGGCTACTCGGGCCTGGTGTCCGACCGCAGCGCCATCCAATTCCGCATGCTGAACAAGTCCAAAGGACCTGCCATGTGGAGCCCACGAACCCAAAATGACCGCAACCTCTTCGCCCAAACTTGGCGCGAGATGTTGGAAGCCACACCCAACCTCGACTTCTGGCAAGACGGCGTGGTGGGGCTCTTGACAGAACAAGGACGTTGCGTCGGGGTCAAGACCCAACTCGGCATGGAGGTCCGCGCCAAGGCTGTGGTGCTCACCAACGGCACCTTCCTCAACGGTTTGATGCACATCGGTGAGAAACAATTCGGGGGCGGACGTGCCGGTGAACGCGCCTCCTTTGGCATCACAGAACAGCTGGAGGAGCTTGGGTTTGAAAGCGGCCGGATGAAGACCGGCACACCGCCCCGCGTGGACGGCCGATCCCTGGACTACACGAAAATGGAAGAACAACCTGGCGACGAGGCGCCCGGCCGGTTCTCCTACCTCCCCTCCTACCCCATCGGCAAGCAGCTCTCCTGCCACATCACCTACACTTCTGCCGAGGTGCACGACCTGCTTCGCGAAGGGTTCGACCGATCGCCCATGTTCAATGGGCGCATCCGCGGTCTTGGGCCCAGATACTGCCCCAGCATCGAAGACAAGATTGACCGCTTCGCGGACAAAGACCGACACCAAGTGTTCGTGGAACCTGAGGGGTGGAACACCTGCGAGATCTACGTCAACGGATTCAGCACCTCGCTTCCCGAAGACGTCCAGTTGGCGGCCATGCGCAAGATCCCAGGGTTTGAGCAGGCCAAGATGTTCCGTCCGGGATATGCCGTGGAATACGACTACTTCCCCCCCACCCAACTTCAACACAGCCTCGAAACCCGGTTGGTTCGGGGCCTGTACTTCGCAGGACAAATCAACGGCACCACCGGCTACGAGGAGGCCGCTTGTCAGGGAATCGTAGCGGGCATCAACGCGGCACGTTCCACGTGGAACCTCGAGCCCATCACATTCAGCAGAAGCCAAGCGTACATCGGTGTGTTGATCGACGATTTGGTCACCAAAGGCACGGAAGAGCCCTACCGCATGTTCACCTCGCGCGCCGAATACCGCATCCTGTTGCGTCAGGACAATGCCGACGAACGCCTGACACCCATGGCCCACGAATTGGGCTTGGCTTCAGACGAACGCATGCGAACCCTCGACGCCAAACAATCCAGCGTCAAAGGGCTCCGCAAAGGATTGCAACAACTGAGCGTCACCCCAGACGAAGCGTCTTCCCTGCTCGAGGAGGCCAATTCCAGCCCCCTGAAGCATGCCGTTCGTGCGCAAGAGATCTTGGCGCGTCCACACGTCAAGTTGGACAGCATGGTCGAGCACGTCCCTTCAATTGCAGCGCTGTGCGACTCAGCAGCGCCCGAGGTGACAGAACAAGTGGAGCTTCAAATCAAATACGAAGGCTACATCGCAAAAGAGCAGGAAATGGCCGACCGCCTTGGCAAGTTGGACCACCTTCAAATCCCCTCCGACTTGGATTTCCAGCGGCTCACCAGCCTCAGCTACGAGGGGCGTCAAAAACTCTCCGACCGCAAGCCCAAAACCCTCGGTGAGGCATCGCGGATCTCCGGCGTGAGCCCCTCCGACCTCAGTGTGTTGATGGTCTATCTCGGTCGCTGACTGCGTACCTTTGGATGCCATGAACATCCAAAACATCCTTGCCGACCTCGGCATCCAAGACCAGAACCACGGCGTCATGATTGGCGCGGAAACTTTCGGTTCTGGCGCATCCATCGACAGCCACTCTCCTGTGGACGGCAAGCGCATTGCTTCCCTCTCCACGGCATCCAACGACGATTATGAGCGCGTCATGTCAGCCGCCACCAACGCATTTGTCGAATGGCGCAAGTGGACCGCCCCCCAGCGCGGTGAAGTCGTCCGCCAATACGGCGACGCTTTGCGTGCCAAGAAGGACAGCCTCGGCGCCCTCGTCTCTTACGAAATGGGAAAGAGCTACCAAGAGGGCCTTGGTGAGGTTCAAGAAATGATCGACATCTGCGACTTCGCAGTCGGTCAGAGCCGTCAACTCTACGGCCTCACGATGCACTCAGAGCGCCCCAATCACCGGATGTACGAGCAATACCACCCTCTCGGTGTGGTCGGCATCATCAGCGCGTTCAACTTCCCCGTTGCCGTCTGGTGCTGGAACACTGCGTTGGCTTGGATCTCAGGCGACGTGTGCGTGTGGAAGCCTTCCGAGAAAGCTCCACTTTGCTCGCTGGCCTGCCAGCACATTTGGAACGAAGTGGCCGAAGCCAACAACCTCCCTGCCGGGGTGAGTTGCCTTGTGAACGGCGATTACAAAGTGGGGGAGTGGATGACCGCCGACAAGCGTGTGCCCCTCGTCTCCGCCACCGGATCCATCCGCATGGGCAAAATTGTCGCCCAAGCGGTGGCAGCCCGCCTGGGTCGCTCGTTGCTTGAGTTGGGCGGCAACAACGCCATCATCATCACACCTGATGCCGACCTCAAGATGGTCATTCCTGCCACAGTCTTTGGCGCCGTGGGAACATGTGGTCAGCGTTGCACCTCAACGCGTCGCCTGATCATCCACAGCAGCATCTACGACAAGGTGAAAGACCAATTGGTCCAAGCCTACAAGCAAGTCCGCATTGGCGATCCTCTCGATGAAAACAACCACGTGGGCCCGCTCATCGACACCGACGCAGTGAACGCGTACTTGAACGCTTTGGACGCGGTGGTCGCACAAGGAGGCACTGTGCTTGTGCCGGGTGGCCCGCTTGAAGGCCCAGGCTACGAGAGTGGCTGCTACGTCAAACCAGCCATTGCTGAGGTAACGAACGACCTGGACATCGTGCAACACGAGACGTTCGCACCCATCTTGTACTTGATGAAGTACGACACCCTGGAGGAGGCCATTGCCTTGCAAAACGGCGTGGTCCAAGGCTTGTCCTCGGCCATCATGACCAACAACGTTCGCGAGGCGGAGAACTTCTTGTCCGCTGCGGGTTCCGACTGCGGCATTGCCAACGTGAACATCGGCACCTCTGGCGCTGAAATTGGCGGAGCGTTTGGCGGTGAGAAAGAAACAGGAGGGGGCCGCGAGTCTGGATCCGACGCTTGGAAAGCTTACATGCGTCGTCAAACCAACACAATCAACTACGGCACGGATTTGCCGCTGGCCCAAGGCATCAAATTCGACCTCTGATGTACTTTGGGTTCATGAACGTGGACCTGTCCAATCTCAAAAGGGCTGCCAATGGCGGCCCTTTTTGGTGCGCCATCCTGGCCCTTCTTGTGGGTGTCATCGGCTGCGAATCTTCCTCTGAACGCCATGATGATGACATGTACGTGGCGTCGTTCGCCACAGATCCCCCAACCACGGTGTTGGCGACCCACAGTGCCACTGGATGGACCGTGCACAACGGCGGCGAACGCATTCGATTGGCCCTCACAGCGTCAGGCAACCACCGTTTGCCTGTCTTCAACGGAAGTTGGTCAGGATCTTGGGTGGGGGAGGTGTGGGAAGGTGTTTGGACAGATTCGCTTCGGCCCAACAATTACCAGGTACCAGTCCGATTGGAACCGTTGACCAACGCTCAATCGACATCAGGGGCACGAGACACCACCTACTGGGACACGTCGGAAGGGTTGTTGGTCTTGGAGCGCTGTCAAGATTCGGCATGGGCCACAATCAGCACACCGACAGGAGACTACCGCCACCTTGCTGGAACGTTTGTGAACAATCAATTGATTTTGAACACATTCGATGGTTCACACCTGTTCCGTTTCGACGCCACACTTCGGAACGATTCCTTGGTCGGTGGACAATTCCTCTCAGGGACGCATTACCGCACCACGTTTGGCGGGATGAAACGTGCCACACAATCCCATGTGTGGACCAGCGGTCGCCAGGACGTGGTGGTGGACCAGCTGCTCTTCTTTGGCACCAACCCCTCGGGGCAAGCGGAGGTGTGGAACAAAGACCGGCTTCGAAGGGACGGAAAAACAGGACTTGCCGTCGACATCATGGGCACGTGGTGTCCCAACTGCATGGACGAAGCGCGTTTGATGGTGTCTCTGGCTGAATCTTACCCCAACGTTCAATTCCTCACCTTGGGCTACGAGCGCACCACAGATTCCACGGCGTTGTCGCGGCTGTCGCAATTCAAACAAGAGATGGGCATGGATTGGCCTGTGCTCTTGGGTGGTCGCGCCAGCAAAACGGCAGCAGCCCAGTCCATTCCAGCGCTCGACAGCATCCACAGCTTCCCCACAACGGTGTTTTGGCCATTGGAAGGCGAACCTGTGGTTCACAAAGGATTCAACGGACCTGCGACAGGGGAGGGGTATGCCCTCGAAACGGCGTTCTTCCGGTCCCAGATGGAACGGCTCAGCGGTCGCTCGGAAAGTCGTTGACCTGGTCGACTATAATCCGTGCATCGCGGTTGGCCAATTCCCACGCCGTGTGGAAGACCAACTTGCCGATTTCAGCCATCTTGGGGTACATGATTTTGTGGGCGTCGTCTCCCGGCTTGTGGTAGTCCTCATGCACACCTGTGAAGTAGAAAATCACAGGAATGTTGTTCTTGGCGAAGTTGTAATGGTCGCTGCGGTAGTAGAATCGGTTGGGGTCGTCCGGCGCATTGTAAGTGTAATCAAGCGCTAGGTTGGTGAAGGTGGTGTTGGCTTCTTCGCTGATCGCATGAAGCTCTGAACTCAGCTTGTCGCTTCCAATGAGGTAGACGTACCGCGGATCGTCTGGATGCACGGCGTCGGTCCGTCCAATCATGTCGATGTTGAGGTTGGCTACCGTGTTTTCCAGGGGGAACACAGGATGGTCTGCGTAGTGCTCGCTGCCCAACAACCCTTTTTCCTCACCCACCACATTCATGAACAACACGCTGCGACGTGGCCCCATGCCGTGCGCATCTTCAAGCATCTTGAACTGACGGGCGAGTTCCATCACCGTGACGGTGCCTGACCCATCGTCGTCCGCACCGTTATGGATTTCTCCATCAATGATGCCCACATGGTCGTAGTGGGATGTGATGACCACCACTTCATCTTTCAGTTCTGGGTCCGACCCTTCCAAAAACGCCAACACATTTTCAGCCTCGTATTCTCGGGTGGTTTGGAGGATGTCCAACGTGGCAGTCTGCTTGAATGCCAAAGCCTTGGTCGGTTTGCCTGACGCCACCTTGTCTGTGTGGTTCTGGATGGACTTCAGTTTGGTCTCCGCCAACCACATATCCAGGGTGCTTTGCTTGATGAACAAAGTTGGAAGGTCCGTGCCTTCTCCTTCTTTCTCCCGATTCAGAGACGTGGACTTGCGCAACATCCACTTCTTCATCCGGCTCTTGCGTGTCTCGAACGCCTCGTCAGGCATGGCCACAATGACGGCTTCTGCACCCAAAGAATCGGCCACCAGGCGCTTGGAGCTGAGGGGTTGTTCCTCCATGCCTTCCGGTTGGCCGTCGAGCATGACCACCATGCCTTCGCCTTTGAACTTCTTGTAGTCGTTCCAACCTTCTTGCACGATGCCGTGCCCGACGAAGGTGAGTTTGACATCGGAAACCTTGGGGCGTTCAAGTCCGGGGTACACCAAAAAGTCGTCCACCAAGGCCAGCGTGTCGTCGCCGACGTTCAAAGTTCCACCGGTGATCTGGCTGTTGACCAGTGGCACCATTTGGAAGAACGAACCGTTGTTGCATGGCTCGAATCCCTTGGACTCGTAGTAGGCTTCGAGGTAGGCAGCTGCTTTCTTTTGGCCACGCTCACCGGTCTCCCGTCCTTCAAAACCATCGCTTGCCAGGATGTTCAACTGGATGCTGAGCTCCCGCTCATCCAATTGGATCTGGGACACATTGAACGTTTGAGCCCACACGCCAGACACCATGCCAAGCAGCAAGGTCATGGCACAAGCAATCTTGCCCACCCGACGTTCGTGACGGCCGCCTTCAAACTCGGATTCAAAAAAAGCATCCACCATGCTGAGGGCCACTTCTTCAGACACGAAGCGCGCAGGAATGCACAACACGTTGGCGTTGTTGTGCTGTCTGCCCAAAGCAGCCACTTCCGGCGTCCAAGCCAATGCGGCGCGCACCTCGGCATGTTTGTTGGCCGTCATCGCCACGCCGTTGGCCGATCCACAAATCAAGATGCCCAGTTGTGCATGGCCGGTGGCCACATCGTCGGCCACTGCATGGGCATGGTCTGGGTAGTCCACACTCTCAGGGCCATCTGTTCCACGGTTCACCAAGGTGTGACCCTTGGATTCCAAATGATTCACAATCAGTGATTTTAATTCTGGACCAGCGTGGTCACATCCGATGCTTACTACCATGCCTCGAAAATACCCACAATCGACGTGGATGAACCTGTTGGCATCGGCCAAGAACTTTTTTTGGAAGGACACCCCATTCCACCTAAGCCAGACGCACCCCTTCGCGTCCAAACAAAATGGTGCTCCTTTTCACACGCGTTTCACACCGAAAGTCCCACGTTCTTCACAACGCCCAACCTCCACTTTTCATCCACATTCTCGTGTTGCACAACCTGTGGACAGAGGTGGTTGTCTTCTGTCAATCAACGTGGTAATTTCAACATCCAAGCCTTGGTTGTGTGCACGGTTGGTGCACAACTCAATTTGTCAAGGCCTTGGACGTTCAGTTTTCCCACTTGTGCACAAGCCTACTACAATCATTCTCTCTTCTTTTAAAAAATTCATTTTCATTGTAAGCTGTGGACAACCATGTTGGATGGTGTCTCAAGCTGAGATTTCAGATTGCCTTTGGACCAAGTTTGAACACGCCAATGGTGCGTTGGCCAGCGAAGGTTGCATGGTGGATGGGGTGCCTGTTGGTGTGTGGAAGAGTTACAGTGAGCTTGGAGAATTGATCAGCGAAGGTGCCCGCGAGAACAACCTGCCTGAAGGGCGATGGTGGTTTTACGATCTGGGTCAGGTCCGCGAGGAAGTGCATTACCGCCAAGGCATGAAACATGGCGTTCAAGTTCTTCATCAGGAAGGGGTGTTGACAGATTCGGTGGTCTGGGTTCAAGGCCAAAAAGAAGGTGAGGCCAAGTCATTTCGAGCCGACGGCACGTTGAAGTTGACCACACCCTATCAACGAAACGTCAGGGAAGGAAAAGCGGTGCAGTTCAATCCTCGGGAAGAACCTCACGGGTTCAGGTGGTACAAGAACGACAGGCTGGTCGCCAGCGAGGTGTTCAACCGCTGGGACGAGGAGGGAAGAAAGACAGGCCAGTGGAAAGTGTTCCACGCCAGTGGCAGGGTGTTGGAATCTGGACCCTACGTGCGCGACAAGCGCCATGGGTTGTTTCAATACTTCGACGCACGTGGCACCCTGGTGCGGGTGGAGCGTTACGACATGGGGGAGTTGGTGGTGGAAGAGATGGAGGAAGAAGCACAACCAGAGCTTCGAGAGGTGCGTCGAAGCGACGGATCCCTCGAGAGCACCACCATGTACATCCAAGGGGTCAAGCAAGGTGTGAGTCGGACATTCAACGCCCAGGGGGAAGTGGTGGCTGGCGCCCTCTTCGACCAGGATGAGTTGGTGGCAGAGGGCATCACCTTGAAGGATGGCACGAAGGAAGGACCTTGGCGTGAGTTTTGGCCCAACGGGCAAATTCGCGCAGAAGGGATGTACGAGTCAGGATTGCGTGAAGGCAAGTGGACCTTCTACCGCATCACAGGTGAGAAAGAACAAGAAGGAAAGTACCGTCAAGGGGCGTTTCATGGCACGTGGACGTGGTGGTACCCTGGTGGCCAGGTTCACAGAGAGGAAGATTACACCCGGGGGAAGTTGGACGGCGAGTTCTTGGAATTGGACACTGTGGGGGACGTTTTGGTGAAGGGCACATTTGTCGGTGGAGATCCGGAGGGACCTTGGGTTCGGAACGTCCACAACCATTTGGAGGAGGGCCAATACCTCGCAGGCCAAAAAGACGGCGTCTGGCGCATCACCGACGCGTCGAATGTGGTTCGGTTTGAAGGGGCTTACTCCTTTGGCCAGCCCGAGGGAAAACACCGGTCGTGGCACCCCAGCGGGGTCCTCGAGGAGGTGGGCAAGCATGAAAGCGGTGCCAAGCATGGCAAGTGGCGTCTCTACGACGACCAAGGCAACTTGCTGCACGAATACATTTACAACTACGGAAAACTCCGCAAGGTCGATGGGTCCAAAGTGGACAAGCGCCGCGACGGAACACGCTGAACATGGGAACGAAGACGCCAGACATGCAGTTGTTGGAAGCCTGCCCTGAGGCCATGATTTTGATTTCCGAGGGAAAGCCGTTGGCTTGGAATTCCATGGCCTGCCGTGTGCTGGACTGGTCCTCCGCTGAAGCTGGGGTGGATCGAATTTGGGACGCGCAATGTGGACTTTGGGAGTTGCAAGGCGACGAGGAGGGGTTGTTTGAGTCCAAATACGAGCGGGTGCTGCAAGGCCGTGCGGCCAAAATGCGCTGCCTGATTCGTCGCAAGACAGGCACTGTGTTTGAAGGGGAGTGGAAGGCCGTCCCCACTGGCGATGGCAAGGTGCTCATGCAAATCCGCGACATCAGCGAACGCATGATGTACGAGCAAGTCATCCGCGAGAGCGAGCAGCGGTTCAGGACCCTGGCCCGACACGCGATGGAGGGCATTGCGTTTTTGGAGGGAACGGAAATCGTGGATGCCAATGAGCAGTTCGCGATCCTGTTTGGGTGGAAGGAACTCCCCATCGGAGAAGACATCCTCAACATGGTCAACGCCCGTGATTGGCAGCGCTTGGGGGCTCGGAAGTTTGCGAGGTCGCGTGTGGAGCTTCAGGGCGTCACCCAGCAAGGGGCGCAGATTCACTTGGAGGCCACGCGATCGTCGGACACCACGACCAACCAAACCGTATTGATGGTGTACGACATCACCGAGCGGAAGCGCACGGAACTGGACCTTCTCCAAACCAAGGAACGTTTCAGGATGTTGGTGGAGACCAGCCCGATGGGTTTGGTGTTGATGGTGAGAGGCAAAGTGAAGTACACCAACCCAGGCATCTTGGACTTGCTGGGCATGCGCATGGAGGACGAAGTGTACGACGCGGAATTCGCGTCGTTGTTTCATGAAGACGACCAGGCGGTCCTTCGTGAGGACATCCGTTTGGTAGAAATGGGGGAGAGGCCGCCTTACCGTGAAGTCCGCATGATGCAAGGCGACACGGTGGTCGAAGTGGGCATTCGCATGACGCTGTCTTTCCACGACCGTTCTGCGGCCGTTCAGGTGACGGTGTCGGACCTTCGGACACGGGTGGCGTTGGTGCGTGAGCAAATGCGTGCGGCGCTTGCCGAGGAATCCAACCAGTTGCTCAAGGAGGAAATTGAACGGCACAAACAAACCCAGACCCGTCTGGCCGACGCCGAGCGGTTCAACCGATCCATCATCGAGTCGTCGATCGACATGATCGTCGCCTTCGGCCCTGACGGCATGTTGTACCAGTACAACCATGCGTTCGCGGTGGAGTTTGGGTTGGACATGGGTGACGACCCGAAATCGTACAACTTCCGAGAATTCATTACCGACGTTAAGGAGGCAGAGCGCGTGCGAGATGCATTGGTTCAGAATTTAACCTTCTCAGGGGAGACCACAGGACGGCGTCAGAACGGAGAGACGTTCCCAATGTATCTCACGCTCGCCCTCATGAAGAACGAGGAGGACGGCACCTTCGGGGCCATGGCGGTGGGCCGGGACATCACCGAAGCGAAGATTGCCCAACAAGAATTGGAGGCCAGCGAAAAGCGCTACAGGAACATTTTGGAAGGCGCGAACGACGCGATTTTCACCCTGGACGACCAAGGGTATTTCACGTATGTCAATCCGTCGTTCAACGAGCTCCTGGGGTATTCAGCCATCGAATTGTCGAAGCGCACGGTGCACGACGTGATGCAGGGGTTGCCCAAGCGTGGCAAGACTTGGATGAAGGCGCTTGAAGGTTTTCGAGAAGAGCGGAAGTTTGTGGCGGCCGACGGCCAGGTGCTCACCATGCTTGGAGGGGCGAGCGTGCAAAAGGACTCCAAAGGGAAGCCCAAGAGCGTTCGTGGCATTTTCCTCGACATCACCGACATGCGCTTGCACGAGGCCCAAGCAAAAACACAAAGCGCCAAACTGGAGTCCATCTTCGACTCCACCGAGAACATGATCATGTTCACCATGGACGGTGCGGACCGGGTGACGGCATACAACAAGAATTTCAAGTCCATTTTCGAAGACGAGTTTGGACTGTCGTTCTCCGACAACCCCTCGTTCATCGAGACCATTTCCAAGGCTGTTGACGAGAAGCCGTACCAAGGTCAATTGAGGTTGTTCCTGAAGGCGATGGAGGGCATTGCTCAGTCGTTTGAACTGCCGTTGCAAACCGCACATGGAGAGGGACGGTGGTACCAGGTCTTCTTGAACCCTGTGTCGTTGGGAGACGACCGACGTGAGATCAGCTGCATCGCCTACGACATCACCGAAAGAAAAGAGATTGACCGGGCCATCCGAAGCGCGCTGAAAGAGAAGGAGGTGTTGCTGCAGGAAGTGCACCACAGGGTGAAGAACAACCTCCAGGTCATCAGCAGCATGTTGAACCTCCAGAAGTCGTTCGTTCAAGACCAGCAGACCTTGGATTTGTTGGAGGAAAGCACGAATCGGATTGCGACCATGAGCTTCATCCACGAGTCGTTGTACCGCGACACGGACTTCGCCAACATCAGCTTCTCGGAATACCTCCAGCGGTTGAGCACCAACCTCACCCAGAGCTACGCACGGGCGGGGTGCGAGATCATTTTGGAGACCCAATTCGACGAGGTGCTCCTCAGCCTGGACCAAGCCATTCCTTGCGGCCTCATCACCAACGAGCTTGTCTCCAACGCGTTGAAATACGCCTACCCGGAGGTGGACCGAGGTGTCATCACCTTGAGGTTCCAAAACGTGGCCAACGGCCAGGTGGAGCTCGAAGTGAGCGACGAGGGGGTGGGGTTGCCGCCCGACATGGACTTTGCCAAAAACGATTCGTTGGGGGTGTATTTGGTTCAGGCGCTGACAGAACAAATCGATGGGGAATTGGTGGTAACCAGCACCAACGAAGGACGAAAGGGGTGCAGCTTTTTGGTTAGATTTACTCCAACCAAGTGACGTTTCGTCGTGCGGTAAATCATTCACAACGAAGATTCAAGACCATGGCCATCGACATTTTGGTGACGGAAGACGAGAGCATTGTTCGCAAAGACATCGAGCGCTGCTTGAACAAGCTGGGGTACAACGTGGTGGCCACGGCGGACAACGGCGACAAGGCCATTGAACTCGCCAAAAAGCACAAGCCCGACCTCGCCTTGATGGACATCATGATCAAGGGCGACATGACAGGCATCGAGGCTGCTGGAGAAATCAAGAAGCACATGGACATTCCCGTGGTGTTCTTGACCGCCTACGCCGACGAGAACACCCTGTCCAAGGCCAAGCACGCGGAGCCTCACGGGTACATCCTCAAGCCGTTCAAAGAAGTCGACATCCAAACCGCGGTGGAGATGGCCCTGCACAAGCACAGCAAGGAATTGGAATTGAAGACGGAGGCGGACTTCCTGCGCACCATGGCTGAGCACAAGGAAGACGCGGAAGTGATCTTCGTGAAGAACCGCAGCCGTTTAATGCGCGTGAAGCAGGAGGATTTGTTGTTTGTGGAAGCGCTCAAGGATTACGTGGTGGTCCACACCCGGGCTGAGGCGTACACCATCCACAGCACCATGAAAGAAGTGGAGCGCAAACTTTCCGACCCACGCTTCATTCGCATTCACCGGAGCTACATCGTGAACCTGCATGCCATCGAGAGCATGAAGCACGGCAACATCACCGTGGAGGGCATCGAAAAGGAAATCCCGGTGGGCGGCTCGTACAAGGACACCTTGGCCAGCCGCATCAACTTGCTGTAAGCAGGCGTTCAGGGTTGGGCGGGGTCCAACCAAGGCAGTTGACGCCGCAATTCACGCACCCACACCTCGTACCCTTTGTCGTTGAGGTGGAGGCGGTCGTCGATGAACAAGTCGTCCCTCAACGCGCCGTCCTCTCGGTGTTGAACGTCCCAGAAATCCAACCAATGTGCGCCATGGTCCATGGCCAACAGACGGAGGGCAGCGTTGAGCTCGAGGTATTTGTCTTTCAGTTGGTACCTGGCGGGCGACGCCTTCGGGGCGACCACAACCACGTCGAGATTGGGCATTCTTAAGGACACGTCTTCAAGCAACATGGATGCGGTGGCCACGATGTCGTCCATGGCTAGGCGGTCGTGCAGGTCGTTGTCCCCCTCGTAAATCATGAGGACGTCGGGATTCAAAGCGTAGATCAAGGTGTCGCGCAGCCGCCAAGCGTCCTGAAAGCAAGACCCGCCAAACCCCGCATTCACCACCTCAAAATGGCTGAACACGGTGTCTGTTGCGGGCCAAAATCTGAAAGACGAACTTCCAAGCAACACAAGCCGTGGTTGTTCACCCTTCAGCTGGCTTGCACGGGCGTGGATGGCCGCCACCTGGGCGTCGTAGTCTTGGCCACACAATTGGGCGTTCGCGGGTTGTGCACACCACAACATCCCCGCAACCCACAACCACCTCCAGCGGGTCATTTGGCCTCGCCCCGCACAAGCTGGACCACCCAGAGCACGACGCCCACAACGGTCACCACAACCCCCACATTGAACAGGCTGGGGGCTCCCATGAGGTGGTTGAGTTTGAATGTGACGCCGAGCAAGATGCCGGCAAGGCCCAACAAGAGGATGGCAAGGATTCGTGGGGTCGGTCTCATGCTCAAATAAACCAAGAATCCGACAGAATTCAGC
>CALKFF010000013.1 GCA_938084585.1 uncultured Flavobacteriales bacterium
AATCACCTGGACCTGCTGGCCACCTTGCCCATGGACCGGGTGGAATTGGCGTCGCGGGCGGTGCCTGACCTGGACAAAGCGCGGTACGGCACACGGGTGGACAGCGTGCACGCCGGATTCGACCTGCCGACCGCGTTTCACGGCGAAGGAGTCCTTGTCGGGGTCCTCGACTGGGGCTTCGACTACACCCATCCCATGTTCTACGACACGGCCTTGACCGCATCCCGGATCCGGGGAGTTTGGGACCAATACCGCACCGCCGGGGAGGCTCCGGACGGCTTCGACTATGGGGTCGCGTCGCTGGAGCCATGGGAAATCCAACTCTTGGGAAGCGACACGTCCAACGTGTACGGGTACTCGACCCACGGCACCCACGTGGCGGGCATTGCGGCCGGCGGGGGCGCCGGAGCCGGGCTCACCGGCATGGCCCCAGCGTCGGAATTGCTTTTGGCCACGCTGATGGTGGACGAGGCCGCGGCGCTGGATGCGTTCGCCTGGATGCAAGACGTGGCGGTGGCGGACAACAAACGTTTGGTCATCAACAACAGCTGGGGACTGCCACAGTGGGGAACCCCAGACGGCACCTCCTTGAGCAACGTGTTCATCGACGGCTTGTCGGAAGACGGCGTCGTGTTCGTGAGTTCCAACGGGAACAACGGCGACAGCGACTTCCACATCGAACACACCTTCACCACCGCAGGCGACACCGCCCGCTCCAAGGTGCAGTTCTACCCGCTCAGTGCGCATCCCCATGCTTGGGGCCAAAACCTCACCCTTTGGGGCGAACCAGGCGAAGCTTTCAGCGCCAATTTCATGGTCACCGTGGGCGCCAGCACCGAGGTGAACCAAAGCCCGTGGTTCAGCACGGCCGACGGCCCCTTCATGCTCGACAGCATTCACGTGGCCATGGAAGACACGTTCGTGTACGACGTGGTGGCAGAGGCCGCCCACCCAGACAACGGGAGGCCCTTTCTGCAACTCCGCATTCACAAGGGCACCACCGGCTTGGGCGTGGCCCTTCAAATGACCGCCGACCAAGGCAAGGTGCACGCTTGGAACCACACCCACCTGTCCAACGACGTGGGCAACTGGGGACAAGACTTTCAAGCGGCCACATCCGGCTGGTTGCAGGGCACACCGGCGTACGGCATCCAACAACCGGCGTGTGGCGAAAGTGTGATCGCCATCGGGGCCTACGCCTCGGAGCACCTGAATTCCCAAGGCACCGAAGTGGGGGGGAGCCTGGCCTACTTCTCGTCGCACGGCCCCACACTTGACGGCCGCCTGAAGCCCAACGTCAGCGCCCCAGGCGTGAACGTGGAGTCGTCGTTGAGCTCGTTCCGAGACGGCACGTACGCCGTCACCGAGGAGGTCGAATTTGACTGGACGACCTACGAGTTCGCCAAGCTTTCAGGCACCAGCATGAGCAGCCCTGCTGTGGCCGGCATCGTGGCGTTGATGCTCGAGGCCAACCCCAACCTCTCCCCCTCCGACGTGCGAGACATTTTGGAAGCCACGGCCCGGCACGACCAAGCAACGGGGGCCCTCCCAGCGGAGGGCGATGTGGAGTGGGGCCACGGAAAGGTGAACGCCCACCAAGCAGTGTTGTCGGCCCTGAATTGGGTGTCCTGGGTGGGGCACCCCACCCTCCCCGACAATCCGACGGGCGAAGATTTGATGGCGCAGCCCAACCCCGCCCAAGATCGCGTGCTCGTCTCAGGCAACCTCAGCGCCCGGTCCACCTACCGACTCGTCGACACGCGAGGTCGGGTGTGGCAGCAGGGGCCTGCGGCGCCCGTGTTCCGCATTGACCTCCAAGGCATGCCGCCAGGGTTGTATGTGGTGATGGCCTGGGACCCTGAACAACAAACCTCACAGACCACACGCGTGGTGAAGACGCAACGACCATGATTCAACTTCAAACGACCACCCACATCGCACGCGCCTCGTGGATGTTTGCCATGTCGATGTGCTTGTGGGGCGCACAGGCCCAGGTGGAATTCCGAGCCGTGGGCGGCCAGGGAGAAGAATTTGGCGAAGTCGTGGTGCCTCATGGCGCGGGCGCCTTCTTGCTGGGGTCCACCCAACTGCCCAACACCCAAGACGTGCGCGGCTACGTGGTGCACTACGACCAAAACCTCCAGGTCGATTGGACCGCCCTGACCCCTGGGGACGTGATGTTTGAAATGGCCATGAACGGGTGGTCAGAAGAACCGGGGGTGGTCGAGGTCCTCACCTGGCGTTTGACCACAGAGAACGGGTACCACGCGGCCATCCACACCTTCGATTCCACAGGGGTGTGGCGCGGCACCACGGTGCCTCCCCTGACGCAAGGGTTCCGTCCGACCTGCTCGGTGGAATGGTTGGGCGAGCGTTGGGTGATCGGCGCGATCGGGAACCGCCCCACCGCCATCTCCCTCGAGACCGGGAACTTGAAACACTGGGGCGGCGAGAATGGGGTGAACGACGAAATCCGCGACGCCATGGTGGTGAACAACCTCCTGGTGAGTGTCGGATCTCGCACCGAATCGGGCCAAACCCGCACCGCGATTTGGGGCATGTACCCCTTGGGGCAAATGGCGTTTGAGTTTCACCAACCCGACACCGTGCCCCAGACTTGGAGCCAGGCTGAAGCCCTGGCGTTGGGGCACAACGGCAACGTTCGGGTGCTTCAATCCTACGAGCGCAACTTGCCTTCAGGCGGCGGGGCCTTGTTGCACAGCCTGATCAGCTTGAACGCCCTGACCGGGAACCTGAACGGGTTCTTGTACGGGCCGACCGCGGGCGAACGGCCTGGCCGAGATTTGGCCTTCACCGAGGACGGGTGGCTGAAATTGACCCAAACCGACGTGGTCACGGCCTTGGACCAAAGCATGCTCCTCACCCACTACACCCCGGGCGGCGGGTACGTCGGCCAGGGGGCGTGGGGCACCCTCTTCGAAGACGATCCATCCCGGTTGACGGTCGACAGCTTGGGCCAAATCTGGGTGGCAGGCAGCACCCGTGGCGCGCTCAACGACACCTGGAACGCGTGCCTGCTGCGCATCGACAGCCTGGGCCCGCTGGACAGCTGGTCGCTGGAGACGCCTGGCTTCGGGGTCCACAACGACCTCCTCTTCACCACCCTGGACGTGGACCAAGTCCCTGAAGGCGCCGATGCTTGGCGGCTCCTCCCCAACCTCGTCGGCCCCCGCACGGAAAACCTCCGAATCGACGGACCGCTAGCTTCGCAAGGCCATCAGATCACTTGGACGTTGCTCGACGGCCGCAGCCGCGAAGTGACGCAAGGCCGAGGCCTGGACGTGCAAGTCGGTCGGCTGACGCCTGGGCGGCATGTGCTCGTGGTGCACGACGGGCGGCGTGCACGTGCGTTGGACCTGGTCGTGGCGGGTCGCCAACCTTGATATCTTCGCGCCGTGAACCGACTCGCCCTTTTCCTCGCCCAAACCGTCCTTGTCTTGGCGGCCTTGTCTGTGTTTGGATGGGCCGTCAAACACCGCACGAAGGGCGACCGGGACTTCGGGGTGGCCAACAAGCCACTCGAGATGCTTGCTGGGTTTCCGGACTTGTTCAAGCAGTCGGTGAAGGAGGCCCAAACCCTTCCGCAAACGTTCATCCCCACCCCTGAGGATTGGACGTCGGTCAACCGGTTGGACCAAGACGTGTGGGCGTTGTCCGCCTATTCCAACGAAGACGCTGGCCGGAACATCGACTTGTGGAACCTGCGCAACGGCGACGTCGGGCACCGTTGGGTGGTCCCTTCCGACAAGGTTCCCGTGAAACCGCACTGGCGCATCCACCACCCCTTGTTGCTGGAGGACCGATCTGTGGTGTCCTTCATCACCAACCGGAGCCCGCTCTTCCGTTTGGACTCGGCCTCCCAGATGGTTTGGCGGCAAGACAGCTTGAGCTTTCACCATGCAATCAACCTGGACGCGCAAGGCCAAATCTGGGCGTGCGTGATGCAATGGGAACGCGGCGGACGACACATCGCGTACCGCGGGAGCTACACCATGGATCAGAAAAAGGTCCATTTCCTCGACAACAGCATCGCGCGCATCGACCCTGAAAACGGACACATCACCTACCTCAAGTCGTGCGCCGACATCCTTCGCGACAACGGCCTGGAGCACCTCATCCTGCGGTCGGGCGACCCGCAGGACCCCCTTCACCTGAACGACGTGGAGCCGGCCCTGTTTGGCGGCCCGTTCTTCGAGGAGGGCGACCTGTTCTTGAGCTTCAGGAACCTCCAAGCGGTGTTGCACTTCCGCCCGTCCACAGGCGAGGTGGTTCGGGTCATCGACGGCCCCCTGGCGGCCCAGCACGACGTGGACATCTTGGACGACCAGACCCTCGCCATCTTCAACAACGCGACCCAAGAGAACACGGGCAAATACACGAGCGGTGCCCACAAGTACCCCATCTCCAAGGACCAAGTGCAGCTCAAGCATTGGTACTCCGAAGTGGTCTCGTTCAGCCTGGCCGACGGCTCCTTCTCGGAGGTCCACAACGACGCCATGCGCGAAGGTGAAATCATGACCTTCAGCGAAGGCCTTCAGGAGTTCTTGCCCGGCGGCGACGTGTTCGTGGAAGAACAAAACTCCGGCGTCCTCTGGGTGCTTGGCGAGGACGGCATCCTGTACAAGGACGTCATGCCGTCGCACCACGAAGGCCACCACCATTTGCCCAACTGGACCCGAATCATCCCCACGCCATGATGTTGACTGCCACCTCCCTTCTGCCCGCTTGCCTCGCTTACATCGGACCTTCCATGGGCGCAGGCGCCATCGCCCTGACCCTGCTCGTCGGAGGCATTGTGGTGGCGGCCTTGGGCTACATCGTTTGGCTTCGGTTGAAGAAGATCTTCAAGAAGTAACCGGTGACCTGGGCGCCCGTCTTCCTGACCCTCGCCTCGTACGCGGCGTTCCTGCTGCTCCGGCACAACGCCCCTCAGCTCCACAGGCTGGCCCTTTCCAGCATGGCGGTGCTTGACGGCATGCTGTCCGACGTCCCCGAGGACGACAAACTGACGGCCTTGGAGAGCGCCACCTCTTCGCTGGTCGGGGCGCTCCTGAAATTCCTGGGTTTGGTGGTGGCTGGGGGCACGTGCATCGCCACGCCGTGCATGTTCGTGGACGGTCTTGGCCTCGGCTTTCTGGCCACCTGGCAAGGCATCGCGGCGGTGTCCGTGGGCGGCACGCTGGCCTTCGTGGTGCCCAAAGAGCTGCCCCGCCAAGCGCGGGCAGGGGCTGCGAAGTCGGACCACTCTCCGCTGTCCCAGTTGCTGCACAAGATGGTCCTGGACCACCCCCATGTCCACGCCGCGCTGATGCGCCGCGAAATCCGAGCGTGGAAAGCCCGGGGCGGAACCCCCAACCGGAAGTTTTTGTTGGTCACCGGGTTGGCGCGGGCCGGCACCACGAGCATGCTGGAACGGCTCGTGGCCAGTGGGGCATTTCACAGTTTGAACTACGCCAACATGCCGCTGGTCCTGGCCCCCGGAACCTGGCGCCGCGTGCACAACCCCACCTCCAGCCCCAAAAAAGAACGCAGCCACGGCGACGGCATCATGGTCGGCAACGACTCGGCCGAGGCGCTGGAAGAGGTGTTTTTCCAAACCGTGGCGGCCAAACCTTACGTCCAAGACAACGCGGTCGTCGCGCACGGCGTCGATGCCGCATGCCATGAAACTTACTTGGACTACCAAGGCATCGCCCTGGCCACCGCCCCCCACCCCGGTGCGATGTACGTGGCCAAAAACAACAACGCCCTGCTTCGCTACCCTTCCCTGCGGGAACACAACCGGGACTTTCACGCAGTGGTGATGTTTCGCGAGCCCTTGACCCACGCCGCCTCGCTCCGCGCCATGCACCTGAAGTACTGCGCGATGCAACAGGACGACCCCTTCGTGAAGACCTACATGGATTGGCTGGCGCACCACGAGTTTGGGCTGGGCCAAAAGCCGTTCAAATTCACCGAGGACACCCCGCTTCCGCAAGGCGATTGCAACACGCTGAACCACTGGCTCGACTTGTGGATCACCCATTACGAAGCGGCCTTGGCGATGGACCGCCACCGCCTTCATTTCATCGGGTACGAGCGGTATTGCAAACAGCCCACCGAAGTCTTGGCGGCCCTGACCCAAGAGGTCGGCGCCGAAGTGGAGTGGGACGCCTACCAGCCGCACACCAAACAGCGCAAGGTCGAGGGCGACGTGGACCCTGTCAAGCTGGAAAAGGCTCGAAAGCTCTACAAGGAAATGCAGGCCCTGCAGCGGGGCTGATCAGCGCGCGAGGTCCACGTGGCGGACGACGCTGGCCGTGTCCATCAACACGACTTCGATGCCCGTCAAGGGCGACCCTTCCACCGCTCCGGAGAGCACATACCATTGAGGCTGTTCCCGCGTGCCACTAGCCCCGAAGTCCACGTCCGCGGACCCGACGTACGTCAGGACGTCTGTCACGGTCAGGTCAGGCTGCGATGCACGCAATTCAGGAGAGAACTGAATCCCGCCTTCCACGATGGTTTTGCGGACTTGGGCGGAAGGCAACCACGACCCGCATCCCCGTCCACCGAAGAAGTACAGGGAAAGTGCAGTGCCCAAGAAGATGCCGATGCCAAAACGCGAAAGACGTTGCCAAAAATTCATGATTGCCTGTGCTTGGTTTGCGAAGCTAAAGCCAATCTCACGCACCGCCTGCGTACCTTCGGGACATGGTCAGCATTGAGGGGGTGAAGTTTCAATACGACGCGGCTGGACCCGTCCTGAGCTTTCCCAATTTTTCATGTGCCCAGGGAGACCGAATGCTCCTGTTGGGCAACAGCGGTGCCGGCAAAACCACCTTGCTCCACCTGCTCTGCGGGCTCTTGACCCCGACGTCAGGGAGGTTGACGGTGGGGTCCAAATCGCTGCACACCAGCACCGACCGAGAACTCGACCGTTGGAGAGGCGCCGAAGTTGGTGTCATCTTCCAGCAGGCGCACTTTGTGCAAAGCTTGACGGTGCGCGAGAATTTGGCCTTGCCTCACCAACTGACCACCGGCCGAATCCCTGAAGACCTCGAAGCCAAAATGGACGACATGCTGGACCGCCTGGGCATCGGACACCGCGCGGGCGCAAGGCCGCATGAGCTCAGCGTGGGCGAACAGCAGCGTGCATCCATTGCCCGTGCGTTGCTGCACAAGCCCAAGGTGATGTTCGCCGACGAACCCACTTCTGCCCTGGACGACGAAAGCGCCGCGGCGGTGATGGACATCCTCGACCGAGAAGCGGCCGACGCCACCCTCGTGGTCGTCACCCACGACCAACGTTTGAAGGACCGGTACGCGGCGTGCGTCACCCTCAACCCCCAACGGCCATGACCCTTGGGGTGACCACACAGGCCTTGCGAAACTTGCAAGCCAAGCCCCTTCAGACCGCGTTGAGCCTGGCCTTGTTGGCCTTTGGCGTGGGGATGGTCAGCTTGATGCTCCTGACTGAAAAGCAGGTGAACGACGCCTTTGAACGCAACATCAAGGACATCGATTTGGTGTTGGGGGCCAAGGGCAGCCCTTTGCAACTCATCCTGGCCAACGTCTACCACATCGACGCTCCGACCGGCAACATCTCCTTGGAGGCGGCCCAGAAGGTGGTCAAGCACCCCTACATTGCCTCAGGCATCCCGTTGGCCTACGGGGACAACCACGAAGGCTACCGCATCGTCGGCACGGACATGGGCTACGTGGAGCACTACGGCGCGGAATTGGCGGACGGCGGTTGGTGGGACAAGACCTTCGACGTCACGCTCGGTGCGAAGGTGGCGGAAGCCACGGGCCTGACCTTGGGGGACACGTTTTTCAGCGCCCACGGCCTCACAGACCAGACCGACATCCACACCAACCGGACCTTCACTGTGGTGGGTGTCATGGAGCCGAGTGGCACCGTGGTGGACCAACTCATCCTCACCTCGATCCAGAGCATTTGGGACGTGCATGCCCACGACGGGGAAGAGGTCGACCCCAGCACGCGGGAAATCACCGCGATGCTGCTCAAGAAGCGGAACCCCCTGGCCGTGTTGACCATCCCCAACAAGCTTCGGGACACCAACATGCAAGTCGCCCTGCCGGCGATTGAAGTCAACCGGATGACTCAGCAGTTTGGGCTCGGCACGGCGGCCCTTCGCGCCATCGCCATGCTCATCATGGCCCTGAGTTTCGCCAGCATCTTCATTTCCGTGTTGGACAACATCCGGGCACGGCGCCACGAGTTGGCGTTGATGCGCACCATGGGCGGCACCCCCCGCACGTTGTACACCCTGTTGCTCGTGGAAGGTGGGCTTCTGAGCGCAGGCGGCACGCTGTTGGGGTTGGTCCTGAGTCGCGTCGCCATGGTGGTGCTCTCGGCCTTTGTGGAGCAACAATTCCACTACAGCCTGGGCGCGATGATGCCCCTGCCAGGGGAACTCGCCTTGGCCGCCGCCGCGGTCGCTGTGGGGCTCGTGGCTTCCGCCATTCCAGCTCAACGCACCTTGCGACTGGACATCAGCAAGACCCTCAGTGAAGCTTAACTTCGTCCTGATGAAACGAAGCAGCTTCTTGACGTTTGTGTTCTCGGCCGTGGCGTTGGTCGCTGTGTCCATGATGGATTGGAGCAGCATGTGCCACCCTTCCGAGGCCGCGCAAGCCACCCAAGATCAGATTCGCCACGTCGGCGAGGCCAAACTGGCCAGCCTTGACCCCAGCCCGGTCACAGCAGCGCCCAAGGCCTCTGAGGTTGAGGTTGTGTCGGACGACGCCTTGGAGGAGTTGACGTGGCAAACGTTGAGCGACGTGGAGTTCACCGACGTCTACCTGGAAGAGCTCGACGCCTACTACTGGATGCCCAAGTTTGGAGAATCGGTGGTGGCCTCGGAAGGCAAGGCGTTCTTCATCACGGGCTACATGATTCCTGTGGACGTCGACGAAGACTTCTACGTTCTCAGCCGTTACCCCTTCGCCAACTGCTTCTTCTGCGGGGGAGCGGGGCCTGAATCCGTCATCGACTTGCGGTTCCCAGACAAGAGCGAGCGTGCTTACCAAACCGACGAGCGCCTGACCTTCAAAGGCACCTTGCGACTCAACTCCGACGACGTGTACCAGATGAACTACATCTTGGAAGGCGCTGTGGAGCACGAGCTCTGACCCTCACTCGAGGCTGGTGGCCTTGAGCCACTTCCGGTACGCGTTGAAGAGGCGCGACCGCGACACAAAACCCACGTACCGTCCGCCCTCCACCACAGGCAAATTCCAGGCGCCGCACTGTTCGAATTTGGCCATCACGTCGTCCATCTTGTCCTCCCACTGCACCTCGGCGAGGGGCAGGGTCATGAGGTCCACCACGCGCAAGGTCAGGTATTGGTTTTGGTCAAACATCACCTGCCGAATGTCCTGCAAATCCACAATCCCCAACAGCATGCCTTCGGCGTCCACCACGGGGTGAAGGTTGCGCTGGCTTTGGGCCACAACTTCCACGAGCTGCCCCAAATTCCAGTGGGCCTGCACCGGCAAAAAGTCCTGCTCCAACTCCTCCTTCAGGTTCATCAGCGTCAGCACCGCCTGGTCCTTGTCGTGGGTCAACAACTCGCCGCGTTCCGCCAATTCGCGTGTGTAAATGCTGTGGCGCATGAGGGCGCGCGACGTGGTGAACGCGATGGCCGAAGTCAACATCAACGGCACAAACAGGCCGTACCCTCCACTCAACTCCGTGGCCAAGAAAATGGCCGTCAGGGGCGCGTGCAGCACCCCAGCCATCATGCCGCACAAGCCCGCCAAAACCGCGTTGCCGATGGGCATGGCCGTGGGGTTGATCCAGCCGTTGACGCCCAGCGCAAACGCAAAACCCACCAAGGCTCCGGCGAACAAGGCCGGCGCAAAAATGCCTGCCACGCCGCCCGCCCCCACGGTGAACCCCGTCAGCATGGGCTTGAGGCACGCGGCCAGCAACAGCCAACCCAAAAGACTCGGCAGGGCCAGAGACCCTTCGAGCATCCACATGTCCTCGATCAACACGTCGGAGTAGCCCAAAAACATGGAATTGATGACTTCGTACCCTTCCCCAAACAACGGAGGAAGGGCAGCGACCGCTGCACCCAACAAGAGCCCGGCGAGGACCATGCGGGTTTGGGGGTTCTTGAAGCGGCCGATGGCCCGCTGACTCAAGATGTAGAGCTTGGAAAAGACCACGGATCCCAACCCAGTTCCGATGCCCAGGAGGATGTACCAAGGCAACCTGCTTGCCTGAAACGCCGCCAGCGTCGGCACCGTGAGGATGTCCTCGCCTTCGAAAAACACAAACGCCGTCAGCAACGAAGCCAACGACGCGAGCAGGATGGGCACCAGGCTCGACGCGGTGAGGTCAATCATGATGACCTCCACCGCGAACACGATGGCGGCGACGGGAGCCTTGAACATGGCCGCCAGGGAGCCCGCGGCCGCGCAGCCGATGAGCAGCAACCGACGGCGGAAGTGCTTGCGGGTTTGGGAGGCCACTTCTGACCCCAACGCCGCGCCAGCTTGCATCGCAGGCGCCTCCAGTCCCCCCGAGCCCCCAAACCCCACCGACAACACACTGGTCACGACAGGGGCAAACATCCACGTTCGCTTCATGCGGCCCCGACTGGTGGAGATGGCGTGCAAGGTTGAAGGAATGCCCGGCCCAGGGTGGTCGCCCTTCAACAGACGCCGAACCACGTGGGCCGTGGCGACCAACCCCAAAATGGGGCCCAAGGCCAAGAACCACGAGCCACCCACCCAAGACTGGATGGCGAACATGCCCGAGCGCAGGGCGCCCACAGATTGCTTCATCAGGACGGCGAGCAGCCCAGAAGCGATGCCAACCAGGACGGCCCACAACATGAGGCCACGGTCCGACCGCATCCATTCCCAAGCCTGGCTTCGGAGGGCGGTCACGTTCATGGCACCCGCACGCTAACCACGAGCACGTCGTCGACTTGCTCCTCCTCTCCCCGCCATGCCTCGAATTGGTGCTTGAGATGGGCTTCATGCTCCATCACCGGCAACGACGCCGTTTCCACCAACAGCTCTCTGAATCGGCGGCGCATGAACTTCTTGCCATGCGGTCCGCCGAATTGGTCCACAAACCCGTCGGTGGCCAGGAACAACGTGTCGCCCGACTCCAACGGAAACTTCTGGACGTCGTAGTTCTTGGTGTTGGGCTCAAAGGAGCAGATTGCGAATTTGTTGGGCTTGAGTTCCTGAAGCTCTCCGCGACGCACGACATACAGAGGGTTGTTGGCGCCGGCGTATTCGAGCATCATCGTCTCCCAGTTGACCGCGGCCATGCCCAAGTCCATGCCGTCCTGCCCTCCGATGTCGCGTCCACCCGCGGGCCCCACACCCTCCACCGAGAGGGCCAAATCCCGGACCAAATCGTCGGGGATGCTCGCCACGGTTTGGACGTCTTTTCGCAAGAGGGCCAGCACGTGGGTGTTCAAGTGGTCGAGTACTTTGTGCGGTTCGGTGTACACCTTCGTGACCCGATCCAGGGCGTTGTGGCCCACCAAGCTCAGGAACGCACCAGGCACCCCGTGGCCTGTGCAGTCGATCGCCGAGAACATGCGGCGGCTGCCCACGGCCTTGAACCAATAGAAATCCCCGGAAACCACGTCGCGGGGCTGGTAAAAGACGGCGCTCTCGCTCAGCACTTCACGCCGCTCTTGGTCGGACGGCAGGATGGCCTGCTGGATCCGCAGGGCATAGTTGATGCTGTCTTGCAGGTCGCCCAGCACGTTCTCCACCTTGGCCTTCTCTTGGGCCAATTCTTCCGTGCGCTGCTGGACTTTGCCCTCGAGTTCACGCTCGTTTCGTGCGAGGGAGCTGCGCATCTGCAGCAGCGCCTTGCCCAGGGCGTCGTCGTCGCTCAGCGGCTCGTATGGGGTGTTGAACGCCCCACCCCCCACTTCCTGGGAGAACTTCTGGGTGCGCGCCAACCCTTGGGACAGCCGGTTCACCGCCAAGGCCATGTCGCCTATTTCATCCGGAGTCACACGAACGTCTCCAGGGGGAAGCACCCCTCGGCCCATGTGGTACAACGCGCGCTTCAACTCCTTCACAGGCTGGACGATGCTGCGGGTCACCACCACGCCCAAGACGATGCCGAGGATCAGGACAAACCACGCCACCCGTCCCGCCACCATGGCCAGCTGGTTGCCCAACTCGTCCATTTGGGTGGTGTGTTGGCGAAGGGATTCGTTTTGGGCTTCCGTCAGGGTGTACAGCCGCTGCTGTACGGCCGAGGTGAAACTCTCCAATTCTCCGCCGTCGACCGCGTACCGCTCGGCCTCCATGACCTTGGCAGGGTTGTCGTAACTGCGGAAATCTGGGAGCAATTCCATGATGTATCCGTAGAGCACACGCAAGCGGTCCACCTCTTGCCTCAGGGTGTCGACGTGCGCAGAAGCCGCAGGGGTCCAAGCGCCGTCCATGGCTTTCAAGGTGGCCATCTGCTGGGGCAACTTGCGGTCGACGATGTGTCGGAGCAGGACTTTTTCTTCGTCTTCCGCGCGGCTTTGGCGCGTCAACCAGTGGTTGATGCAGACGCGGCTGTCGGCCAAAGTTTGATCCAACTGCTCCAGGGCGCCCAAGCTTGGCACGAGCACCTCGTCGATTTCTTGGCCCAAAGCGCTGCTCTCGGAGAGGTTCATCCGGGTGACCACCAACAGGATGGCGACGGCCAAGATGAACACGCCGAAGCCTGTGCCCATGCGCCATGCGATGTTCCAACGCCACTTCATCGGCCGCGGGCGTTTTTCCAGGCGGCGTGGTACCGATCGCGTTCCGCTTGGTTGTGCAAGGCGTGGTGCACCGTGGCCAACCCAAGAAGGATCTCGGCACGGCCAGGTTGGAGCTCCAGCGCCGATTCAAAGGCCGGCAAGGCTTCTGCAAAATGGCCCCGGCTGGCCTGTTGCTTCTCGATGATTTCCCCAAGGGACGTCTCCAGCCCGAGCTCCTTCATCACCCCCACTCCGCGGTTGTACACGTGCACGGCCAGGTTGTACCATGCCGTGGGGTCGTCCGGCGTCAGCGCCAACGCCTCGCGGTAATTCGCTTGGAGGCCCTCAAAGTGCACCTCGTCCGAGGTGGCCGCGTAAAGCGTGGCGTGGGCGTGGGCCATGTTCTTGTGGAAGGCGGCCCGCTCCGCCGACAGGTCGGTCCCAGGCTTCAGCGCTTGGACGGCCATGGCGTATTGGTCGACGAGGGCCAACACGTTGGCTTCGTCCCCCGCTTGGAAGGTGTTCACCGCAGCCACCGCGTCGTCGTAGCAGTCGTCGCCCAAATACCCGAGGGCGCGCCTCGCCTGAGGCAACCAATCTGCAGGGCGACCCTGGGCCGATTGGAGGTCGAGCGACGTGGCCAAGCGTTGCATGGCCTCTTGCCTGTGGGCGCGGTTGTCGGACTGCTTGTACCACTCCTTCAGCAAAAAGCCAGACATGAACCAAGCCTCGGCGTGCCGGCTGTCCTGGCCCAAATGATCCTCCACCGCCTCCAAGCCCCTTGCAAATTCTCCAGCTTTTCCGAGCAGGATGGCGCGTTGGACGTCTCGGTCCAGGTCCGTGCCGGGCTGGGCCAAGCTCCACGCCGGCACCATCCAAAGGCACAAGGCCACCCACTTCAACGCGTGACAGCCCATGATGTGATTCGGTTGCCAACCAACACCCCGCGGCGGTCCGCGTCTTGCTGGTTGAGTTCGTAGCGCAGCAGTCCCTCGTGGACGATCAAATTCACCGTCACCCCTTTGGACAGGGCCTCCAGCCCTCGGGTCATCACGAGCGTCGGACTCCCCCCAATGCGCTTCAAGTCCGCCTCCAACTCGTCCCCTTGGGCGTCGGTGTAGAAGATGTGCATGTCCGCCACAGCCTCCTCGTTGTCGAGCTCCTCCAACCGAAGCGGTTGGTCCCCGATGGGCGGCGTTCCGTAGTTCTCCGCAAAAATCCGGACCAACGCAGGGTTGTCTTTCACCCCGATGACAAACGGCCCCTGCTTGCTCGCCTCGGGCCAATCGTTGTCTTTGGCGAAGTGGTAGAGGTACTGCGCCGTGGTCAGCAGGTGTGGGTCGGTGGTGTCGAGCTTGGGGTCCTGTTGTCCCGCTTGAAACGCCCAAAACGCGGCCACCAGCGCACCCAGCGCAAGCCACCGCGTTCCTCGTTTCATGTGGGCCAGGACCTGCATCTCAAAAAAATCAGTTGCCGGCGTGGCCTTCTTGGTCGAAGCTTAAGATGTCGCGGTCAAACAAGTAGAGCGCACCTTGATCGTTGCCTGCAAGCGCCAACTTGTCCAAGATTTTGCGCGCCAACCCTTCTTCCTCGATTTGCTCGCTGACGTACCACTGCATGAAGTTGTGGGTGGTGTAATCCTTGGCTTGCAAGCAGGCATCAACCACGTGGTTGATGCTTTCCGTCACCTTCGTTTCGTGCGCCAAAATGCTCTCGAACACCTCTTTCAAACCCTCGTACGACGTGGGGCCAGCCTCGACGGTGGGCACCTCGGCCACGCCGCCGCGCTCGTTCACAAAACGCATCAGCTTCAGCATGTGCTGACGCTCTTCCTCAGAATGGGCGTAGAGAAATTCCGCGACCCCGTCAAAACCGGAGGTTTCCGCCCAAACCGCCATGGTGAGGTAGGTGTGGGAACTTTGGCCTTCCAACGCAATTTGCTGGTTCAAGGCCTGGGCAATCGATTCGTGCAACATGTTCCCAAAGTACCTCATGCCCGCGCGCGCAGGCGGACAGACGGCAAGGGTTAGGAACAGCTCAGTCTGGGAAACGTGCCCGCACGGACTTGAAGCGATCCGGCCGCATTTCAGGAGAAATCGGCGCGTCGTCCAGCCAAAAATTCACCAGCGCTTCCGCCGCCGCAGGGCCCACCAACACCCCCCGGGTGCCCAGGCCATTGAGCATGAGCACGCCCTCGGGCTGGCCAGGCCACGGCCCCACCATCGGACGTCGGTCGGGGGACGCGGGGCGCAACCCCGCTTGGTGCGCTTCCACCTTGGCCTTGTCCCAGGCTTGGCTCGCCCCTTCATGGAAGACGCCCGCCATGTGGTCTTGCAACGCTTTAGCCGCTGGGGCATGCGGCGCAGAGGTGGGCTTGTCCCACGAATACGTCGCCCCCAACCGCCACCATTGCCGCCCATCTTGTTGCCGCATGGGAAGCAGCCATTTGCCGTTGTTCACGTTGTGTCCTTTGGTCTGCAAAGACTCTGCCTCTGTGCTCAATGTGAGGACGTCACCGTGGTTGGGGTTGACCTTCAACCCCACTTCGGAAAGCTCCTTGGCCGCCCCGACCCCACGGCAATCCACCACCACATCGGCCCCGTCGGGCAGGCCATCTTCCACATTCCAACCACGGTCGACCAAGGTGTGGTGGGTCGCCACATGCGTCTTCATCGCGTCCAACAAAGCCGGGACATCCACCCAGCCTGCGGCATGGACTTTGCCCACCCCGTGGGGGGCGTTCAAGGATGTGATGCCCAGGGCCTCGGCGGGTTGACCACGCTCCGCCCATTGGGTGACGCCGTGGTCCGTGGCCCAGCGGGCGTCCCAGGCTTGGCGGTAGGCGTCGTTCGCAAACACCTTGACCACCGGCACGTCGTGCACCAACGCACCTTGCATTCCGAAGGTCTCTTCCATGGCTTGGAGCGTGGACCGCATGTTGGCCACATGGGCCGATGCCTTCCAAACCTCAACCACACGCCTGAACGAGACGGGGTTGAACATGCCTGCGGCCACACGGGAGGCGCCGGGCTTCCCGTCGCCCCACCACGAAATGCGGCAGCCGCGTTCGGCGAACTTCCAGGCGACCATGGCCCCTGCAAGTCCCCGCCCCACGACCACCACGTGCTGGCTCATGCCACCACGCCCAGGTCCCGGCCCACCTTTTCAAACGCGGCCAGCGCCCGGTCCAGGTGCGCTTGGGTGTGGGCTGCGCTGAGTTGCACGCGGATGCGGGCTTCCCCTTTGGGCACCACCGGGTAGAAGAACCCGATCACGTAGATGCCCTCCTCCAACAGGGCGTTCGCCATGACTTGAGAGAGTTTCGCGTCGCCCAACATGACCGGCACAATGGCCGATTCTCCGTCCTTGAACGGCAAACCTGCCTTGCGGAGGCCTTCCTTGAAGTAGGCGGTGTTCGCCTCCAAGCGGTCGCGCAACTCGGTCGTCTCGTCGAGCATCTTGAACACCTCAATGGACGCGCCCACAATGCTCGGAGCCAGCGAATTGGAGAACAGGTAGGGGCGGCTGCGCTGGCGCAACATCTCGATGATTTCTCGCTTGCCGGTCGTGAATCCTCCCATGGCCCCGCCCATGGCCTTGCCCAAGGTGCCCGTGATGATGTCCACCCGACCGAGGGCGTTCCGCAATTCGAGCGACCCACGCCCGGTCTTGCCGATGAACCCGGTGGCGTGGCATTCGTCCACCATGACCATGGCCTCGTACGTGTCGGCGAGGTCGCAGATCTTGTCGATTTGAGCCACATAGCCGTCCATGGAAAACACGCCGTCGGTGACGACCACAATGTGACGTGCGCCGTTGGCGCGCGCTTCCTTCAGGCGTTGCTCCAGCTCCTCCATGTCGTTGTTGGCGTAGCGGTATCGCTGCGCCTTGCACAACCGAACCCCGTCGATGATGGAAGCGTGGTTCAAGCTGTCACTGACGATGGCATCCTCCTTGGTGAGAAGCGGTTCAAACACCCCGCCGTTGGCGTCGAACGCCGCCGCGTACAGGATGGTGTCTTCCGTGTGGTGGAAGTCCGCGATGCGTTGTTCCAACTCCTTGTGAATGTCTTGGGTTCCGCAGATGAAGCGGACGCTGGACATGCCAAACCCGTGGGTGTCAATGGCGCGTTTGGCCGCCTCCACCACCCTTGGATGGGAACTCAATCCGAGGTAGTTGTTGGCGCAAAAATTTAAGACTTTGCTGCCGTCGTCGAGGGTGATTTCCGCGTCTTGCGCCGAGGTGATGACGCGCTCACGCTTGTACAGGCCCGCGGCGTCGATGTCCGCCAACTCCTGCGTCAATTGGTCTTTGATGCTTCCAAACATGCCGGCAAGGTACGACCGGCCTGCCCCCATGTCGGCGGCATTCAGCCCAGGATGAACGGGGCGTTTCTGGCCCCGTGACCGGCGGGCACATCCCACTCCACGGGACAGTTCGCAGGGCCAAGGTGCGAAGCCAAAATTTCCTCCGCCGTCTTCCCGAAAGGGTTGTCGATCGATTGTCCGTGGGCGACGGTGTTGTCCCGCATGTCGGTGAACGACCCCACCATCACCCCGGCCACCTGCCCCCACACCCCCGCTTGCGTGAACGCCACGAGCATGCGGTCGAGGTGGTAGAGGTATTCGTCCAGGTCTTCTAGAAGCAACCATTTGCCCTCCAGCGGCGGCATGTGGGGCGTGCCCAACATGGAATAGAGCACCGAGAGGTTGCCCCCCACGACCGCGCGGTCGAGTTGGTCCAACGTGGGCTCGCCGGTCTTCAGCACCTCCACAAGCGCGGCGCCGTCGTCGTCGTCGGTCGACGCCCACGTCGACGCCACCGGCCCATGCAAGGAAGCCACCCCGGCTTGGTTGGCCCACCCGTGAAGGGCCGTCACGTCTGAGAACCCGACGATCCAAGTTGGGTTGTCCTTCAAGGTTTGGGCGTTCAGGAGCGGCAGCAAGCGCGTGCACCCGTACCCTCCTCGAAGGGCCCACACTGCCCCGATTTCGGGGTCCGCAAACGCCGCGTTCAAGGCCGCCGCCCGATGGGCGTCGGTGCCGCCGAATTGTCCATGGGGTTGGTTGGTGTCGGGGTGCAGCACAGGGTCAAATCCCCAGCTTCTCACCGCCGCCGATGCGGCGTCGACCACCTCCTGCGACGCGTGGCGCGCAGGGGTCACCAGGGCGACTTTGGCCCCGGGCTTCAAAGGCGGAGGTGTCCTCAGAGGACCCGGCCCTTTTGGGGACGGAGCGCCGCTTCCGCGGCGGTCTTGGCGCCATTCGCGAAGTTGTGCTCGCGCTTGCCCCAGATTTTCTTCTGGAAGTAGGCCTCCAAAATTTCTCGCTTGTCGGCCACGCCTTGCAAGGTCACTTCCTTCGCCACGGCCTCGGTCTTCTCTGCAGTTGCTTTCATGTCCAAAAGTTTGGTCCGACCACGTCGGTTCTTCCAAAGAAACGTGGGCCTCCTCGAATGTCGCAATCCCCCCAACCTGCAGTTCTCCACATTCGAAATCGGTGGAACTGGGGAAAACGCCTTTCCGCAGGCGTGTCCATTGGACGCGATGCGGCATTCAATCGAGGTCAGGATTACTTTTGTCCCCATGTCGAAAAGCGCCCCCAAGCGGAGGATGATCACCTCCGCCCTGCCCTACGCCAATGGCCCAATTCACCTGGGACACATTGCCGGTGCGTACCTCCCTGCGGACATCCACGTCCGGCACCTGCGCAGCACGGGCGAGGACGTGCTTTGGATTTGTGGGAGCGATGAACACGGTGCAGCGATCACGCTTCGTGCAAAAAAAGAGGGCATCCCGCCCCGGGAGATTGTGGATTTGTACCACGAAGAGATGCAAAAGGCCTTCACCGGGTTGGACATCAGCTTCGACCACTACAGCCGCACCTCGTCCCCCAAGCACCATCAAGTTGCCCAGGAATTCTTCCTGAACCTCATGGAGAAGGGCGGCTTTGAGGTGAAAACGGAGGAGCAGTTCTTCGACGAGAAGGCCCAGCAGTTCTTGGCGGACCGTTACATCCAAGGCACGTGTCCCTCATGTGGGCACGACGGGGCCTACGGGGACCAATGCGAAAAATGCGGAAAGACCCTCAGCCCCACCGAGCTCGTCAACCCCAAGTCGACGTTGAGCGGCTCCACCCCTGTGTTGAAGCCCACCACCCTGTGGTACTTGCCCATGGGACGGCACGAGTCTTGGCTGAGGGAGTACATCGTCGAGGGCAAGCTGGACGGACAACCACACCACGACCCCAAAACGTGGAAAGCCCACGTGTTGGGCCAGTGCCGGTCCTGGATTGAAGGCGGGCTGGAAAGCCGCGCCATGACGCGAGACTTGGATTGGGGGGTGCCCGTGCCTGTGGAAGGCGCCGAGGGCAAGGTGCTTTACGTGTGGCTCGACGCGCCCATCGGATACATCACCGCCACCATGGAGTGGTGTGAAGCCCATGGGCAAGACTGGAAGGATTGGTGGCAGGACCCCAACGCGGAACTCCTGCATTTCATTGGCAAAGACAACATTGTCTTCCACTGCATCATCTTCCCGATTTTGCTCAAAGAGCACGGCGGGTACAACCTGCCCACCAACGTGCCCGCCAACGAATTCATGAACCTGGAGGGCGACAAGATCAGCACGTCGCGCAATTGGGCGGTGTGGGTCACCGAATACCTCGAGGACTTCCCCGAGGGCAGCGACGCCATGCGTTACGTCTTGACGGCGATCATGCCGGAACAAAAGGACAGCGAGTTCACCTGGAGCGATTTCCGAGACAAGGTGAACAACGAATTGGCCGACGTGCTCGGCAACTTCGTGAACCGCGTCCTCGTGTTGACCAAGAAGTACTATGGAGGAGAAGTCCCCACGGCACCTGCCCAGGAAGACTTGACCGACACGGACCGGGCGCTGCTCGAGGCCCTGGCCGCCGCGCCTGGCAAAATTGGCGGGCTCATCCAGCGTCACCGCTACAAGGAAGCCCAGCTCGAGGCGATGAACGTGGCACGCTTGGGGAACAAATACCTGACCGAGCAAGAGCCCTGGAAACTGCAGAAAACCGACCCTGAACGGACGGCCACGATCATGCACCTGACCTGCCAGGTGGTGGGAAACTGCGCCGTCTTGCTGGAACCCTTCTTGCCCCAAACTGCGGCCAAACTCGCTGCGGCGTTTGGCTTGACGGACGGACGCTGGGCCGACGCCCAACCGGACATGGTTCAGGCGGGGACCACCCTGGGGGAGCTGCCCATCTTGTTTGCCAAAATCGACGACGACACCGTGGCCGCCCAGGTCGCCAAGCTTGGCCAAAAGGGGGGCGACACAACCCGAGAGATCATGCCTGCAAAAGACGAAATCACCTTCGACGACTTCACCAAACTCGACCTGCGGGTCGGCACCGTTCTGGAATGCGAAAAGGTGCCCAAAGCCGACAAGCTGTTGAAGTTGACAGTCGACACAGGCCTTGACACACGCACGGTGGTGAGCGGCATCGCGGAGCATTTCAAACCCGAAGACGTGGTCGGTCGTCAGGTGACCTTGCTGGTCAATTTGGCCCCACGCAAGTTGCGCGGCATTGAGAGCCAGGGCATGGTGCTCATGGCCAGCACGGATGATGGCGGGTTGCGGTTTGTGAGCCCAGAAGAAGGGGTCCAGCCTGGGGACGTCATCAGCTGAACTGCCCAGCGCAGAACAACCCTGGCCAACGCTTGTTGAGACTGGCATGAACGTCCTCGACCTCGCCCAACGCCGTCACAGCCCCCGTGCGTTTTCTGGCCAAGCTTTGGCTTGGGAAGACCTCGCTCCAGCTTTTGAAGCCGCCCGTTTGAGCAGCAGCTCGTACAACAACCAACCTTGGCGGTTCGTGGTGGGCCTGAAAGGGGAAGCGGGCTTCGACGCGCTCTTGGACACCGCCGTGGAAGCCAACCGCACCTGGATGAAAGACGCCGGGGCCATTGTGGGCGTCGTCGCCTCAGGGGTCCTCGAGAAAACGGGCGAGCCTGACCACGCGGCGATGTACGGCGTGGGCATGGCGGTCAACGCCATGGAGTTCACCTTCGTGGAGCAAGGGCTGACCAGCATGCAGGCCGGAGGGTTTGACCGAAAGGCCTTCGGCGAATTGGCAGGATTGCCAGCCCATCACACCCCCATCGCGTTGTTGGCGGTGGGACACGCCCCAGAAGGGCACACGCCAAATCCCAAGGTCCGCAAGGACCTGCACGACATCGTGTTCAAAGTCGGGGAGCGCATCCCCGGATGACCGCTTCGCCTCAGTGACGGACCACGAGCGGGGCGCGGAATTGCAATCCCTCGTTCTGCCGGCCACGCGCCACAAGCACGTATTGACCTGACGCCAACCCCTGGACGTCCAGCACTTGTGTGCCGCCGTTCAAGGCCCACGCCTTCACCACACGGCCATCGACCGCGGTGGCTTCCAGCGTGGTTCCCGCCACTTCGTGAAGCATGCTTTCTGGGAACACCACCGTGACGCGGTCATCCGCTGGGGAAGGGAACGCCTCGAAGGCCACGCTCTCGGGCAACTCGGCCACCGCATCCACCGGGGGGTACATGCACCCGTCGGCGCTGAACGACAAAGGTTCGTAGTTCAGGGCCTCAGGATCGTTGCAGGCCGTCAAAATGGGGAGTGCCTCGCGGAATTCGTTTTGGTTGTCGAAGTCCGGGAAGAGCTGGACCTGAATTTGGCCTGAAATCTCTCCTGCCGTGGTCAATTGCGCCACCAAAATCCGCTGGTCTTCGCCTGAGAACGCCTCCTCGCTGTTGGGGGTGGGCAGGACGAACCACGCGCAGCCGACGTTGGACTCCACGGCCACGTTGTCGCCGTTTTCAAAGACCTCGAAAGCGTCGTACTCCGGATCGGCCAACTCGACCACGTCCACCGTCGCGGTGTTGTCTTCTGCGCCAATGGTGAACCAGCTGTCGTACGCGAACTCAGGAAACGCGTCGAAGAACGCCGGGTTCACGTCGGTCGCCAAGGCCGTGGTGGCCAGGTCGTGCTGGAACCATGCGGGCTCGGACGTGCTGCTGAGGTACATGGGGTTTTGGTCGTCGCCGGAGCAGCTCACCAAGAAATCGTTGTCCCCCAGCGTGTAGAGGTACAACCGGTAGGTGGTCATGCCTGCCAATTCACCTTCGGTGTGTTCCACTTCAGGAACGAGGCCGAGCCATGGGGTTTCTTGGGCGAACAGGTTGCTTGTCAGCACGAGGGCCAAAGCGGCAAAGAGGCAACGAAAAGTCATGTCAGCAGTGTTTGGTCGAAAGGTAGGCACAAAGAAAGCCCCGCCGTGAGGCAGGGCTTGAGATTCACCAGCCGAAGCCGAGGTTCACGCCGAAGCGCACCCCAACGTTGTCGTCGTTGATGAAGCTTCCGCCTGATGCGTTGCCAGACGTGTCAACGGTCTTGTATTGGGGTCCGAGAAAAAAGTCCACGGCGTACCCGTCGGACAAGCGTTGAAATCCGAGCAACAGTGCCCCGCCGACAGCGGTGCGATCGCCCACCTCATCGCCATCTCCATCGACGACTTTCGTCGCACGGTATCGGCCAGCCAAAGCCAAGTAGAACCCTTCGCACGCCGATGCGCCAGGGTACCAACGTCCTTCAGGAATGGCGATGAACCCTGACCGTTGTCCCAACACCGAGTTGGATGAACCATCCTCAATTTCCAACGAGCCGCCCATGAACCCGGCAGACAACTGCACACTGAAGTTGTCGTTGAGCCCGTGCTCGTAGCCGAGTTGGTACTGCGATGCAAACAGGCCAAGAGGGTTGGTTTTGGCCACATGCGTCACTTGCTGGGCGGAAGTCACAGACGCTGCAGCCCAAGTCAATGCGGCCACCGCCGCGGTTTTCCATGAAATCATGATGTGGTGTTTTTAAGTCTTCTCAAGAACGTCTCCATACACCTTGACTGGGCCACGCCGCGCCTTGACTTGTGCTCATCGACCTGTTCAAGACGCGGAGTCTCAACCCCAGCGCCCTGCCTTGACCAACATTTCGGCGATTTGGACGGTGTTGGTGGCGGCCCCTTTTCGCAGGTTGTCTGCGACCACCCAAAAATGGATGCCCCGGGCATGGGTCAAGTCCTTTCGCAACCTGCCCACGAACACCTCGTCCTCCCCTTGGGCATGGCGGGGCATGGGGTAGTCGTTGCTATGTGGGGCGTCTTGCACGACGACGCCTGGGAACGCCGACCACGCAGCGCGCACCTCGTCCAAATCCACGTCGCGCGCCAATTCCAAATACACCGACTCGCTGTGGCCACCAAAGACGGGCACCCGCACCGCGGTGCACGACAAGCCGATGGACGAATCGCCCAGGATTTTTTTGGTCTCCTGGTGCACCTTCATTTCCTCCTTCGAGTAGCCGTTGTCCAAGAAGACGTCGCAATGCGGCAGGCAATTTTGGTCGATGGCGTGCGGATACACACGCTCCGGGTCCAAGCCCGCACGCTCCCCGTTCAGCTGATCCACGGCCGCTTGGCCCGTGCCCGTGACACTTTGGTACGTGCTCACCACGCCACGTTCAATGCCCCACTTGTCGTGGATTGGCTTGAGGCACATCACCAATTGCATGGTTGTGCAGTTGGGGTTGGCCAAAATCAAATCCTCCGCCCCCACCACGTCTCCGTTGACTTCCGGCACCACCAATTTGTGGTCGTCGGACATGCGCCAAGCGCTGCTGTTGTCCACCACCGTGGTTCCCGCCTCCGCAAACCTCGGCGCCCATTCCAAACTCAGCGCCCCACCAGCTGAAAACAACGCCACGTGGGGCTTTTGGGCCAGGGCCGTGTCCAAGTCGACCACCTCAATGTGCTCCCCTGAAAATTCCACCTTCTTCCCCACCGACCGGGCCGACGCGACTGGAATCAAGGTGCCCACCGGGAAAGCACGCTTCTCCAACACCTTCAACATGGTTCGGCCCACCATGCCTGTGGCGCCCACGACAGCCACGCGGAGTTGAGGAAGGTTGTTGCTCATGGTTGGGGGGGTGACGAATTTGCGAACGTGCCCGCGCAATTCACCATCGGTGGTGCGGCCACAAGGCGAAATTAAGAGGTTTGCCGCCATGGAAAAGGGGGAAGGCTGGAGGGTGTTCACGTGGGTGGGGTGGATGACGTTTGCGTTCACTCATGCACAATCCCAAACCCAGACGTTCGACTCCCTGCAAGTGGGGGCAACGTGGTGGTGGGGCGACCTGGACCAATGGACACTTGCCGAAGAAGACTCCCTGTGGACCCTGGACGCCACGTCTGAGGGGCCGCATGTGCTCTGCGGATGCCAACTCGTCGTCTCCGAACAGAGCCTTGTCGCATTGCTATGGCACCAAGGCGTGCATGGGTCCAGCGCCAACCGCAGCCAAGTGTTTTTCGGAGCGCCGGAAGGCGACAATGCCTTGGAGTCCGCCCGCCAGTGGGCACTCATGGCCTTGGGAGACTCCTTGACCTCGGGGGTGCATTTGTCCGCCGGGGAGTCGGGCAGCTTCGACTCGTTGCGGGTGGAACGCCCCGGGACTCCTCCTTTGGCCTTGGACGGCACGTGTCACGACTGGGGTACTCCGTTTGAATTGGATGGAATTTGGCGGCCATTTGGCTCCCAAGACGGGGCCTTTCACCTCCAGGACAGCCAAGGACGAAGCTTCCATGTCCTCGACCACCCCTTGAATGCGGGGACCGAAGTGATTTGCCTGGGCATCAAGGTGACCCGCACCTCGAGCCATGGGCAGGACTGGGCGTTTGGGTGGCGCCTTCGCCCTCCCCCTGCAGCTCATGCCCAACTCGAACTTGCCTTGGATGGACCGCAATCTCTCCGAGGGTTGGTTTGCGACGCCTTCGAATTGGACCCGCCTGAAGTCTTCCTTCATCAAGCGTGGGCGTCCTCCGAGCCTCAGCCTCCTGACGCCATGCCGGCAGTTGATGGGGTGCAGAGCCTGGTGCCTTGGGACCAAGGCGTGTGTTCCAACACATGGACAGCGACGCTTCCCCAACCGGTGCCCCCAGGCCAGGCTGCCCGTTTCAGTCACTTGGAAGACACGCTTGTGGTGTGGCGAGACGGCTCAACCCTGTTGGTCCCAGGAGACCTCGCATTCACCGAGATCATGGCCGACCCCACCCCGGCCGTTCATGCCCCCGAGTCCACCTATTTGGAACTGGTCAACCTCAGTTCACATGCGGTGGATCCGACCGCACTCTGGTTGGAAGACTCCGACGAATTCCACGCGTTGTCTTGGCCAGACGGAGCAGCCGCAAGAACAGTCCCTCCGGGGGCATGCTGGTTGGTGGTCGACGACGACGAGCCCTGGCCCGTGGGTGACGAGCATCCCATTGTGGTGAAAGCTGCAGGTTGGTCAGGATTGCGCGACGACGGAGAATCCGTGGCCATTGTGGGGGCGCAAGGGGAACTTGAACGGGTGACTTTTCACGAGGGATGGTGGGACGGCACGCCCCAAGATGGGGTGAGCGTGTCGGTGGTGACACCCCAATCATGCGACCATCCTTCCACGTGGAAGCCGGATCCTGAAGGCGCCTCTCCCGGCCGATTGGCGTGGCATGAGCAAGACACGGCGCGCCGTGAAGTGGACGCGCCCTTCCACCTTTGGGTGGACGACCAACTGCGCCTGCATTTGAAGCCAGACCTTTCGTGGGACACGCGAGCCACACCGACTGTCCACATTCTGAACGGCTCCATTCAGCAGGCGTTCCAGGCCTTCCCCAACGCCTCAGATGGATGGACGCTCGACAAGATCCGCGTCAAGCCGGGGTCGAGGCTGCACCTCCATGTGGAAGAAGCAGCTGCATGCCGCCATCCCTGGCGCACCCTGCCTGTGGACACCAACTGGACCGCCCACCGCCCTGCGCAATCGGGGGACATCCGCATGTCTGAAATCTTGTCGGAACACCATCCCGTGGTGGGCGCGGAATTTGTAGAGTGGCTCAACGTCAGTGGCGACACTTTGGCGTGGGGAGATGCATGCTGGCCCCCGGACCACACCTTGGTCCAAGCCACATTGCCCAAGTCCCACTTTGCCTCTTGGATTCCGGCGGATTGGTTGGACCACCCCGGACTGTGGGAAGTCCAAACCAACCTCCGCCTCACCAATTCAGCAGGCCACGTGGCCTTGCATCGGCCCGACGGCGTTCAGGTGGCTTCGTCGAGTTACAGCGACTGTGGATTCAGCCGTCCTGAGGATGTTGGCCAGGGCAAAAGCGCAGTGTGGGGAGAATTCGGCTGGCGCACCTCAGATTCCCCTTGGGGCATGTCGCCGGGATGGCTGGAGCCCTTGGTTGACTCCATCCCGCCCATTGAACCGGTTCAACCACGATGGGGCGTTCAAGACGGGCATTGGTTGATGGTGTTGCCGTCTGAGACCGAGGAAACGGAGTTGCAAGCGGAGCGCTGGTCGCCCCCGACGGAGTGGGAATTGGATTGGCTCCAAGGACTGAGGATCATGCGGTCTGTGCATCCACGCGATCCGGGTCTGCCTCCACCCGTTCACCGCAGCCGTCCTGCATGGCGATTCCCAACTGGACTGGGAACTTCCTCGGATCCTTCTTTGGTTGACGCCAGATGGAGCGAGGTCCTTGCTCACCCCGCAGAGGGCCACGACCCGTTTCTCGAAGTGCATACCCTGGACGAGTCAGGCACCACTGGGTCGTGGTTTTGGGCTTCGCAAGACTGGCCTGAGGCTGACGATTTCATTCCCGTGTCTGACGTGACCTGGCATGTGAACGCCCAAACACCCGTCTGCTTCGCCACCTGTCCAGCCAGGATCCACGCCAGTCACGCGGCATGCCTCCCGGGCAACCTGCCAAGCCTGCACGGGTCGAGGACACTCAGCTTGGTGGCAGGTGGATCCTTGGAGGAAGTCACCTCGCCTGACCACAGAAGTGACGATGCCATGGGACGGTCGTGGATGCGTTTGGGCGACACCCCAATTTGGGGACTTGCCCCGAGGCGGCCTGGGGCCACCCCAGGAACCGCCAACCTCCAGGGCCCTTCAGGCCCGTCCAGCGGCTCGGGGTCACGGCTCTTGTGCCTGACGCCCACCCTGGCCCCCTTTGACGCGCGCGGCCCGACCACGGCGGTGTTCCAATGGGATGTCCACCAGGAGGCGGACCAGGTCACCGCCGTGCGACATGGCGTGATGGACCCTCTGCTTGGGGAGGTGGTGTTCCAAGACGAGACCTGGACAATCGAGGGCAGAGCCGAGTGGGCCTGGGACGGCACCTCTTCCAACGGGCAGGTGGTCGGTCCAGGAACCTACCTCATGTGGGCACAAGCCCTTGTGGACGGTGCATGGCAATCTGTGGAGAAATGCCTCGTTGCGGTTCGGGGGCGTTGACGTGTGGCGCTCGAACTTAGGCGGCATGCTGGAGGTCGCTCCCTTTGAACCTTGGATTGCCGTGAACCTGCCCTTGCTCAGGCTTGCCGTGGGGTGCATGGCGTGCATGTGGCTGCTGATGGCGGCGTTTGAACGAGAGACCCAGCGCTGGAAATGGGCTTGGAGCCAGCCCCGAAAGTTGTTGGCGCGCAATGCCTCCGAAACCCCGAGGACCCTTGGGGTGGTGACGAGCCACGCCGTGGCCGTGCTGGGATGGGCCGCGGGGTTGTGCTGTGCAGGTTGGGCGTCCACGGCAAACACAGGCCTTTGGTGGGCCCTTCTGGCCGTGCTGGGCGACGTCGTGGCCAAAACCGTGACCGGATGGGTGGCTTTCAAAGACAGAGACCTCGCCAGCACCATGGTGGAAGTGAACCGGCACAACCGCACGTGGCAAGGCGTGTTGCTCGCCTTGTGGGCTGTGGCGTGTGCCATGCAGCCTTGGTTGGCGAACGCAGTTTGGGCCGTGTGGATCACGTGGGGTTGGATGGCGGTGCTGCTCGGGGTTGGCGCCCTTCGTGCGTCCAGCCTGATGTCTGGCCAAACCCACCTGCCTGGGATGCTGTATCTTTGCGTCCTCGAATGGGGATGGATGGTGTCAATCCTGGCATGGATGGCCCTCCGCTTCGCTTGAACATTGAACCGAATCCCATGGCCAACAAAGTCAACACGATTCTGATCTCGCAGCCCAAACCGACCACCGCGAAGTCGCCATACTTCGACTTGGCCGAGCGTCAGAAGCTGACCATCGATTTTCGTCCTTTCATCCACGTGGAAGGCATGGAGGCTCAGGAGTTCCGCCAGCAGCGCGTGGATTTGGCCGAGCACACCGCCGTGATTTTGACCAGCCGCCTGGCGGTCGACCACTACTTCCGCATGGCCAAGGAGCTGCGCTTCGAGGTGCCGGACACCATGAAGTACTTCTGCATCTCTGAAAGCACCGCGTACTACCTCCAGAAGTACGTCGTGTACCGGAAGCGCAAGATTTTTCACGGCACCATCAAGTTCGACGAGCTCGTCACCTTGATGAAGAAGCACAAGGGAGAAAAGTTCCTGCTGCCGTGTTCCGATTTGCTCAAAGACAGCATCCCCAACGCGTTGGATGCCGGCAAGTTTGACTACAGCAAAGCGGTCATGTACCGCACGGTGTGCAGCGACCTCAGCGATTTGAGCGACGTGAAGTACGACGTGCTGGTGTTCTTCAGCCCCAGCGGCATCGAGTCGCTGTTCAAGAACTTCCCCGATTTCGAGCAAGGCAAGACAAGGATTGCGGTGTTTGGGCCCACCACGGCCAAAGCTGCAGAGGCGGCCGGGTTGAGGATCGACATCAACGCGCCGACCGTCAAGGCCCCTTCCATGTCCATGGCCATCGAGCAATACATCACCGGCTGAGTGCATTCCCTGCACAAGGGTGAGCGGCTGAAGTCGGCCGCCTTGATGGATTTGGCGTTCAAACAGGGGGTCAAAATCAAGGCATTCCCCGTGCTGGTTCGGGCCACAGTTGCACCGCTGACCCAAGAGGTTCCGTTTCAAGCGGCCTTCACCGTAGGCAAGAAGCGGTTCCGCCGGGCGGTGGACCGCAACCGAATCAAAAGGCTGTTGCGGGAAGCCTGGCGGGTGGAGAAATCCGACCTCGCCAAAAATTGGCAACCCGGGTCACCCCAATGGGCCGTGGTGTTCATCTTTGTTGGACAGGAAGTCCCTTCGTTCGAAGACTGCCGTCGCTGGGTGCGTCATGCCGCAGGCAAATTGGCCCAACACACAGGCGCGGCGGAGGGCACGGCCTGAAGTCACGTCCCACCCGCCCAACCCCGCACCATGCGTCGCACGCTTTTTTGGTTGGCCTTTCCGGCAGGAATGGTCTTGTGGATGGCCACCACCTCGGCCAAAGACGACTACTTCGAGATGTCGAAGCAGTTGGAAATCATGCAGTCGGCTTTCCGCGAGCTGAACCTCTTTTACGTGGATGAATTGGCCCCCGGGGAACTGATGGAGACCGGCATCAAGGCCATGCTTGCCCAACTCGACCCCTACACCAGGTACTTCCCTGAATCCAAAATGGAGGACGTCCGATTCATGCAAACTGGCGAGTATGGGGGCGTCGGTGCAAGCATCGAAACACGCAACGACCGAACGACGATCGTCAACCTGTTGGAAGGCGAACCCGCGGCCGAGGCCGGCTTGCGGCTGGGCGACGTCCTCACAGAAGTGGACGGCCGCACCTTGTCCGGTCTGGAGAACGACCAAATCGGCGATTTGCTGCAAGGCGCCACCGGCACCGAAGTGACTGTCTCGGTGGAGCGGCCTGGCTTCGCCGATCCTCTGTCCTTCACGCTGGAGCGGCGCAAGGTGAAGGTGCCAGACGTGCCTTACCAAGGCATGCTGACGGACAAGACCGGGTATTTGGCCCTGAACTCCTTCACCAAAACCGCGAGCATGAATGTCCGCAAAGCCCTGCTCAACTTGACGGATTCGTTGGGGGCCGAGCACGTGGTGGTGGACTTGCGTGGCAACGGCGGAGGCTTGCTTCGCGAGGCCATCGCCATGGTCAACTTGTTTGTGGGCAAAGGGCAAGAGGTCGTCAGCACCAAGGGCAAGCGCCCGGACTGGAACAAGTCGTACCAAACCCGAGGGAGCGCGCTGCGTCCCAACCTGCCAGTCGCCATCCTCGTGGACGGCAAGTCCGCGTCGGCCTCTGAAATCGTGGCCGGCACCTTGCAAGACCTTGACCGCGGCATCGTCGTCGGGGAAGAATCCTTCGGCAAGGGCCTGGTTCAGCAGACCAAGAAACTCGCCTACGGCACCCGAATGAAGGTCACGGTCGCCAAATACTACACCCCCAGCGGGCGGTGCGTCCAACGCTTGGACTACAGCCACCGCGACGAAGCGGGCGAAGTCCACGCCATGGCAGATTCGACCCTCGCCACCTTCTACACGACCAACGGCCGCAAAGTCCTCGAAGGCCGCGGGGTGATCCCCGACGTGGAAGTCCCCAAGCCCGAAGTCAAATACGTGCTGGCCGGACTTCAGGAACAAGGCGTCCTGTTCGACTTCGCCGTCGCCCAACGCGACGCCTTGGCCAAGCCCGACAACGCCGCCGACTTCAAGCTCACCGACGGGGTTTGGGACCAGTTTGTGATGCAGGTGGCCCAGATGGACAACGTGCCCTACGCCTCTGAAAGCCTGCAAGCCTTTGAAAAGCTCGAGGCCACAGCCGAAGCCGAGTGGCTGGACGACGCCAACGCCCAAGCGTTTGACGCCCTGCGCGCCGGGCTCGCCGCAGACGTGTCTGCCGACTTGGCCCGCCACGAAGTCGCCATTCGACGGGCCTTGGAACAAGAACTTGTGGTGCACCTCTACAACACCACAGGCCAGTTCAAGCACGGCCTCCAGCAAGACGAGGTGGCCCTGAAGGCGGTCGACTTGCTCGAATCAGACGAGTACTTGAACGTGTTGGCCGGACCCGATTCCAAATGACCCCTGGGCGCCTCAACACCCTGTCCCTTGCGGGTTGGGCGGCTCTGGTGTGGGGGCTGCCGTTTTCGCACGCCGCCATGTCCATCGGCACGGCTTGGTTGGGGGTGTTGACGGTTGGGGTCCTTTGCACATCTCCTGAGGCGCAGCGTCGCCTAGCCTCGGCTTCGTCATGGAGTCCCATGCTCTGCTTGGGAGCCTTGCTGGGGTGGAGCACCTTGTCCATGGTCTGGACAAGCGACGCGTCGTGGGGCTGGCGCGTGTTGGGACTCCAGTGGCCCATGCTGGTGTTGATGACGGCCTGGCCCGCCCTCGGCATGGACGACCGCGACCACGCAAAGGTGCACGGTTGGGTGTTGGGCAGTGCCTGCGTGGCGATGGTGGTGTGCCTCGGTTGGGGCGCATGGCAACTCAGTCAAGGTGAAGTGTTGGAAGGCCGAGACTGGTCGCCTTGGGTGTCCCACGTTCGGCTGTCCTTGTTCGCCGCGCTCGGGTTGGGCTGGGCAGCCACTTCCAGGCCGATGTGGCAACTGGCCTTGTTTTCCATGGTGTGGGGCGCCTTTGTGGGGGTCACGGGTTCGCTGACCAGTGCGGTGCTCCTTCCTTTGTCTTGGGCTTGGATCGGGCTGCAACGCGTTCCCGACACTTGGCAGCGGCCGTACCGCGCCGGGGTGCTCGCGCTGGCTGCAGTGGCAGCTGTGGCCGCCGTCTGGGTGCTCCAGCCCACCCCTCTTCCTGCGCAACCCTGGCCGACCACCACGTCCTGGGGCAATCCCTACCAGCACAGGCCAGAACGCTTGGCGTCTGAAAATGGCCACCGGCTTCACATGCACGTCTGCCGTGCGGAGTGGGACCAGGCTTGGGACCAAATCTCAGACGTCCCCCTGTCCACCCTCAGCCAGGCTGGGTTCCCACTCCGCGCGCGCCTTTGGCGCTACCTGACCTCGAAGGGCTGGCCGAAGGACGGGGCCCACATTCTCCAGCTCACCCCTGCCGAGGTGCAACGCATCGAAGCTGGGGCCACCTCTGTGGTGGAACGTCGAGGCTTCGAGGCGCGCCTTGCAGCCTTTCGCTGGGAATGGGAAACGTGGCTCGAAGGAGGCAACCCCTCTGGACACTCGGTGTTCCAACGCCTCGAGCATTGGGCGGCTGGTTGGCAAGCGTGGGGCCAAGCCCTGTGGGTTGGACATGGCGCCGGAGATGCGGAGGCGGCGCTCCAGGCGGGGTACGACGCAACAGGCACCAAACTTGCCTCCCAACACCGGCACCGCGCCCACAGCCAACACCTCACCTGGGGGGTCACTGGAGGCTTGGTGGCCATTTTGCTCTGGCTGGCGTTTTTGGGAACGCAAATGTGGACGGCCCGCATTGCGAAAGGCGCGCTGTGGGGTGGTTTGGTCGTGGCGCTCAGCTGCGTGTTTGAGGACACGCTGGAGACCCAGGCGGGTGCGATGGTGGCCGGGCTGGCGTGGGCGCTGGCCTCCGGCGTTCAAGCCAACAATCCCAAAGCTGCCTCCGAGACGTCCTGAACAGAAATGCCCAAGCCGCCTTTCGGCGCTTCCTGCCGCGTTTCAAGCACCACGCCTGGCCCGAAAGGCGCCCAGCGTGCGGGCCAAAACGGCGCTTGAGCCTGGTACAAGCCCACCACCGGGGTTCCAAAGGCAGAAGCCAAATGCAAGGGCCCGGTGCTCGAGGCGACACACAAGTTGGCGTGGGCCAAAACCCCCAACAGGCCTGGCATGTCCAACTTGCCCACAAGGTCCACGACCTCAGGCTCGCCCAACCAAGAGGCCAAAGCCCCCCGCTCCGACTCGGTGCCTGTGACCGCCACGACCCAGCCTGCCTCGGTCAACCGACGTCCCAAGTCTTGAAATCGATCCACCGACCAACCGTTGGCGGATCCATGATTGCCCGGATGCAACACCACCGTGCGAGACCATGGGTCGTCGGAAAGGCCTGTGGCGGCTTGGGCGGCCGAAGCGTCGAGGGGCGGCGCCATCGCCAGCAAGCCGCACCAATCGCTGGCTTCGGGGAAACGCAATCCCGCAGGCACGTCCAAGCCGTGCAGAAGGTGGAGCCCTTGAAGGGTCTCATGGACAGGTGTCGTCTTGCGGCTTCGCCACACCCTCCGGGTGGCGTGCATGGCGGTGACCCAACGGCGGCCTGTCGCCACCCGAACAGGCACACCCACCTTGGCCGCAGCACGGACCAGGGCAGGCTCCGGGAAGGCAAACACCACCGCATCCAGCCCTTCCACCACATCGTGGCAAGCGCCGTCCCAGGTGCGGACTTCGTCCACATGCCCACAGGCACGCGCCACATCTGCGGCGTAGGGCTTGCAAATCCACACCACCTTCACCTCGGGGTGGTGGGCCTTCAAGGCCCCAGCCATCGGAAGCGACAGCACGTTGTCCCCGAGCGCATCCGTCCGGACGATGCCGACGGTTTGACGTGAGTCCCAGGCCCGGGCGGCACGGACTTGGCGCCACTTCCAATGTGCGGAGACCGCGCTCCAACGCGCGATGCGCAAGCCCGTAGCACCGTCCCGCCATCCCGACTGGACGACAGCTTGCTTGAACCATTGGAACACCATTCGGAGCCACGGCTTCAACGCGTGGCTGGTTCTGCCTTGAAGTCTGGCGTCGGCCGCACCCAGGGTGGAGAATTTGGCCAACTGCCTGAAGTGGTCCGAGAAGTGGTGGTAACTGCGGTGGTGCAAGTCGCCCTTGAGCTGGCCCACGCGGCCCGGGACCCGGGGAACCCAGGCTTCGTGCAACATGCCCCCTTCGTGGGCGGGCTGCCAGTCGCCGGTGCCTTGCCGCCACAACCTGATTTTTCGGTCTGGGTACCATCCTCCGTGGCGAACCCAGGTGCCCAAATACGAGGTCAGCCGCGGCAACGACCAAGCTTCGAATGGAAGTTCATCGGCGGACCCGGCGCGGGTTTTCCACGCCATCAATTCCTGCAAGAGGTCGTCGCTCAGGGATTCGTCGGCGTCCAGGCTCAACACATAGGGGTGGGAAGCCTGGTCGGCCGCCCAATTTTTTTGGTCGGCGTAGGTGGTGAAGGGGCGCTGGTGGACCGTGGCGCCATGTTGGGCGCACACGTCCAGCGTCCCGTCCGTGGAGCCGGAGTCCACCACCACCACTTCGTCGGCCAACCCCTTCACGGATTCCAGACAGCGGGGCAGGTTGTGGGCCTCGTTTTTGGCAATGATGACAACGCTCAGCACAGGAACGAAGGTAGCCCCGAAGTGCGGGTTTTGTGGATAACCTCACGACCTGTCCCCGAAAGGGATGGCGTAATTTTACGCGCATGAACGTCTTGCTCATTGGCTCCGGTGGACGGGAGCACGCCATCGCTTGGAAACTGGCCCAAAGCTCGTTTTTGACCCAACTCTTCGTGGCCCCTGGAAATGCCGGGACGGACAGGGTGGCGACCAACCTCAAATTGGACGCCTCCAACCACGACGCCGTGAGCCGTGCGGTCAAAAAGCACGACATCCACATGGTCATCGTGGGGCCTGAGGCCCCGCTGGTGGACGGGTTGGTGGACCACCTGCACGACTGCGGCAAGCACCCTGGGTTGGTGGTGATTGGACCGCGGGCGGCGGGCGCCCAACTGGAAGGCAGCAAGACGTTTGCCAAGGAATTCATGAAGCGCCACAACATTCCGACGGCGGCGTACGGCGCGTTCACCGGCGAACAAGTGGACGACGCGGTGAAGTTCCTCCATGGAATGAAGGCCCCCTACGTCTTGAAAGCCGACGGCTTGGCCGCGGGCAAAGGGGTGATCATCACCGAGGACTTGAACGAGGCTGAGCAAGTGGTCAAGGACATGCTGTCTGGATCCTCTTTCGGTGCGGCAGGCCAGCGCGTGGTGATCGAGCAGTTCATGGACGGCATCGAATGCAGCATGTTCGTGGTGACCGACGGCAAGGCGTTCCATCTGCTGCCTTCGGCCAAAGACTACAAGCGCATCGGGGAAGGCGACACCGGTCCCAACACCGGCGGGATGGGCGCCATCAGTCCCGTGCCCTTCATGGACGCGGAGTTCCACGAAAAGGCCCTCAACCAAATCATCATCCCCACGGTCAAAGGACTTGCTGCGGACGGCATCCCTTACAACGGGTTCATCTTCTTTGGGTTGATGAAAGTGGGTGGCGACCCTTACGTGGTGGAGTACAACTGCCGCATGGGCGACCCGGAGACGGAGGTGATCATGCCACGCATCCAATCCGACCTGCTTCACTTGTTCGAGAACATGGGGGCGGGACTGCTCAGCGAATACCACCTGCAGATCGACCCACGCACGTGCAGCACGGTGATGCTGGTGTCGGAAGGCTACCCCGGTCCTTACCCCAAGGGCAAGACCATCAAATTGCCAGAACAGGTGGACAAGGACGCATTGCTGTTCCACGCGGGCACGACCACCAGCCGAGGCAATGTGGTGACAGCAGGAGGGCGAGTGTTGGCGTGTTCAGCCATGGCGGCGACCCCAGAAAACGCGGTGAAGAAGAGCTACGAGTTGGCCGATTCGATTTCGTTTGCGGGCAAGAATTGCCGCAGGGACATCGGCCAGGACGTCATTTGAGACGCCCCAAGAATCACATGATGGTGCCGTCCTGTTCGGCGCGGGCGTTGTACTTCGACTGAAGACGAAGCCAAAACGCGAGGCCCGCCAGGCCCAACGCAATCACGCCCCAGTTGAACAGGTCGCTGATGGGCAACAACACCGATTGGAAGGTCCATTCGATGAACTGGGCGAGGGGGGTGATGAGATCTTGGGTGTTCATGTCTGCGAGATTGCGGAGCGAAAATACACAACGCTCTGAAGAGTTCTGAAACCATTGTGGATGAACGTGGGAAAATGCGGCTTGGATGGCATGCCCAAGCGCGTGAGAATGCCGACCTTCGCACCATGAAAATTGGCGTCGTCACTTTCCCCGGTTCCAACTGCGACATGGACATGGTCCATGCCTTGGGCCAAGACCTCGGATTTGATGTGGTGCAACTCTGGCACAAAGACCGCGACCTGCAAGGGTGCGAGGCGGTCATGCTCCCAGGGGGCTTCAGCTACGGCGACTACCTGCGCAGCGGCGCCATTGCCCGGTTCTCTCCCATCATGGAGGAAGTCATCGCCTTCGCCAACCGCGGCGGGCGCGTGATGGGCGTGTGCAACGGATTCCAAATCTTGTGCGAAGCTGGTCTTCTGCCAGGAACCTTGCGTCACAACGAGAGCCGCAAGTTCATTTGCCGCAACGTCCACCTCAAGCCAGTGTCGCGCACCGCGGCCGTGTCGGCTGGATGCGACACCGACACTCCGTTGGTCATCCCCATCGCGCACGGCGAAGGCAACTACTACATCGACGACGAAGGCTTGAAGGCGCTGCAAGACAACGACCAAATCCTCTTCCAGTACTGCGACGAGGAAGGTCAAGTCAACGCCATGAGCAACCCGAACGGGGCCTTGCTCAACATCGCCGGTGTGTGCAACGAGGGCAAGAACGTCTTCGGCATGATGCCGCACCCGGAACGGGCCTGCAGCGACGACCTGGCCAACTCCGATGGCCGCGCCATTTTGCTCGGCTTGGCCGCGCAGGTGCTGGCTTGACGTCTTTTGGGCGGAAAGGAAACACGAGGGGGTTAGATTTGTTACATCCCCTCAACCAATGATTTGAATTCCATGGACGCTTACGCCGCCGGCCCACACCTCTCCAAGATCGAGCACCCCTCGGACTTGAGGTCCAAGTTCAAGCCTGAAGAACTTCAGCAGGTCGCGGACGACGTTCGTCAATTCATCGTGGACGTGGTCTCTGAAAAAGGAGGGCACTTCGGCGCAAGCTTGGGGGTGGTGGAATTGACCGTGGCGTTGCACTACGTCTTCAACACCCCTGAAGACCAAATCGTGTGGGACGTCGGCCACCAAGCGTACGGCCACAAAATCCTCACCGGCCGCCGGAAGGAATTCCACACCAACCGCCAATACCAAGGGTTGTCTGGCTTCCCCAAGCGGAGCGAAAGCGAATACGACACCTTCGGCGTGGGGCACAGCAGCACGAGCATCAGCGCCGCCCTTGGCATGGCCGTGGGCAGCCGCCACAATGGGGCCAAGGACACCCAACACGTGGCCGTCATTGGCGACGGTGCCATGACGGCGGGGTTGGCCTTCGAGGGCCTCAACCACGGTGGTGCGGAGGACACCAACATGCTCGTCGTGCTCAACGACAACTGCATGTCCATCGACCCCAATGTGGGTGCGTTGAAGGATTACCTCACCGACATCACAACCTCCCACACCTACAACCGCGTCAAGGACGAGGTCTGGGAATTGTTGGGGCGGATCAGCAAGTTTGGGCCCAACGCCCAGGCGATTGCCCAGAAGGTGGAACACGCCATCAAAGGGGCCGTGCTGAAGCAGAGCAACCTGTTTGAATCCCTCAACTTCCGGTACTTCGGCCCTGTAGACGGCCACGACGTGGAGTACTTGACCAAGGTGCTCGAAGACATCAAAGACATCCCAGGTCCCAAGCTGTTGCACGTGGTCACCCGCAAGGGTGCCGGATACGCGCCGTCCGAGGCGGGAAGTCCCACCAAGTGGCACGCCCCAGGGCTGTTCGACAAGGTGACCGGGGAGATTGTGAAGTCCACGGACACCACACCGAAGCCCCCGAAATTTCAAGACGTCTTTGGACACAGCATCATCGAGCTGGCCAAGAAGGACCGCCGCATTGTTGGCGTGACCCCAGCCATGCCCAGCGGATGCAGCCTGAAGTTCATGATGGAAGAGATGCCCGACCGGGCGTTTGATGTGGGCATTGCCGAGCAACACGCGGTGACGTTCAGCGCGGGCATGGCCACGCGAGGACTCGTGCCGTTCTGCAACATCTACTCCTCGTTCATGCAGCGGGCGTACGACCAAGTCATCCACGACGTGGCCCTTCAGAACCTCCACGTGGTGTTCTGCCTCGACCGAGGCGGGCTTGTGGGGGCCGATGGACCGACCCACCACGGGGTGTACGATTTGGCCTACATGCGTTGCATCCCCAACCTGGTGGTCAGCGCCCCCATGGACGAGCAAGAGTTGCGCAACCTCATGTACACTTCCTCGCAGAAGCACAACGGTCCCTTCGTGATCCGCTACCCGCGTGGCACCGGGTCCATGGTCGAGTGGCAAACGCCGTTTGAAGCCGTGGAAATTGGACGGGGACGACGCCTGTGCAACGGGGACGACGTCGCCCTGCTCAGCATCGGCGCCATCGGCACGGAAGTCGTCGCAGCCGCAGAAAAGCTGGAAGCCCAGGGCGTGTCCGCAGCGCATTACGACATGCGGTTCGTCAAGCCTTTGGATGAAGTGCTGCTCCACGAAGTGTTCAGCCGCTTCAAGGACGTCATCACCGTTGAGGACGGTTGCGTGCAAGGCGGCATGGGAAGTGCCGTCACCGAATGGGCCATGGAACAAGGCTACGCGGCCAAGGTCGTTCGGCTTGGCGTGCCCGACCGGTACATCGAGCACGGCACCCAAGCCCAGCTGTACGCCGAGTGTGGTTACGACGCAGAGGCGATCGTGGCCAAGGCGACCGACATGGTCCAAGCCCGAGGTGCAGAAAGCGCCGACGAAGGGCTCCGAATTGCCTGACGTCTGAATTGGGTCTGGTGACCCCGTGATGTAGCTTCGGGACATGGAAGAACCCGTGGTCAACCGTGTCCAAGAAAGTGGCCTGATTCAACTCGATTTGAGCCGAGAACTCCGACCTCGTCAGGTGGACGAGGTGGACGTGTCTCAATGGCTGGACCAAGGGTTTGTCCTTCGGGAAAAAGACTTCCGAGACAGCGTCAAACGCTGGGACGCTTCCTGCCACGCCGGCCACCTTGTGGCCCTGCATTGCACCACCGACGCAATCCTGCCGGACTGGGCGTGGATGTTGGTGGCCCAGACGTTGAATGCGGCAGGGGCACAAGCCATGGTGGGGTCCAAAGCCGACGCATTGCAACGCGCTTGGCACGACGCCGTGCTCAACCTCGACCTCGAGACATACCGTGGACAGCGCGTCATCGTGAAGGGCTGCGCCACGGCAGGTGGCCCCAGCACCCTGGTGACTTTCACCCAGCACTTGGGGCCGGTCGTCAAGTCCCTCATGTTCGGCGAAGCCTGCAGCGCCGTGCCCATCGTCAAGAACCGCCTCGCATGATCACCCCTCCCTCTGACAAGAAGCTCTTTCTGGTGGACGCCTATGCCCTGATTTTCAGGGCGTATTACGCGTTCATCAAAAACCCGCGCATCAACTCCAAGGGCATGAACACGTCTGCGGTGTTTGGCTTCTTGAACGCCCTGCTTGAGGTGGTGCGAAGGGAACAGCCGACGCACTTGGCGGTGGTGTTTGACCCTCCTGGCCCCACCCTGCGGAACGAACAATTCGAGGACTACAAGGCCAACCGAGACGAGACCCCCGAGGACATCAAGCTGAGCGTGCCGTGGATCGTGAAGATCTTGGAAGGCATGCGCATTCCGGTGTTGCAAGCGCCGGGGTACGAGGCCGACGACCTCATCGGGTGTTTGGCCAAACGCGCCGAGAAGGAAGGCTTCGACGTCTTCATGATGACGCCAGACAAGGACTTTGCCCAACTCGTGAGCGACAAGATTCGCATGTACCGTCCCGGACGCGGCGGCAACCCTCCCACCGTGTGGGGTCCCGACGAAGTGCGCGAGCGGTACGGGCTGGAAGACCCCGCCCAAGTCATCGACTTGTTGGGTCTGATGGGCGACTCGGCCGACAACATCCCCGGCGTGCCTGGGGTCGGTGAGAAGACCGCCATCAAATTCCTCCAGGCCTACGGCTCCATGGAAGGGTTGTACAACAACCTAGACCAGTTGAAAGGCAAGATGAAGGAGAAAGTGGAAGCCAATCGGGAGTTGGCCTTCTTGTCACGCCAGCTCGCGACCATCGTCCTCGACATCCCGTTCGACGAAAACTTCGAAGACATGGCCTTGTCGGCGCCCGACGGCGCTGCGCTGGCACCCCTGCTTGAGGAACTCGAATTCCGCACCTTGTCCCGCCGACTTTTGGGCGACGCGGCCACGCCAAGCGCAGCTCCGGCCCAAGCCGCAGCTCCGGCCGCAGCGGCAAGCGGCGACGATTCCGAAGGCCAGCTGAGCATGTTTGACGCCGCCATGGAAGTGGCCCCCTCCGTCTCCACCCTGTCTTCGTTGGACGAGTCGAAGGTGGACTACGCGCTGGCGGACACCCCTGACGCGTGGGCCGACCTGGCCAAGACGTTGGCGGACGCTGGACGCTTCGCCTTCGACACCGAGACCACAGGGCTGGACGCCATGGCCGCCGACTTGGTGGGCATGTCCTTCAGCCACAAAGCTGGCATGGCCTCCTACGTGCCTGTCGACGCAGAGTCGTGGCCAGACATTCGGGCAGTGTTCAAGCCTTTGTTGGAGTCATCCGACTCGACCGTTGTGGGCCAAAACCTCAAGTACGACGGCAAAATCATGGCGCGCCACGGAGTGGACCTGACCCGCTCCCGCCTCGAGGACACCATGGTGGCCCACTACCTGCTCGAGCCCGACCAACCGCACGGCATGGACGCCCTCGCCCAGTCGTTCCTCGGCTACCAATGCATCCCCATCACGGCGTTGCTGGGCAAGAAGGGCAAGAACCAAAAAAGCATGGCCGACCTGCCTCCCGCAGAGGTGGTCAACTACGCCTGCGAGGACGCCGACATCACCCTCCAACTCGCCGAGGTGCTGTTGCCCAAACTGGCCGACAGCCAATTGGAAACGTTGTACCGGGACGTGGAAATGCCGCTGCTCTCTGTGCTCATGCACATGGAACTCCAAGGGGTGGCCTTGGACACCGACCACTTGTCGGCCTTCAGCGCCGAATTGGCGACCCAGTTGGAGGCCCTTCAAGTGTCCATCCAGACCCATGCCGGGACCCCGTTCAACGTCGACTCGCCCAAGCAGTTGGGGGACGTGCTGTTTGACCACCTCGAAATCCCGGCCAAAGTCAAGAAGACCAAGACCGGGCAATACCCCACCAGCGAGGCGGTCCTGAGCAAGCTCAGAGACGCCCACCCCATCGTGTCGGAAGTGTTGGAGTATCGGAAACTCAAGAAGCTGAGGTCGACTTACGTGGAACCGCTTCCCGCGCTGATCCACCCCGACACCGGACGGGTCCACACGACCTACATGCAGGTGGTCGCAGCCACCGGACGCTTGAGCAGCAAGGACCCCAACCTCCAGAACAGTCCCATCCGCACGCCCCAAGGGCGTGAAATCCGGAAGGCCTTCGTGCCGAGTGCGCCAGACCGTGTGCTTGTGGCCGCCGACTACAGCCAGGTCGAACTTCGCATCGCCGCAGCCATGAGTGGCGAACGGGGGCTGATCGAAGCGTTCCGACAAGGGGAAGACATCCACGCGGCCACGGCGGCCAAGGTGTTCGGAGTGAGACTGAACGAAGTCACGCGCGACCAACGCAGCCAAGCCAAAGCGGTCAACTTTGGCATTCTCTACGGCCAGGGGGCGTTTGGGCTGGCAGAAACGCTCGGCATCCCCCGCCGTGAGGCCAAGGGCATCATCGAGGCCTACCACGCGCAGTTCTCCGGATTGCAAGCTTTCACCCAAGACTGCGTCGACAAGGCGCGGGAGGAAGGGCAAGCCACCACGCTCATGGGGCGCCACAGGCCGCTGCCCGACATCGCCAGCAACAACGCTGTGGTGCGCGCCTTCGCAGAGCGGAACGCCGTCAACACCCCCATCCAAGGTTCCGCCGCGGACATCATCAAAGTGGCCATGATTGACGTCGCCAAGGCGCTTGAAGGCATGGACAGCAAGCTCATCATGCAAGTGCACGACGAATTGGTGGTCGATGCCGCGGTCCACGAACTCGACAAGGTGAAGGGGCTCTTGGTGGCGTGCATGGAACGGGCGGCGAAATTGGAGGTGCCTCTGGACGTGGAAGTCTCCCACGGGCAGACCTGGCTCGAAGCGCACTGACCTCCGGTACACAATTTGGCGTGCAGAACTTTTTGCGCGCGCATGCGTACACCTGGAACGAACCTCCAAATTCGTACCAACCTGAAACGCATGAACAAGCTTCGCAACTCCCTGTTCCTCGGTTTGGCCGCTGGCGTCTTCGCCTTGACCAGCTGCGGGGAACAAAGCAGCCCCACCACTTCTGGGGATTCCCTGTCTGAAGGCGCTTCCGTCACACAACGGACCACGCGCTTGAAGAAAATCTTCCGTGCGGCCCCCACGCCCATGGAAACGGCACGCATCGTCCAAAAGACGGGTGCCCAGTTCTCACAGGACCACTTGCACTCCGCCCTTGCTGCGTCGAACTACGTCACCGCAGACCGCCAAGCGGTCAACTTGGGGATATACGGCGCCGACCTCAGCTACGCCACCATTTTTGAAGAAAACGCCATCAGCTTGACCTACCTCGAAGTGGTCAAGAGCCTCGCCCGCGACCTGGGTGTGGGCGACGTCATTGGCGACGACTTGTTGACCCGCGCAGAAGCGAACCGGGCACGCCAAGATTCCTTGGTGGCCATCGTGTCTGAAGCCTTCTTCAACATGAACGAGAAACTCAAGTCCAACGGACAGGAAGACCTCAGCGGCATGCTGGTCGCGGCGGGCTGGGTGGAGAGCCTCTACCTCGCGACGCGTCACGTGGACCAAGCCAATGAAGAACTCCGCACGCGCATCGCAGAGCAAAAGCTGGTGATGGAAGACGTGCTGGATTTGGTGACGAGCTACGAGCAATCTCCTGAGCTCCAGGCCATGGTGGCGCAGTTGCAGCCGATCGTCACTGCATTTGACGCCGTCGAAAAAGAAGAAGCCAACAGCAACGTGTCCAAGAGCGGAGGCGCCCTCATCATTGGAGGCGGCCCGAGCTACACCGCGAGCGAAGAAGTGCTGACCCAAATCACCGAGGCCGTGGGCTCGGTGCGTAACGAACTCATCAAGTAAACGTCATGAATCCATCGATGAAGCGCCTTTCCCTTTGCATCGCCGTTCTGTCGTTGCTCTCGGCTTCGGCCTCGGCACAATGCCGCACCTTCACCAAGCGCAACTGCCTCCCTGTGCTGGAGGGGTACGCCCAAAACGACAACTACAACTCGGCCGTCCTCATCGCAGGGGACGAGGCTGAATTGAGTGTCACCTTCTTGCCATCCACGGAATACCGTGTGGCCGTATGTGCCCATCCCGTCCTGGGAGACGTCACATTCGACATCCTCGACCAACAAGGCATCCGCATCTGGAGCAACTCCAACGGCGAAGACCACGTGGACTTCAGCTTGCAGCATGCCCAACGACTTCGTTTCCGGATCCAAGTCCCCGACACGGACGCCGCCATCTTGCATGAAGGCTGTGTGTCGCTCTTGGTCGGAAGCAAAGATTGAGTCCTTCCTTCCTAACCTGCAGAAACGAGAAGGCCCGCCAAATGGCGGGCCTTTTTGTGTTTCATCGAACCACCCAGCGCCACACGCGTTGGGGACCTTCTTGCGCCGCGAGGTGCAACAGGTACACCCCTGGGGTGGCAGGTGCCGCCAGCGTCCATTCCTGGGCGCCTGAGGCGCACCATTTGCGTTCGGTGCGCACCACCCGGCCAGACACATCTTGCAACGTGGCCATGACCTCGGTGGGGGCACCGAGGTTGAACGCCACCGTGGATGTGGACGTGGTGGGGTTGGGGGCCAACACCCACGACTCAGGTCGGCTCACGTCGGCCAAGTCCATGGTCCCGTTGCCAAACGCCGTGATGTTGATGTCGTCGAGGTAAATGTTGTTGCCCAACCGGCTCTCGAACTCGAACTGCACGCGGAAAAATTCCGTGAGGTACTCTTCGTTGTCCAAGACGATGGTGAACTGCTTCCATTCCTCAGGCCCGTTGGGCGTGAAGGGGAATGGGGTCGGATCCGCCGATGGCAGGTCCATGAAGCCGCGGTGCATCCGACGCAAGTCCCAATCGTTGCCGCAGTCCCCCGTCACGCTGATGCGCAGGCGGTCGTCGGTTTCGTCGTCTTCGCTCGTCCCCTTGTGGGCGTAGGCCCATTTGTAGCTGATGTGGATTTCTTCCGCTTGGCTCATGTCCATGGTGGAAGAGCGCAAGAAGTCGTCGTTGAACTCAACGTTGTTGGTCCAATTCTCGATGGTCATGCAACGAGACCCCGACGCCGACGCGTCGGTGGTGACCTCCCACGTGCCGTCCATCAACACGTCCTCGATGAACCAATCTTCCGAAGGAAATTCACCCGCTTCGAAGCCCTGTGCCATGGGCAATTCCATGTCCCCGGCATCCAACACCACCACCGCATCCTCAAAGGTGTCGCTGGTCTCTCCCCCTTCGTTGGAAATGGTGAGCGTGACGTCGTAGCTGCCTGGGGCATCGAACGTATGGTACAGTTCACCGGCGCCGGATTCGGTGCTGCCGTCGCCGAACTCCCACGCCCATCCGGTCACCCCATGGTAACTCTCGTCGGTGAACTTCACGCTGTCGCCCACGCAAATCACTTGGCGGTCGGTCACGAACTGCACAGCGCACAAGTTGTCGGGCCCTGCCACGCCTGTCGCCTCCAAATTGGCTTGGGTGGAAAGCTGGTTCCGCTGGGCCGTCGTGGACAGCGCCGCGGTGCGCATGCGTTGCTTTTGGCCTTGGGTAAACATGTGGCCACAGTAGCTGTACTCCATGTAATTCTGGACGTTGTCCAAAGACCCACAGCTTTCGCCGTTGATGTCGCAGGACGTCCAACCCAAGGTGTTGGGGGTGTCGTCCACCAAGTCGTCTTCGTCGCAGTTTTCAGGCTGCCCGGGGTTGTTGCTGTTGCCCCAAGGGTGGCGAAGGTTCAGCCAGTGACCCACCTCGTGGGTCAATGTCCGTGAGCGGTAGAAGTTGGCCGTCCCGATGCTTCCGCAATACGTGTGCTGCAGCACGATGCCGTCCATGTCGGAGTTCTGGCCGCCCGCGACAGAACCGGGATACAACGCGTACCCCGCCGCGCCGTTGGCGTACTCGCAGACCCACACATTCAGGTACTTGTTGCGCGGCCATTGGATGAGGGACTTCATCTCGGAGTCGCCCACGTACGTCAATTCGCTGACGATGCGGTTGAAGCCGGGGTGGCAGTTGCCATTGGGGTCCTTTTGGGCCAAGCGGAATTCAATCTCCACGTCGGCCACCAAGTCGGCGAAGTCGGGGTACACCTGGCTGGTGCCTTCGTTCAGGGCGCGGAAATTGGTGTTCAAGACGTCCACGGCGTCGTGAATCTGGGCCGCCGAGATGTTTTCTGGGCCGTTGGAGTGGATGATGTGGAACACCACAGGAATCACCAACACCTCCGCGCGGTTGCCCGCCAGCATCCCTTGCTGGGTTTCCAATTCCAATTGGCGCTCGGCTTCCAATGCCGCAGCGCGTGAGCCAGGACGCAGCGCAAACAACTCGGCATGGGCTTCGTGCAATCCACATGGATGGGCCTCTCCGGCTGTGTTGGTTTGGGCCAACATCGTGGTTGGCAACCATCCGCACGCCATTGAGAGGGCGAGCAACAAGGTGGTGGGCTTCAGGTTCATGGGCGCGTTTTCTGGCAGGGACGTGAATTTACGCAATTCCCCACCGAGCTCCGGCTCTCCCGACCCAGGATGCGTCAGGGACGTTCCAAGCGAATGCCCACGTCCGAGATGTCCGTCATCGGATCGGAGCGCATCCCATGCGTCACTTCCAGGAAGTACCGTCCTTTCAACGGAAATTGAATCCCTTGCTGAATCAAAAACCTTTGGTCCACAAGGTCGCCAAACCCTGACCCTCGCCACCGGCCAAACTCGTCGGCAAGGGTGCAATCCACGGTGTCCGTCCGGGACTTCCCGTTGGGGAAACGGTACGTCAAGAACAGGTAGAGGTTGGAATAGGGGTAATCCTGGGCGTGGCGCACATCCAGCATCAAGTCGTGGCGAGACAAGGTGTCGTCCATGTCCCATTGGAAGCGCAACACGTCTTCCGAATTCCACCCCTCGAGGGACACTTCCTGGCTCTCCGCCACCACGGGGGGCGTGCCGCAACTGGACAGCCATGCCGTCAGCGCGAGCGTCGCCCATGCCGACCGGAAGGTCACGAAGAGGTGCCTTTGGCCTGTTGGCCTTCGCCACCCCCACCTTGGCCACGGCGGCGGTTGCGGTTCCGATTCCTGCTTCTGTTCCGGCTCGGCTGTTTGCCGGCGTCGTCCTTCGACCCTTGGGCGTTGCCTTGGGCAGAAGGTTGGCCGCCGGATTTGCCCTTGGGCTTGCGCTTGTTGCGACGGCGCTTGCGCTTGGCTTCGTCGAAACGCGTGAGGCTCTCCTGACCCACGACGTTGCCGAAGGTGCTGTCCACCTCGTCGACTTCCTCCTCAATCTCGTAGGACGCCAGCGATCCAACCACCTCCCCTTTCTCGGAAGCGGCGATCAATTCCTTCGCGTCCTCCACGTTCATGGCAATCGGAGAAGATCCAGGCTCGCCGAGTTGCAGGAAGTACACCAAACGCTGGAAGATGTCCATTTTGAACACCACCGCCTTGCCCTTGGGGGTGCGGATTTTGGCGTTGGGGGAAGGGAACTCCTTCACCGCCTCCACATACTGGTCCAATTCGAAGTTCAAGCAGCACTTCAGCTTGCCACACTGCCCGGCCAACTTGCCCGGGTTCAACGACAATTGCTGGTAGCGGGCAGCCCCTGTGCTCACCGAGCGGAAATCTTTGAGCCAAGACGTGCAACACAACTCGCGGCCACACACGCCAATGCCGCCAATGCGGGCAGCCTCCTGGCGGGCGCCGATTTGACGCATGTCGATCCGCACATCGAAGGTGCTGGCCAACTCACGGACCAAGTCGCGGAAATCCACACGCTGTTCTGCGGTGTAGTAGAAGGTGGCGCGGGCGTTGTCCCCTTGGTACTCGACGTCCGACAACTTCATGGAAATGCCCAAGCGGCGGATGATTTGACGCGCTTCGCGCACGGTCTCGTCCTCGCGCTGACGCGCCTTGTGCCACAACGCGATGTCGTCGTTGGTCGCTTTGCGGTCGATGCGCTTGAGTTCGTGGTCGTCTTTGATTTTGCGGAGTTTGAGCTGGCTCTTCACCAATTCCCCGGTCAAACTGACCACCCCCACGTCGTGGCCCG
>CALKFF010000014.1 GCA_938084585.1 uncultured Flavobacteriales bacterium
GATGACAGGATATGGAAAGGCGGAAGGTGCCGTCGGTTCCAGGAAATACACGGTGGAAGTCCGTTCGTTGAATGGCAAGAATTTGGACCTGTCGGTCCGCATGCCGTCCGTGTTGAAGGAGAAGGAAATGGAACTGCGCAAGCAGCTCGGCGCGCGCATTGTGCGGGGCAAGAGCGACGTGGCCATCCACTTCGAAGCCGACGCCGCGGAGGCGCGCCATGAACTCAACGGCCCCGTGATCGAGAAGTACGTGGAGGCGTTGCGTACGCTGGCCGTAAAGACCGACCAACCCACGGGCAACCTGTTGTCCACGGTGGTGCGGTTCCCGGACGCCATGCAGACGTCGCGCGAAGCGTTTGACCACGAAGCGTGGAAAGGCATCCATGCCTTGGTGGTGGAAGCGGCCGACCAATTCGACGCCTTCCGGGACACCGAGGGCGCCACGTTGCACGCGGATTTCTCGGCGCGCTTGGACACCATCGACGCCTTGGAGGCTTCGTTGGACCCGCTGTTGGATGCGCGGTTGAAGCGGGTTCGGGAGCGCATCCGCACCAATTTGGAAGAGACGGTGGACCGCGCGGCCCTCGACGAGGGGCGGTTCGAGCAGGAGGTGCTGTACTACATCGAAAAGATGGACGTGAGCGAGGAGCGCACCCGGTTGCGCGCCCACATTGTCTATTTCCGCGACATCATGAACACCGGCTCGGCCCAAGGCAAGAAGCTCGGGTTTGTTTCCCAAGAAATGGGACGTGAAATCAACACCCTCGGAAGCAAGGCGAACGACGCCGAGCTCCAGCGCATTGTGGTCCAAATGAAAGACGAGCTCGAGAAAATCAAGGAGCAAGTCCTGAACGTGCTCTGACCCATGCCCGCAGGAACCAAACCGCAAGGCGACGGCCGCGCCATCATCTTCTCTGCCCCTTCTGGTGCAGGCAAGACCACGGTGGTGCGCCACCTCATGTCCAACCCCGAGTTGGCCTTGGGGTTCAGCGTGAGCGCCACAACCCGTGCCCCGCGTGAGGGCGAGACCGACGGCCACGATTACCACTTCTTGACCGTCGAGGAATTTGCAACTAGCTTGGCCGACCAAGCCTTTGTCGAGCACGAGGAGGTGTACGAAGGCCTGTATTACGGCACGTTGTGCAGTGAGGTGGAACGGCTTTGGACGGAGGGCAGGACGCCGTTGTTTGACGTGGATGTGGTGGGGGGCCAAACCCTCAAGTCCGTCTTCGGCGACAGCGCGTTGTCCATCTTCGTCATGCCACCCTCCATCGAGGCCCTCGAATCGCGGTTGCGCGGGCGCGGCACTGAAGACGAAGCAAATGTGCAAAAGCGCCTGGGCAAGGCCGTCCAAGAACTGGAAGCTGCCCCGGCTTTCGACGTTCAACTTGTGAACGACGACTTGGAGACGGCCTTCGCAGAGGCGACCCAGCTGGTTTCGAACTTCCTTCAACCCGACCTTGCCTGAACCATGGACGCCTCGCCAAGTTCCAAGCGTGTGGGCCTGTATTTCGGGTCGTTCAACCCTGTGCATTTGGGGCACCTGGTGATCGCCAATCACATGCTTCAGCATGCGGAATTGGACGAGGTTTGGCTTGTGGTGACGCCCACCAGCCCCCACAAGCAGGGTGTTGACTTGATCCCTGAGGAACACCGCCTGCAAATGGTGAAGTTGGCGTTGGCGGACCATCCGCAATTGCGCGCGTCGAGTGTGGAGTTTGACCTGCCTCGACCCAACTACACGGCGCGTACGATGGAACACCTTCGGGCGTCCCACCCGGACACAGCTTTCAGCATCATCATGGGCCAAGACAACTTGGCGTCGTTTTCAACGTGGCAAGACCACACGGCCTTGCTCGACCAGCACCGGTTGCTCATCTACCCACGTCTGTCAGACCGCGCTGTGAACGACCCCAGCGAGGTGGACCGTTGGATGGTACACCCCCACGTGGAAGTCCAAAAGGCCCCGGTCATCGCCATCAGCTCCACGTACATCCGCGACGCCATCATGGCGGGGCACGACGTGCAGTTCTTGTTGCCCGACGCCGTGGTGGCGTACATCGGGAACAACCATTTCTACGAGCAGGCTTGACGCCGCCCAGAACTCACTTTCCGTTGTAGGTGTTCATCGCCCGGGCAAGGCCGGCGGTGGTGATGTTGAGCAGCGCGTCCGTCGCGGTGGTCAAGCGCTCCTCCATTTTCCCTCGTTCGTCGTCGTCCCAAGATCCCAGGACGTGGTTCACCTGCTTGCCCTTCCCGAATTCAGCACCAATGCCAAACCGAAGTCGAGGGTACTTCGTGGATTGGAGCACGGCTTGGATGTCTTTCAACCCGTTGTGGCCGCCGTCGCTTCCCTTGGCGCGCAACCGAAGCGTCCCGAAGGGCAAATTCAAGTCGTCCGTGACGACCACGGTCCGGTCGAGGGGGATTTTCTCGGCGTCCATCCAGTACCGCACGGCTTTGCCGCTCAGGTTCATGAACGTCGAAGGCTTCAAGAGCACGAGGGTGCGTCCCTTGAAACGAACGGTGGACACCTCGCCCAGCCTGGCGGTCTCGAAAGATCCGTCCAGACGTTGGGCGATGGTGTCCACCACGTCAAACCCGATGTTGTGTCGGGTGCCCTCATACTCCGAGCCTGGGTTGCCCAGTCCGACGATGAGGTACTTCATGCTGCGAGGAGATTACCCTTCTCCGCCTTCAGCCGCTTCTCCGCCTTCAGCACCTTCTTCGCCTTCAAGCGCAGATTCGGCAGACATGGCCGCACGGGTGCGCTTGCAAGCCACCAAGAGGGCGCTTTCGCTGAGGAGGATGTCGAGGCCTTCGATCTCGAGGTCACGCACGCGGGCGTTGTCCCCAATCTTCAATGGCGTGATGTCGACGGTCAAGCACTCGGGGAGCTGGTCCACCAACCCGCGCACGGGCACACGGCGGTAGTTGAGCTCCAAACGTCCGCCGTTCATGACACCGATGGCCTGTCCAGTGGTGCGCAAAGGCAATTCCACTTTCACGGGCTTGCCGGGCAAAACCTCGAGCAAGTCGATGTGGGTCACGCGGTCGGTGACAGGGTGGAACTGGATGTCCTGGATGATGCAGTCGGTCTTCTTGCCGTTCAAGTCCAACTCGAGTTTGAAGACGTCCGGGTTGAAGACGACTTTGTTGAGTTCGACTTCAGACAGGCTGAAGTGACACTGCTCGGCACCGCCGTACAACACCCCGGGAACCCGGTTTGAAGCGCGGAGCGCGTCAGCATCTTTTTTCCCTACGCTCTCACGGAGAGAGCCGCTCAATGATGCAGTTTTCATGATGAAAAATTATTGGATGGTAAATTGTGTACTGATGGATTTGTTGCTCATCAAGCACTGAAGCACTTGGGCAAACAAGTCGTGCACAGGAAGCACGGTGATTTTGGACGTGTCCACGTCCTCGCGCAACGGGATGGAATCCGTCACGATCAATTCTTTCAAGGAGCTGGCGGCGATGCGCTCGTACGCGGGACCGCTCAACACAGGATGGGTGCACACGGCCCGCACGCTCAGTGCGCCGTGTTCCATCATCAAGTCGGCCGCCTTGGTCAGGGTGCCAGCCGTGTCGCACATGTCGTCCACGAGGACCACGTCCTTGCCTTTCACGTCGCCAATGACTGTCATGCTGTCCACCTGGTTGGCCACCTTCCGCTGCTTGTAGCAAATGGCCATGTCCACACCCAACGCCTTGGCGTAGGTGCTTGCACGCTTTGTTCCACCGGTGTCGGGGGTGGCGATGCAGAGGTTGTCGCGGGACACGTTGTTCTCCAACCAGGGCAAGAAGAGGGTCGATCCGTAGAGGTGGTCGACGGGCACTTCAAAGAACCCCTGAATTTGGTCGGCGTGGAGGTCCATGGTGATGACGCGGTTCACGCCTGCCGCCATCAACATGTTGGCCACCAACTTGGCGCCAATGGCCACGCGGGGCTTGTCCTTTCTGTCTTGGCGGGCGAAGCCGAAGTAAGGCATCACGGCGACGATTCGCTTGGCGCTGGCGCGCTTGGCGGCGTCGATCAACATCAACAATTCCAACAAGTTGTCGGAGGGAGGGAAGGTCGACTGGACAATGATCACCTCTTTGCCACGCACGGTTTCCTCGATGCTCACGGCGAACTCACCGTCCGAGAATTTCTGCGTGCGGACAGGAACCAGGGAGGTTCCGTAGGCGGCGGCGACGCGTTCCCCAAATTCTTGGGAAGCCGACCCCGCGAGGATCTTGATCATGTCAGACATGGACGGCGCTTGAGGCCGCAAAGATAGGCATTCTCAGTCTGCTGGGGCCACCAGCTTGAACCCCTTGCCGTGGACGTTCAGAATCTCGATGCGGTCGTCCCCCTTCAAGTGCTTCCGGAGCTTGGCGATGTAGACGTCCATGCTTCGCCCGTTGAAGTAGTTGGCGTCCCCCCAAATGTTCCGCAACGCGTGGCTGCGCTCGAGCAAGGCGTTCTTGTGCTTGCACAGCATGAAGAGCAGCTCGTTCTCTTTCGTGGTCAGGCGTTGGGACTCGCCTTGAAGGTTGAGGGATTGGCTGTTGTAGTCGTAGGTGTACAACCCCACCGTGAACTCGGTGACTTCTTGCCCTTCTTCTGGCAACGCGGCCGACCTGCGCAGGATGGCTTGGATGCGAAGCACGAGCTCTTCCATGCTGAACGGCTTGCTCATGTAATCGTCCCCGCCCACCTTGAAGCCCTCGAGGGTGTCTTCCTTGCTGGACCGTGCCGTCAAGAACAAAATGGGGATGCTGCGGCTGTCCAGCCGAATTTCTTCCGCCACTTGAAAGCCGTCCTTCCTGGGCATCATCACGTCGAGGACGATGAAATCGTACGTGTCGCGGTGGTAGGCCTTCAAGCCCTCGGCGCCATCTTGGGCCCAGGTGACTTGGGCACCCTTGGCCTTGAGGTAGTCGGACAACAAACGGCCCAAGCTGGGGTCGTCTTCGCAGAGGAGGATTCGGATGTCTTTCATGTGGCTTCAGTCTTGTCAGGTTGTTCAAACGGAAGGTTGAGCGTCAATGTTGTGCCCTCCCCCGGCTGACTTGCGATGTGGACCGAGCCGCCGTGGTGTTCCAACACGTTTTTCACGTAGCTCAATCCCAACCCAAATCCCTTCACGTTGTGCACGTTTCCGGTGGGGACACGATAAAGCCGTTCAAACACCTTGCCAAGATGTTCTTTGGCGATGCCAATTCCGTTGTCTTGGATGTGAAGTGACAGTCCGTCAGGGGTTTGTTCGCTTCGGATGACAATCTGCGGGTCCTCCTTGGCGTACTTCATCGCGTTGTCGATGAGGTTGAAGAGGACGTTGGTGACGTGGATGCGGTCGAGCATCAAATTGGGGTTGGACGCGTTGAGGTCCAACTCGACTTTGGCCCCTTGCTTGTGCAGGCGCATGGCCATGTTTTTGACCACGTTCTTCACCAAATCGTGCACGTTCAGCGGTTGCATGTACAGCCGCATGGCCCCCGATTCGGACAGGCTGGCGCGCAACACGTTTTCCACGAGGACGCCCAGACGCTTGTTCTCCTCCCGGATGAGGCTCAGGTAGTGCTTCTTGGCGTCGTCGTCGAACGATGGGTCTGCGAGCGCTTCGCTTGCCAACCCGATGCTGCTGATCGGGGTCTTGAGTTCGTGGGTGAGGTTGTTGACCAAATCGCGTTGCAGCCGATCCAAGCGCTTGGTCCTTTGGATGGCGAACAACGTGTGGGCGAAGATGGCGGCGATGAGCAGCATCATGACGACGCTGAGGGCGAAGGCGCCGAGCATTTGGCCCATCAAGTAGCGGGGGAGCCGAGGGAAATGAACCCTGAATTGGAGCGTGCCCAAGGTGACGCTGTACCCAGTGCGCGGGGACAACAACTCGTCTTGCAAGTCCTCGGCGTCTTCCGGCAAGAACACAGGCTGCCCGTAGCGGTTGAAGGCGCCAAACACCGGCACTGCATCAATGCCTTGTTCCTTCAAGGCGATGGTCAGCAAGGAGTCCATCGGGAAGGACTCCATCCGGCGCACCACCATACGCTCTTCGGGGGCGAGTTCGTCGGTGCGAAGCAGGTTGCGGTCGTCTGACCTGACTTCGTCGAGGTGCCCGGCGGTCAACCACGTTGCGACGATCTGAAGGCTTTGCTCCACACTTTGGTCGAAGACCTCCTTGCGCAGCTTGGCAGACGACTCCAGCCAATTCACCTGAACGGTGACCACCACGAGCATCGCCACGGTCATGGAGCCCACCAACCAGGGTATGAGACGGCCTGTCATGCGAGCAAGTTCGGGCGGAGTCGGGTCAATCGGTGTGCGGCCGCGCCTCAGAGCCCGCTTGTGGCCAACAAACATTCACAACCGCTTCACATTCTGGTCACACGGTCGGCGCCTTCTCCCAAGTACGTTTGTGCCGGATTCAGAGCCAAAGAGAGAGCGGCTCATGATTTACAGGTAAGACCACGCCGAACGCGGCGCTGGTTGCAGGTTTTGGAAGAAGGAATCTTCCGCATGGAACGGCACCCCGAGAGAGGTGCCGTTTTTCATGCGCTTCGGTGAAATCTTGGATATCTTCGTTGGCCCACCGTTTGCCATGATTCCCGCAGAAACCGTCGACCAAATCATGAACGCCGCCGTCATCGAAGAGGTGGTGGGCGATTACGTGGAGTTGAAAAAATCGGGCAGCGCCTTGCGGGGCTTGAGTCCGTTCACCAACGAGAAAACCCCTTCGTTTTACGTCTTGCCGGCCAAGGGGATTTTCAAGTGCTTCTCGAGCCAAAAGGGCGGAAGCCTCGTCACCTTTTTGATGGAGATCGAGAAGGTCAGCTACCCGGAAGCCCTCCGGATGTTGGCCAAGCGGTACAACATCGAGATTGTGGAGAAGGAGCGCACGCCCGAGGAAATCGCGGCGGCGACGGCCAAGGAGAGCCTTGGCAACGTGGTGGCGTGGGCCCAAAAGTGGTTCACCGACCAGATGCGGAACACCGACGCCGGCAAGGCCATCGGACGCAGCTATTTCGTGGAACGCGGGTTCCGGGACGACGTGCTCGACGCGTTTCTGATCGGGTACAGCCCCGACACCTGGGACGCCCTCGCCACGGCCGGACAAGAAGCCGGGTATTCCGCCGAGAAGCTCGTGGAGGCTGGGCTGTGCAAGCAGCGCGAGGACGGGTCGCTTTGGGACTTCTTCAAGGGGCGGGTGATGTTCCCGATTCGGGATGTGACGGGCCGGGTCATTGGATTTGGTGGCCGCACCCTGAGCACGGAAAAGAAGGTGGCGAAGTATTTCAACTCGCCAGAAAGCCCACTCTACAACAAGTCGAAGGTGCTCTATGGCATGCACCTCGCCAAGCCCGAGATTGTCAAAGAGGAGCGTTGCTTCCTCGTCGAAGGCTACACCGACGTCATGGCCATGCACCAAGCTGGGGTGCGCAACGTGGTGGCGTCGAGCGGAACAGCCTTGACGCCAGGCCAAATCCAGCTGATCCGGCGCTTCACCAAGAACGTGACGGTCATCTTCGACGGCGACGCGGCGGGCATCCGGGCGTCGCTCCGCGGCATCGATTTGCTGCTGGCCGAGGGCATGGCCGTGAAGGTGGTGCTGTTGCCGGACGGCGACGATCCCGACACGTACGCCAAGAAGGTGGGCAGCGACGCCCTGAACAAGGCCATCCACGACGACGCCCAGGACTTCCTGGAATTCAAGGCTCGGTTGTTGGCGGACGAGGCAGGTTCTGACCCGTTGAAGCGGGCGGACATGGTTCGGTCTGTGGTGACCTCCATCGCGGCCATCCCCGACGCCATCCAGCGGTCAGTCTACTTGCAGACCTCGGCCAGCCAACTCGGCCTGTCCGAGGACGTGCTGGGCGCTGAAGTTGCGAAGACCCTCCACGCCGCGGCGATGGCCGAGCAAAAGCGGTCGGTCCAACAGGCCGCACGCGGCCCTCAACCCCAAGGCCCGCCGCCCGAGTACGATCCTGGCATGCCGCCGCCCGAGGCGATGGCAGAGCAGGTGGTGGTGGATCCTCGCACCTTGGTGGAAGACGACTTGATCCGCGCGCTCCTCGAGTACGCCACGGACACGGTGTCCGTCACCCTTGAGGCGGATACAGACGGGGAGGAGGCTGAGGTGCTTGAAGTGCCGTTTGCGGAATTGGTCATCCACCGTTTGGAGGAAGAAGGCATTCAAATGCGTCAGCCCATGAACCAAACGTTGGTGCAACGCTTCTCGGCCGAGCTCGACCACGAACGCATTTTGACGCCGGAGCAGCTGACCCAAGACCAAGACCAGGACGTCCAACAGAAAGTCGCCGGGGCCATGATTCAGCAGCACGTGTTGAGTCCCAACTGGTCAGAGCGCCACAAAATCTACCCCGTCGTGGAGAAGGACCAGCTGACGGATTTGCTGGAAGGTTCCTTGCGGCGCCTCCATTTGTGGGATTTGAAAAAGGCGTCGGCCGAGGTGTCGGCCCAGCTTCAAGGCGCCGACTTGCCGGTGGACACGGAGCGGGACCTGTTGGCCCAAAAAGTCGAGATCGACGCCCAAATCCGCCAAACGTTGGCGCACTTCGGGACCGTCATCCTTCCCTGATTCCTCAGTCGGCACTTGGCCGGATGGCCCGAATGTGCATGTTGAGTGAGGTCCGTCCCCGGAACGTGTTTTGGACCAAGGTGAACACCACGTCCATCTCCTTCATCCGACGCACCTCTTCCAAGCGGTCGCCCATCCCAAATCCAATCGCCTCGAGGCGCTGCTGGGGAGAGTCGGCCGATTGCAAGATGAGCTTCAGGTGACGTCCGCGGTGACCCACCGTACGCGGAGGCAACGCGGCGACAAGGCGGCTGGCCATGAACACCGGCACGCCGTTCCCTGGTCCGAAAGGCGCCAATCGCCCCATCTCCTCGTACACCTCGGGCGTCATCGCGTTCAAGTCGATTTCCAGGTGGTATGAGATGCTTGGGGCGGGAATGCGCCCGTTGACCTGCGAAGCGATGCTCCTCTCGATGGCGTTTTTGAACTCGTGCAGTTGGTCGCTCCGAAGGGTCAACCCGGCCGCCATGGGGTGCCCCCCAAATTGCTCCAGGTACGACCGGCAGTCTTCCAAGGCTTCGTGGATGTCCACGCCCTGCACACTCCGCGCGCTGCCCATCATGAGCCCGTTCTCCTCGCTCAAGACGATGGTGGGGCGGTACCGCGCCTCCACAAGACGGCTCGCCACGATGCCGAGCACGCCCCGGTGCCACCCTTCGCCGCACACCACCGTGCAGCAACGGCCGGCCGGCTGTTCCGCCATTTGGGCCAAGGCTTCCTCCGTCATGTCCTCGTCGAGGTCGCGTCGCGCTTGGTTCATCGACTCCAGCTCGTAGGCCAGCTCGTACGCCGTGTTGTCGTCTGACGCCATCAACAGCTCGACGGCCTTGAGGGCGTGGCCCACGCGGCCGGCCGCGTTGATCCGAGGCCCCAGGGTGAAGCTGATGTCTCGCACGGTGTTGGGCACGCGCTCGATGTTGGCCACCTGCAGCATGGTCCGGATGCCAGGGCGCATGGTCTTGCGCAGCTTCCGCATGCCGTGGTGGGCCAGGATGCGGTTTTCGCCGGTGATGTCCACCAGGTCGGCCCCGATGCTCAAAGCCAAAAGGTCGAGGTGGTCGTACACCGAGGACATGGTCAGTCCAATGCGGTTCACCAACGCGGTCAGCAACTTGAATGCAACCCCAGCTCCGGAAAGCTCCTTAAACGGGTAGGTGCATCCTTCTTGCTTGGGGTTGAGCAAGGCGGTGGTGACGGGCAACGTGTCTGCCGGCAAGTGGTGGTCGCACACGATGGTGTCGATGCCCACCTCAGCCGCCGCCGCGAGGGCGTCAAAGTCTTTGGTCCCGCAGTCCAGGGTGATCAACACCGTGCACCCCGACACCTTCGCGCGTTCCACCCCCTTCGGAGAAACCCCGTACCCTTCGCCGTAGCGCATGGGGATGTAGGATACCACGGGAACTTGGAGCCCTCGGAAGAACGACGACACCATGGCCACCGACGTGGTGCCGTCGACGTCGTAGTCGCCGTACACCATGATGCGTTCCTTTCGCTCGATGGCCTTCATGATGCGGGCCACAGCTTTGTCCATGTCCTTCATCAAAAAAGGATCGTGGAGCTTCTCGCGGCTGGGGTCGAGGAAGTCGTGGACCGACTCCGACGAGCCCATGCCTCGCTGGATCAACAAGGATGCAACCAAAGGGCTGAGACCCGTGTCTTGTGACAGGCGTCCGACTTCTTGGAAGTCAGGGGCAGGCGCGGGTTTCCACTCGAGGTTGTCCATGATGTTGAAGTTGTATCTTTCGGGCTGTCAAAACTACGCACATGAGCACTCCAAGTTCCTTCACCACCGGTTTCGGACGCCTGTTTTTGGCTTCCTTGGCCATTTGCCTGTCTGCCATCACCTTGTCTGGCTGCTTGAACGACGACAACCTGATTGGAGAGAACTGCTACGACGAAATCTTGAACAACCAGGAGGAACTCGTGGACTGTGGAGGTCCGATTTGTGAGCCATGCGACCCCTGTGAGAACGGCGAATGGGATCCGTTGCTGGGGGAACAGTGGGTGGATTGCGGCGGCAGCTGCGAGCCATGCGCCACCAATTTCAATGGGGTTTTGGACGAAGGTGAAACAGGCATCGATTGCGGTTGCGAGGATTGCCCTGCTTGTCCTGAGCTCTGTGGAGACGGTCTGTTGAACGGCTACGAGCAAGACGTGGACTGCGGAGGCGTGGACTGTGAAGTCTGCCCCACCTGCGACGACGGGGAATTGAACGGCGACGAGACCGGCATCGACTGCGGCGGCAGCGATTGCGACCCTTGCGAATGCTTGTGCGACTGCACCAACGGCATCCAGGACGGGTTGGAAGACTACATCGATTGTGGAGGCCCCAACTGCGAGCCATGCGCTGCGGAAATCACGTGGAACTCCTACGGCATTCAGTACTTCGGCGACGCAGCGGCTTCAGCTGAGATTGTGGGCACCAACCTCCAGATCCAAGGCACCAGCTTGACTGGCGCGCAGATCGGCTTCGTGATTGCCGAGCCTGTGGACGGGTGGTACAACGGCTACGTGGTGGCCTTGAACCCTTCGTCGTTGCCCCAAGCCGGTGCGTACACTTCCACCGACGGCACGAACTACACCACGTTGATGGGCGGCAACACCACCTTCCAGATCAACTACATCGACCCGGTTTCTGGCGGGTACATCGTGGGCACGTTCAACGGCTCCATGCAGGACGCCTTGGGCAGCAGCGCCACGGTGAGCGGTGGGTCCTACGCCATTCCGATCAACTGATCTGAAGCCGCACCACACTGACATTGCGCTGTGAATAAGGCGCATCTGAGAGGCCCCCTTGTGGGGGTTCTTCGTTTGAACTTCGTGGGACATGAATGTCTCTCTTTCTGCCCCTTGGGTCCGGATGGCCCGTCTTGGAGTCTTGGCCTGCTTTGCAGCACTGATGGTGTCGTCGACCGGTTGCGTGACGTCCAAGCAATACGAAGCCCTGCAGGTCCAACTCGACGAAGCAGAACTGGAGAACACCGAGTTGCGGCTGGCGCGTCAAGACGCCGAAATCAGCAGCCGGGAACTGGAGGGCAAGTTGTCGCGGCTGACTGGTGAGAACGACGCTTTGGCGGACGAGGCCAACATGTTGGGCACGGAATTGCAGCGGTTGCGTGACGAGGTGTCTCGCCTGACCGACTTGAACGAAGCCCTGACAAGCCAAAGCTCAGGCCGCTTGAGCGACATCGCCGAGGAAAACCGCCAGCTGCTGGAGGACGTCATGGCCATCCGCGAGGAATTGCAGCGCCGCGAGGACGCTTTGAACCAATTGGAAAAGGACCTCAACGAGAAGTCCCGGTTGTTGGAGGCGAGGAGTCAACGGGTGGAAGAACTCGAATCGCTCCTGGAAGCCCGCGAGCGCGCGGCGGAAGCCTTGCGTGCCCGCCTGTCTGAGGCCTTGTTGGGCTTCCAAGGCAAGGGCCTCAACGTGGAGCAACGCAACGGCAAGGTGTACGTCAGCATGGAGGCCAAACTTTTGTTCTCCTCTGGAAGCGCAGAAGTGGACGTCGAAGGGCAAGCGGCCTTGACCGAGTTGGCAGCCGTCGTGGCCGAGCAGAGCGACCTTGAAATTGTGGTCGAAGGCCACACCGACACCGACAAGGTGAGCCGAACCACCACCCCCAAGAACAACTGGGAGTTGAGTGTGTTGCGCGCCACGTCCGTCGTGAACATCCTGTTGGCCAACCCAGGCGTGGATCCGTCCATGCTCGCCGCTTCAGGACGAAGCGAATTCCACCCGGTGGACCCGGAGGACAAGGCCAAGAACCGCCGCATCGAGGTCATTTTGGCGCCCAACCTGGACAGCTTGTTTGAGCTGATTTCAGATTGACAGACTGCGGCGTTCGCACACGGCCCAGAAACCAAAAAAGCCACCCTCAAGAGGTGGCTTTTTCGTGGTTGCCCCACCAGGACTCGAACCTGGAAAAACGGTACCAAAAACCGGTGTGTTACCATTACACCATGGGGCATTCCGTTTAGGAAGGGCAAATATATGCAAGCCTAGGTAACTTCGTCGGACATGAAAGTTCACAATTTCATCGACGGGGCCTTCTCTGGCACGTCCCAAGTCTTGGAGAACGTGGCGCCCGGAACAGGTGAAGTGTGCGGCACCATTCCACGTTCTGGGGCCTCGGAAGTGGACCGTGCCATGGCGGCAGCCAAGCGCGCGTTTCCCGGTTGGTCTTCCACCCCTGTGGCAGCGCGGGCAGCGTGCTTGAACAAATTGGCGGACGCCGTTCATCGGAACGCAGGCATGCTTGCAGAGGCGGAGGCGAAAGACAACGGCAAGCCGGTGTCCCTCGCCAGCCACGTGGACATTCCCCGGGCGGAGAAGAACCTCCGGTTTTACGCCTCGGGCATCCAGCACTACGCGAGCCAGAGCCACGCCATGGACGGGGAAGCCATCAACTACACCTTGCGCAAGCCGCTGGGGGTGGTGGCCTGCATCAGCCCCTGGAACTTGCCGTTGTACCTGTTCACGTGGAAGGTGGCGCCAGCTTTGGCGGCCGGCAACTGCGTGGTGGCCAAACCCTCGGAGCTCACCCCCGTCACGGCCTACCTCCTGAGCACGTGGATTGAGGAGGCCGGCTTTCCTCCTGGCGTGTTCAACGTTCTTCACGGATTGGGCCCGGAAGTTGGCGAAGCCATGGTGACCCACCCCGACATCGCGGCGGTGTCCTTCACCGGCGGAACCCAAACCGGAGCGCGCATCGCAGGCCACGTGGCCCCCAAGTTCAAGAAAATGAGCCTGGAGCTGGGCGGGAAGAACCCCGCCATCGTCTTCGCCGATGCCGACTTCGCCGAGGCGCTCAAAACCACGTTGCGAAGTTCGTTTGCGAACCAAGGTCAAATCTGCTTGTGCGGATCTCGAATCTTGGTCGAACGCACGATCTACGACAAGTTCAGGGACGCCCTTGTCGCCAAGGCGTCGAAGATGGTGGTGGACTTGCCCTTGAAGCCCACCACCAAAATGGGGGCCGTCGTGTCGGAGGCGCACATGGAGAAGATTTTGGGGCACATTGCGTTGGCCGAGGAAGAAGGGGGCACGGTGTTGTGCGGCGGCCATCGCGTTCACCCGGAAGGAGGAGAGGCTGGCTTTTACGTGGCACCGACGGTGATCGAGGGCTTGGGCCCAGATTGCCGCACGAACCAGGACGAGATTTTTGGTCCAGTCGTCACGTTGCAGCCGTTTGACTCGGAAGAAGAGGCGTTGGCGCTGGCCAACGACACGCGCTATGGGTTGGCCTCGACGGTGTGGACCACAGATTTGAAGCGCGCCCACCGTGTGGCCGCGGGCATTGAATCGGGCATCGTGTGGGTGAACACGTGGTTGCTCCGAGACCTTCGGACGCCGTTTGGCGGCGTCAAGGCGTCAGGCCTTGGACGGGAGGGTGGCTTCGAGGCGTTCGAATTTTTCACCGAGCCTCAAAACATCTGCATCAAGCTCTGATCACTCTCCTTGGAGGAGGTTGAGCTGGGTTTGCATCGAGTCCACTTGGGCTTGCAAGTTGAGCACCAGCTGGAGCAAGTCTGACCCCTCGGCGAACAGACGGCCTGCGGCAAGGACGTTCCCTGCCGTGTCCACTTGCAACGCGTCGCTTCGGTCGTCCTCCGCTTCCCCGTTGCCCACGGCAAACAACAACCCACCTTGGTTCAAGGCGTTCCATTGACCGACCACCGTGCTGTTGGCTTGGTCGGCGGTGACGTTGTACCCGATGGCGCTGGCGCTGTTGGCAGATGCGGTGGCGTTGCGTCCTGAAGCGTGGCTGTACAATCCCGAGGCGGTGGAGCGGTACCCTTGGGCGTGAGATGCGATTCCGGTGGCGTCCGACTGGTACCCTTCGGCGTGCGCGTAGTTGGCGGACGCTTCAGTTTGGTACCCTTCCGCGTGGGAGGAACTGCTGGAAGCGACGGTGTAGTACCCTTCTGCGTGCGCAGCCAACCCTGAAGCCTCGGAGCCAAACCCTTGGGAGTGGGCGGCCGTGGACGTGGCGGTGGTGCCTTCGCCGATGGCGCTGGAGCAGGTGGCTGTGGCGGTGCTGTTTTGGTTGGCCACGAACGAGTAGGTGCCGCTGGCTGTGCCGCCCCGTCCTGTGACCGCGGCGTAGAGTCCAGAAGCCACGTTGCCTTGGCCTTGGTTCAGGTTTTGGGTGATGCGCAAATCTCCGGTGACTTGGGCTTCAGGGCCCGATTGACCGAGTGGAATCACGTCTGCAAACGTGCTGATCCCCAAGGCGAGTCGCGCGCTGTCCAGGGTGCTGACCCCGGTCCCGCCGCCGGCGACAGGCAGGACGCCTGAGGGCAGGAATGCAGAACCGTACACGGAAAGGAATGCCAGGAGATCTTCAGACCCGACAGACCCGTTGTCGTTGGCGTCGGGGTTGTAGGGGAACGAACCTTGGGCCCAAGAACCCAGGGAAAACAGGCAAAGGGCCAGTGTCAACAACTGCTTCATGTTCCCAAGATAGGCACGCCCCCAAAAGAGAAGGCCACCCCGGAGGATGGCCTTCACTGATTCGGCATGTTTTCATTCGTGGGAGGGTCACTCTGTCAAGAGCAGTTTCTTGGTCGTGACAGAACCTGGGGCCGAAATGCGGATTTGGTACATGCCTGCACTCAGGCTGCGTGCGTCGATGTTCACGGTGTTCTGCCAGTTGGGGATCAACTCGCCTCGGAACACATCCTGCACCACGGCACCGCGCATGTCGACCAGTTCCACAACCACGTCCACGCGTTCCGTCGTGCCGAGGCTGAGGAGGGTCAACCCTTGCGTTGGGTTGGGGAACAAGGACTCCACAGAAATGGTCGAGCCTGGCGTGCCGAATCCCTGGTCGGGCTGCACCCCCGCCAACGGCATGCCGCTGAGTGGGTTCACGAGCTCTTCGCTGCTTTCGATGGTGTACTCGAATGTCGTTTCATTGCCGGCGCAGTCGGTGGCGCAGTAGGTGAGCGTGGTGCTCCAAGACTCGATGAAGTCGAGGTCGCCGAACAAGTCACCTGAACCGTTGGCGGCGTTGGCCACGCCGTCCATCACCACTTCGCCGGTGTAGTAGAACCACCCGCTGAAGCCGAAGTTGGCGTTCTTGTTGTTGGCGCCGTATCCGAACTGGAAGCCGAACAACTCGTTCGCAGGCTGGTGGCTCAACGTCAAGTTGGTGCCTTCCAACGAACCAGAACCCACTACAGATCCTCCGGTCATCACCGTGTAGAACCAGTCTTCGTGATTGCCCAAGCCACAATCGGACTTGTACGTCTCTTCGCCAGGTGTGGCGAGCCACTCTTCCCAAGTCATCAACTCTTCAAAGTCGGCTTCCACAAGCAACTTGGCCTCGGGCTCGTCGATCCGAGAGGTGGCCATCGTGATGTGCACGGTGCCGTCCTCATGCCGTTCCGCGTTTCCGCTGTCGACCACGAAGTGTTCACCGGCCATGAAGTTGAACAACTGCAGGCCAAACGCCTCGGGAATGTTGTCGCAAGTCATGCCATCCTCCATCACCGCAGGGGTCATGATGTTGCCCTCAGTCTCCCCTTCGTCAGTTGTGAAGGGGTTGTTGTCGCCTTGGGTTTCAACGCCCACGAGGTAGGTCAAATCCAAATCTTGGCCCACCGCCGCACCCAACGCGAGGTTGAGCGCTTCGTTGGCCCCTTCGTCGCACGCCACAGGTGTTCCACACAGGTCGTTCGCGACAGGGTCGAGCAACACAGGCAAGATCACCTCGCCGAAGATGCTGTTGTAAGGCACGGTCACAGTGCCTCCGTTCTCCACGCCGTCCAACCCAGTGAATTCGGGGACCGACGTGTCGGTCACTTCCACCGTTTGGCTGTGGCTGACGCTGTGTCCGCATCCGTCGTCGGCCACCCAAGTGCGTGTCAAGGTGTACACGTGGTTGCAGTCGGTGCTGAGGGTGTCCTCGGTGAACACCACCACCACGTCGGCGCAGTTGTCCGAGGCCGTGAGGATGGCCGCTGCGGGCACCTCGTGGCACTCAACCATGACGTCTGCGGGAAGCTCTTCATTGAACACGGGAGCTTCCTCGTCGCTGACGGTGATGGTTTGGGTCCGAACGCTGGTGTTGCCGCAGTCGTCCATCGCGGTGAACTTTCGTTCCAGCACGAAGGCGTTGGGGCAAGCTCCTGGAACGGTGTCCACCTCCAACGTGATTGTGACTTCAGAGCAGTTGTCCGTGGCCGTGGCGTCTTCGAACTCCAAAACCTCCGAGCAGGACGCGCTGTAATCGGACGGAATGTCCAGTTCAGGACTGGTCAAGTCTTGCACCGTCAAGATTTGCGTGTGCGAGACGCTGTGTCCAGCGTTGTCCGTGGCGGTCCAAGTGCGCTCCAAGGTGTAACGGCCTGCGCAGTCTCCCGCGATTTCCGTTTCCACCAGCTCCACATTGGCCACGCCGCAGTTGTCGACCGCTTCCAACATGTCGGCTGCGGGCACGACGGAGCATTCAGCCATGCCGTCGAGCGGCAAGTCGCCGACGAACACTGGAGGTTCGGTGTCGCTGATGGTGATGGTTTGGACACCAGAAGAGCTGTTGCCGCAGGCATCCACGGCCGTGAATTCACGGCGCACCACGTACGACTGATTTCCTGGGATGGTGTCTGTCACCACCACCAATTCGGCACCTGGGCAATTGTCCGAGAACACCGCGGCCGACAACGGGTGTGGGTCGCTGCATTCTGCGCTGTAGCTCGCAGGAACGCTGAGCGTTGGTGCGGTGTTGTCCTGCACTTCAATGACTTGTTGCGCGGAGCTTTCGTTGCCACAGTCGTCTGTGGCCGTGAAGGTGCGCACAATGGTGAAGGTGTTGGGACATGCGTCGAAGCCGGGGATGGTGTCCACCTCCACGGAGATGTCAGGGACGGCGCAAGCGTCTGTGGCTGTCGCGTTGTCGTACACAATTTCCTGGTCGCATTCGATGGTGAAGCCTGCGGGAACCGTCAGCTCGGGAGCTGTATTGTCCACGAGGAGCACGCTTTGCTCGTATTGAGACACGTTGCCACATTCGTCGACCGCCGTGTAGAGTCGGAGGTAGCGGCCAATGGGCTTCACACATCCGCCGCTGATTTCGTTGTCCACCCACGTCAGGGTCACGTCGCCGCAGATGTCTTCCACCGTGACATAGGCCGTGTCCATGTCGAATTCCGTGCATTCAAACTCCAGCTGGAGGTCTCCCTCAAAACTCGCGGGGGTGGTGTCTTCAATGACAAAGTTGCCCGTGAACGAGGCGCTGTTTCCACAGGCGTCGGTGGCGGTGAAGATCACAGAGCGGCTTCCGGTGGCGGCGCAGGCGGCCACAAATTCGCCCTCCTCGTGGCTCCAGACTGGCACGCTGCACGCATCAGAAGCGGTGGCGCCGGCATGGTTGTCCAACCAGGCTTGGTACTCGGCCAAGTTGCCCGCCCCGTCGCATTCCACCGTCGCGTCCATGGCACCCTCGATGACAGGTGCAGTGGTGTCGACGATTTGAATGGTTTGGGTTTGTGGGCCCGTGCTGTTGCCGCAGTTGTCCGAAGCGGTGAACGTGCGGGTCACAGTGTATTCATTCGGGCAATCGCCGGCGATGGTGTCGGTGACTTCGGTGACCGTCACAATGCTGCAAGTCTCGTTCACCTCTGGCATCTCCAAAGGATGATCAGCGTCGCATTCGGCCGTGTAGTCGGCAGGGAACGACACAAATTCCATGAACGGCAGGAAGTTGACCGTGATGGTTTGCACGCCGACGGTGGTGTTGTCGCACGCGTCTGTCGCTGTGAACGTCCGTGTCACCACGTACTGGCAATCAAATTGGGTGGTGTCGGTCTCGGTGACGAGGGTCACGTCTCCGCAATTGTCGAACGCCTCGGCGTCTTCCATGGGGTGCTCTGCACCACACTCTGCCGTGTAGCTCTCCGGAACAATCAAGGTTGGCGCCTCTTCATCAGACACGATGATGATTTGCTGCGCGGTGGTTTGGTTGTCGCAGTCGTCCGACGCCGTCCAGGTGCGGTACAACACGAATTGGTTGTCGCAGAACGAATCCACGGAATCCACCGCCAACGTGATGGTGACGTCGTTGTCCGTTTCGTCGATGGCGGTCGCATCTTCCAACACCACCTCGGAGGCGCAGTTGTAGAACGCGTTCAACGGGACAAAGTCGAAGACCGGTGGCGTGACGTCTTCCAATCGGATGACGACCTCACCTGTTCCGATGTTCCCGCAAGCGTCTGTGAAGGTGTACGTCCGAATGAACGTGGCCGCTTCCTCGTCGAAGTTGGGGTGGGACTGCAAGGCGCATCCACCTGAAGTGGGTGCGTCAAACAACGTGTAAGGCTCTACGTATTCGCTGCAGTTGTCGGAGTACCACGCAGGCACTTCGCCCAAATCGCCCAGCTCTTCCCATGGCGTGTCGGGAGGGTACGCTCCACCCACCACGTATTCATGAGCGGGAATCACAATTTCAGTGACCCCGACATGCTCTGGAGGGGTGGTGTCTTGAACGTGCACGACTTGCACGTGTTCGTTGGTGTTGCCACACTCGTCCACCATGTCCCATGTCCGAGTCAGGGTGAACTCGTTGTCGCAAGAACCGTCGACGCGGACTTCTTCGAAGTTGACCGTCACTGGGCCGAGGTCGCAGTTGTCCACGGCCGTCAGGATGGCAGCGGGCTGCAGGTCTTGGCATTCCACGGTGATCTCCGCCTCTGGAATCTCTTCCACAAAGGCTGGTGGCGTGGTGTCCACAATTGTGATGAACTGGCGGGCTTGTTCCACGTTGCCGCAGTCGTCGGCCGTCACAAACCTGCGCTGGATGACAAAATTGTTGGGGCATGAACCTGGCAACGTGTCGACGCGCACCTCGAGGTAGGGGTCCGACGTGCAGTTGTCCACCACGAGGGCGTCCTCGAACGGATGATCGTCGCTGCATTCTGCCGTGTAATCGGCGGGGATGGTCAAGACCGGCGCTTGGGTGTCGGTCACCTGAATCACTTGGGTGTGTGACACCGAGTTTCCGCAGGCATCCTCTGCATACCAAGAGCGGGTGATGGTGTAGTTGCCTGGGCAGGCCGCGTACCCAATGGTCTCGTTGAAATCTACAGGGATTTGACCACAATTGTCGGTCACCGTGAGCACCGCTGCATCAGGGGCGAACCCGCACTCCACTTCCATGTACTCTGGGGGCAACTCCTCGTTCCATTCAGGATCGAGGGTGTCGACCACGGTGAAGGTTGCGGTGGTGGTTGCCGTGTGGCCACATGCGTCCGTGGCGGTGAAGCGCACGGTGATGGCTGCGTTGCCGCCGCACGTGACTGCGTATCCCGCGAGGTTGTTGGACCACGTGATGTCTCCGCAGTTGTCGGTGACCACAGCTCCACCTCCTGATGCGAGCCATGGGCCGAGTTCTGTGGCGTTGCCTTCTCCGTCGCATTCCACGAGGAGGTCATTCGCTTCGCTCACCACCACAGGGGCGGTGTTGTCTTCCACGACGATGGTTTGGACGTGGGAGGTTGCGTTTCCGCAATCGTCCTCGGCGATCCATTCCCGGCGGAGGGTGTATTCGTTGTCGCACACCCCTGGGATCACCGTCTCGGTGTATTGCATGACAATGTCTTGGCAATCGTCGGTGGCCGTGAAGACCTCAGCTTCTGCAATGTTGTCGCACTCCACCGTGAGGTCTGCCGCGAGCGCAGCCACATCCTCCACGAACAAAGGCGCTGTGGTGTCGACCACGTCGATGGTTTGCACGCGAGGGTCGGTGGCGTTGCCACACTGGTCGGTGGCGGTGAAGGTCCGCACCAACGTGTAGGACTGGGGGCAGTCGCCTGCCAAGGTGTCCACCGTGACCGTGATGTCGGCTGGGCCGCTGCATCCGTCCATGGCTGTGGCGTCGTCCAACGGACGTGTGTCGCTGCAGTCGGAGACCAAGTCTTCTGGGAAGAAATCCCAGCTTGGGGGCGTGGTGTCTACGATGGTGATGGTTTGGACTTGCGTTGCAGCGTTGCCGCAATCGTCCGTGGCGGTGAATGTTCGCACAATGCTGTACGATCCGGGGCACTCGCCTGGCACCTCCATACGGTCTTCCACAATGGCAATGTCCGCCGCGTCAGAGCAGTTGTCGGTGGCTGTGGGCTCAGGGAACACTTCCTCCCCACATTCCACGGTCACGTCGGCAGGGAAGTCGACGAACTCTGGTGCCACCTCGTCCACCAAAGTGATGAACTGAATGAACGTCTCCACGTTTCCACAAGCGTCTGTGGCGGTGTACACCCGGGCGAATTGTCCGACGGGCTCGACGCATCCGCCGGCGGTTTCGTTGGTTTCCCAGGTCAAGTCAAAGTCGCCATACGCTTGGCTTGCGGTGATGTACGAAGTCGATTCGTCGTACGCGTCGCACGCCACGTCGATGTCGTCGTCCCCTTCCAAGGTCGGCGCGGTGATGTCCTCTAGGGTGATGACCTGCACCTGGTTGTGCACGTTGCCACAGATGTCGGACACAGTCCATGTACGCTCGATTTCGTAGGAACCTTGTCCTTCGCTCCCGCAGAGCGACATGGGTTCGCTGTCCACGAAGGAGGGGGTCAAATCGGAGGTGTAGTTGGCGCAGTTGTCGGAAGCCACGGGCAGCCCGCCCACCGCTTCAGGGGAGTAGTCCGCGTTGCCGCTGTCGTCCAACTCGAGCGTCACGTCTTCAGGGAAGTACAGGAATTCCGGGGCGGTTTCGTCCACCACAGGGATGAACTGCTCGGCGTAGGACACGTTGCCACATTCGTCGGTCGCGGTCCATTGGCGGTACCACGTTCCGGCACATCCGCCGCCCAACAGCACGGCCTGCACGTCAAACGTCACGTCGCCGTTGGTTTCGTCCACGGCCCCACCGGCGTTCACCATGAAGTCGGGATTGGCCATGAGCTCCGCCAAATCGGCCGAACACTCCATCGGATCCAAGGACTCGTTGGGGTTCGCCCACACAGGGGCTTGGGTGTCCACGAGGACCACCTTTTGTTCTGCGGTTGCGACGTTGCCACAGGGGTCCACGACCGTGTACACACGGTCGTACACCAAGTCGCCAGAAATGCCCAAGCATGGCTCGACATTCGGGGTGACGGCGACGTCCTCCCAAGTCACGGTCAAGCTGGCGCCTTCACCAAGGAGGCATGCGTCCAACACCCAGAATTGCGCTTGGATTTCACCCACGATGGAGTCCTGCATGTCGGCAGTCACCACCATGCTTCCGTTGCCTTCGTAATCGGTGTGCTCCACCTCAAAGACGTAGGAGGCCCAAAGGTTGGGCGCCTCGGTGTCGGACACCGTCAACGTGAAGTTTTCAATGGTCACGTTGCCGCAGCGATCCACGGCAGTGATTTCGCGGTTGATGGTGTAGCAAGGCCCTTCGTCGTTCACAAGAACTTCGGTGTCCACCCATGAGACTTCCACAGCGGAGTCGATGTCGTCGCCGGCCAACGACCAAGCGTCGGAGGCCACGCCAGACCACACCCCGTCAGTCTCGCTCCAATCCACAAGGCTGCAATCGGTCACGGTCAGGCCGAATGCGGCGTCTTCGCTGTAGGCTCCACAGGACATGTCCAACAAGGAGTCGTCGAGCTCGAGCACCGGTCCCTCGTCGTCGGTGGTGTGAAGGGTTTGCACGAAAGTGGTTTCGTTGCCACATCCGTCCACGGCGGTGTAAGTCCGGGTGATCAAGCCGTAGGGGCTGCACCCTTCTTCCTCCACAGTTTGCATGAAGGTCAAATCGATACCCGCACAATCTTCAGGCAGTACAGGCACCGCATTCAAGTCGCTGCAAGAGATGCTGATGTCGGCAGGAACGTTGTCGAAAGACGGCCCCTCTGTGTCTTGCACCGTGATGACCTGCGTGTGCTGCGCCACGTTGCCAGCGGCGTCTGTGGCAGTCCAGGTTCGGTTGACTTGGAATTGCGTGCTGCACGCCCCGTCGATGACCTGCTCGAAGAATTGAACCGAGCCGCAGAGGTCGTCGGTGGAGGTGTTGCAGCCGGGGTAGTCGGGGTTCCAATCGGAACAGTTGTCGTTCACGTCGACGCAAGGCACCTCGATGAACCAATCGGCGCAGTCCGCACCAACGATGTCGCTCCACTCCAAGGTCACGTCCTCGGGGGCACCCAAGAAGACAGGCGCGGTGGAGTCCACGCGCTCCCAGAGTTGTGAGGCATGCTGCGAGAAGCCGGCCACGGCGTCGATCGCGGCGTACACCAATTCCACGTATTCTCCGTCGCAAACAGGCGCGGAAACTTCAGGCGCTGTGGCGTCGGCGATGATGTCTCCAGTCAAGCCAGACACAGGCGTGCCGTCCAAGACACCCTGCCAGCCAAACCAACCGCCAAACCCGTATTCGCAGTTGTGGTTGTTGGCCCCGTTGCCAAGCTGGAATCGCTTGGTTTGCGAAGCAGGCATGTGGTTCAGGTAAAGCTCACCAGCCATCGACCCTGTTCCGACGAGGCGGGACATGGTGTTTTTCAAGCTGTACACCTCCATTTGGGTGGCGTCGATGTCGCAGTCGTTCTGGGACAACAAGCTCGCGCCGGCTTGGGCTTCGAGCCATTCGGCGGCGTTTTGCTCCGATTCGAAGTAGATGTCCACGTCGAAGGAGATCGAGGGGTCGTCTGCGTTGACCACCGAGCCTTTCAGGTGGGCCGTGCCGGAACCGTGGTAACGGGTCAACGTCAACGGGTTGGCAGGATCTTCCAAGAAGTAGTCTGAGGGCGCGCCGGTTTGGACTGCCAGCCCGTAGATGCGCAACACCGCGTCGGGTCCTGGCCCATTCGCGGTGGAGAGCGTGTGCGTGGACATGCCCAACTCCGTGAAGGCGTTGACGCTGCAGAAGACGTCGGTTTGGTCGCAAATGTTGAGCGCTTCAGCCTCGGGGTCGCACGTCAGCGGCAAATCCTCCGCACATTCCACAGTTTGGTCGGTCAACCCATTCAAAAAGTCGGAAGCGCAAAAGGTCTCCACGTCGTGGTTGACGCTGAAGCAGCAGGCGAGGTCCGCGTTGATTTGCTCGGCGTAACCGAAGGCGTCCATTTCGATTTGGAGGGTGTCGCATCCGCCGTCGTAGAAGTGCAGCAACGCTGTGCAGTTGCAGAGGTCCTCGGTCCACTCACCCATGATGACTTCGGAACCGTCGACCACCGCGTTCATGTATCCGCTGGCGGACAGCACGACTTGGAAGTCGTCGGTCAACCCAGGCGCGAATTCGTCCTCTCCACATGTGGAGGTGATTCGGATGGGGAGGTCGTTGAAATCAGACCCGCAGAAGTAGCCCGCACCGGGGCCGTTGCACACCCCGCACTCGTCGAATGCTCCAACGCAATCGTCCACGTCGTCGCAGATCATGTCCCCGTCTTCGTCGGCCAGACAAGAGCCCCCGCACACGCCAAGGGCGTCTTCGAAGATGCAGCTGCCGTCGTTGGTGTTGGCCTCAGGGTCGTAGTTGCATGCCGTGGGGGCATTGCAACCAGGGACGGCGGCAATGCAAGAGCCGTCGTCGTAGAACACAGAAGCTGGGTCGTAAGCCACGTAGTTGATGGCGTCAGGGTCGGTGCACGCCCCACATTCTCCTTCGCCAGAGCAAAGTGGGAAGGTCATGCGAATCTCGCTGTTGGGGTCGCCGTTCTCAAAAATCTGCACCGTCAATTGGCCTGAAAGCGTTCCAGAGGTGGTGATTTGGGCCACGGGGACCTTGAGGTCTGCGTGGTTGCTGGCAATTCCGCTGTGCGTTCCGTCGCCATTCACGTCTGGGAGGTTGTACCAGGCAAAACCAAACACGTCACCCGCTGTATTGATGTTGGAACCCATCGGGTTGACCCCTTCGAATTCGCTTTCGTAATCCACTTCTCCTTGTGACGTTTCAGGGTGGTTTCCGTCGGCCGTGGTGGCGCCCAGCGTGAGGAAACTGTCAAACGCCAACTCAGGGAACGACCCGAACACAGTTGGGTTGATGCCGCTGGCGTTCCAGCCGAGGTTGGCAGGGTGGTTGTACCAGCCGCCAGACGTGGACTCCAGAATCATGGGGTTGTCCGCATCTCCACTGCACGAACTCAGGAAGTCGTCGTCGTTGAGCATGTGCATCGCCAAACGGTAGGTGGTTTGGCCAGCCAGCTCGCCCTCCGAGTGGACGGCAATTTCCTCCACCTCCAGCCAATAGCCCAAGGGGGCGTCGGTGGAACTGGTCACGACATTCGACAATTGCGGCGCGGCGCTGAGAGTCAAGCAGGACAGCGCGAAGCAAAGGATGAAAGTCAAGGGATTCTTCATTGTAGAGAAGACTTGGTGAGGTTGTGCGAACGAAGCATTCAACTTCAATTCACGGGACATGCAAGGGGTTGCAGTTCGCTTGGCATGGTCTCGAGGGGAGTTCAGTGAGTCGTTCATGTTGGGTGTCGACGGCATATGGTCCATCTCATGCGAAAATAACACATAAACCGGAACAAATCAAACATAAATCTTGATTCGTCGGGCGAATATGCTTTTTGGTCAGTTTCCCAAATTTACGAAAGCCACACCACGTTTAAAACCAGAGTTTTAGACATGTTGTCCACATAAAAAAGCCCCCGGAAAGGAGGCTTTTTGAAAGAGGGATTTGGAGGAGTTACGCGACCACGTTCACGATCCGCCCGGGCACGACAATGACCTTGCGAATGGCCTTGTCTCCGAGTTGTTCCAGCGTCTTGTCGTGGGCCCGGATCAACGCCTCCACCTCAGGCGGCGGCATGGACGCTGCGAGCTCGACTTTGAAGCGAACCTTGCCGTTGAACGACACGGGGTAGGTCACCGAGTCTTCCACCAAGAACGCGTTGTCAGCCACGGGCCACGCGGCGTCCAGAACCGAGCCGGAACCACCTGCTGAGGCCCAGAGTTCTTCGGCCAAGTGGGGGGCGTACGGACTCAGCAAAACAGCCAACGGCTGAAGGGCGTTCTGTCCCATGTCGCCTGAGGCCGAGGAGAGTTCGTTGACGGCAATCATGAGCGCACTGACCACGGTGTTGAAGGCGTGGCGGTCGAGGTCGTCGGTGACTTTGGCAATGGCCTTGTGGACGATTCGAAGGGCGTCTTCGGAGGCTTCGGCGGGCATCGGACCGCCGTCAGTGGCTTGGGTGTACAGGCGTTGCGTCTTGCGCAAGAAGTTGTGGACCCCGCTGATGCCTTGGGTGTCCCAGGGTTTGTGCTGGGTGAGTGGCCCCAAGAACATTTCGTAGCAGCGCAGGGTGTCGGCGCCGTAGCGTTCGACCAAATCGTCCGGCGTTTGCACGTTGTACTTCGACTTGGACATCTTCTCCACCTCGTGTCCGCAGAGGTAGGAACCGTCGTCTTCCAAGATGAACTCTGCTTGGGCGTATTCCGGCCTCCAGGCTCGGAATCCTTCGAGGTCCAACTTGTCGTTGTCCACCAGGTTGATGTCCACATGGAGCCGCTGGGTGGCGTGGGCCTTGCGTTGGCTGGCCGTTACAAAGGTGTCGGTGCCTTGGATGCGGTACACAAAGCTGGACCGTCCCAAGATCATCCCTTGGTTGATCATCCCTTTGAAGGGCTCGTCGAAGCCGATGTGCCCCCGGTCGTGCAGGAATTTGGTCCAAAAACGTGCGTACAACAAGTGCCCCGTGGTGTGCTCGGCCCCGCCGACGTACAGGTCCACCTGGCCCCAATAATCGCTTTTGTGGCGGGCGCAAAACTCAGACTCGTTGTGGGGGTCCATGTACCGCAGGAAGTACCAGCTGCTTCCCGCCCAACCTGGCATCGTGTTCGTCTCCATGGCGTCGCCTTGAAACACAGGCCAGTCCTCCTTGGCGGCGCGCGCCAGCGGCGGTTCGCCGTCTTCGGTGGGCAGGTACGCGTCCACTTTGGGAAGCGTCACGGTGGCGTCGGTGATGCGTTTGGCCACGCCCTGCTCGTACTTGATGGGGAAGGGTTCACCCCAATAGCGCTGACGGCTGAAGACCGCGTCCCGGATGCGGTGGTTGATGGTTCGCGAGCCCACGCCTTGTTTTTCCACCCAATCGATGGCCAATGGGATGGCGTCGGCGGCTTTCATGCCGTCCCATTCGCCGCTGCCACAGAGGATGGCACCTTTGTCGGTGCACACCTCTTCTTGTGTGTCGACCCCTTCAAAAATGGCCGGGATGTCGAGCCCAAAGTGCGTGGCGAATTTCCAGTCTCGTTCGTCGCCGGCCGGCACCGCCATGATGGCGCCCGTGCCATAACCCGCCAAGACGTAATCGGCGATCCACACGGGAATCAAGGCGCCGGAAATGGGGTGCACGACGTGACCCCCTGTGAAGACCCCGGAGATGGATTTGTCGCCTTGCCGGTCCCGCTCAGATTTGAGACCTGCAGCGGTGACGTAGGCTTCCACGTCTTGGCCCTGCGCATCCGTGGTGAGCTGGGTCACCAGGCCGTGCTCTGGCGCGAGGACCATGAACGACACGCCGTGCAGGGTGTCAGGGCGGGTGGTGAAGACTTCAACTTCGGCGCCCGACGCGTCCGGTTTTCCTTGGTCGTCGGCGACCGCAAAACGCACCGAAGCCCCCTCTGAGCGTCCAATCCAGTGGCGCTGGGCATCCTTCACACTGTCGGTCCAATCCAAGCCGTCCAAACTGTCGAGCAAGCGGTCCGCGTAGGCGGTGATGCGCATCATCCATTGGCGCATGGTCTTCTTCACCACAGGGTGTCCGCCACGTTCGGACAGTCCGTCCTTGACCTCGTCGTTGGCCAGCACAGTGCCGAGCGCTGGACACCAATTGACCTCGCTGTCGGCGAGGTAAGCAATGCGGAAGGCCATGAGGACTTCGGCGCGTTCTTGCTCGGACATGCTGTCCCAGTCGGTGGCCGTGAACGTTCCGTCGAAATGCTCCCCAAAATGGGGGAAGCTCAGGCCCTTCCACCAGTGCTCGTCGCAGGCGGCGTGGACGTTGAAGTTGCCATTGTCCGCGAAGGCCTCGGCGAGTTCAGCGATGGGGCGCGCCTTTTGGGCTTCGGTGTCGTACCAGCTCTCGAACAGCTCCCCAAAAATCCACTGGGTCCACTTGTAGTAGGAGGGGTCGCTGGTGCGGACTTCCCGGGACCAATCGAAGCAAAATCCGAGCTGTTCCAATTGGTCGCGGTACCGGGCGATGTTCTGCTCGGTGGTGACGGCGGGGTGTTGGCCGGTTTGGATGGCGTACTGCTCCGCCGGAAGTCCAAAGCTGTCATACCCCATCGGGTGAAGGACGTTGAAGCCCTTGTGTCGCTTGTACCGGGCGTAGACATCGGACGCGATGTATCCGAGCGGGTGTCCCACGTGCAAGCCCGCCCCGGAAGGGTAGGGGAACATGTCCAACACGTAGTACTTGGGTTTGGAAGTGTCTTCGGTCACCTTGTAGGCGTCAGAATCCTTCCACGTGCGTTGCCATTTGGCTTCAATCGCCCGAAAATCGTAGTCCATGCGGCAAAGTTAACGCCCCAAACTCGACCTTCGCTTGCGATGAACTCCCTGAAATCACTGGATGTGGGAGGCCGTGTTCCGCCGCTGTTGCAAGGGCTCGGCCGGGCCATTTGGCCGGGCACGATGTGGTCGGTTCAAGGGTCGGATGCGGTGCATTTGACCTTCGACGACGGGCCGGACCCAACGGTCACCCCGTGGGTGTTGGACGTCCTGGCCCAACACGGCGCGAAGGCAACCTTTTTTGTGGTGGGCGACCAGGCGGCCAGGCATCCGGACATCCTTGAAGCGGTGAAGGCGGCGGGCCATGCCGTCGGAGGGCACACCATGCGTCACGAGCGGGGATGGCGCACCCCCACCGCCCCATACGTGCAGTCAGCGCTGGACTCCATCGATGGGTTGCTGCCGTTGTTCCGCCCTCCTTACGGGAAAATGACCCCGGCGCAAGCGAGGCGCATCGGGGCGCATGCGAACCTCGTCATGTGGGACGTGTTGAGTGGAGATTATGCCTTGGATGTACGGCATGCTCGGGGAGTGGCCTCGGCCCAGGCACGGCTCCGACGGCGCACCAAGCGAGGCAGTGTGGTCGTGTTTCACGACAGCGCCAAGCATGCGGCAGGGCTCAGGGCGTTGCTGCCAGACTACCTCACGTGGTTGTCTCAGAAGGGCATCCCGTTGAGGGCGATCAACCCTTGTCCGAAGCGGCGGCTTCCCGAAGGAGCTTGAGCTTGGCCTTGATTTCGTCGATCTCGCGCTGGTACCCGCGGATGGTTTTTTGCGCTTGCTCGCGGATCGATTCCGCGCCCTTGCCCGTGAACCGTTCCATGTTCTCCTCGGTCGACGTGATGCGCTGCTGCAGGCGGCCAATCTTGTCACGCAGGATGCTCTGCTCGCGACGCAGGTCACGGCTGTCGCCCGAGGCGAGCTTTTCGATGCGCTTGGAGTAGGTCTGCACGCTGCGTTCTGAACGGGCCGCGCTCAAGGCGTCGTAGTGCTTGTCCATCGCGGTGCGGAACCGTTCCATGATGCTGTCGAGGTTCTTCCTGGGGATGAAGCCAATCTCACGCCATTCGGTGCTGAACGCCTTCAAGGTCTCGAGGTCGGCATTCCGGTTGTCGGAAAGGGTGAACGCCTCGATTTTCTCCAACAACGCCTGCTTCAAGGCCAAGTTCGCCTTTTCCTCCTTGCCGCGGTCTGCAAACTGCGCCTTTTTGGCCTTGAAGAACACGTCCTGGGCGGAGCGGAAACGCTTCCAAAGCTTGTGCTCGTCGCCTGGCGCGCAGGGTCCGGCGGCTTTCCAAGCTTGCTGCAATCGAACCATGGCGTCCGACGTGGCTTTCCAATCCGTGCTCGACTGAAGCGCTTCGGCTTCTTCGATAAGTTTGACCTTCTTCTCTTTGGCCACTTTGCTCGAGGCCTTGACGCGGTCGTAAAAGACCTGCTTGCGCTCGAAGAACACGTCGGCCGCCTCGCGGAATTGGCCCCAAAGGGTTTCGTTGTGCTCCTTGCCGGCAAAGCCCACGGCTTTCCACTGACCTTGCAAGTCGACGACTTTTTTGGTGGCGGCTTGCCAGCCTTTGTGGTCGTTGACGTCTTCGGTCAAGACTTCCTGAAGGGCGGTGATGAGCGCTTCCTTTTGGGTCTTGTGCACCTCAAACTGGGCGCGGATGCCGTCGTAGTAGGACTTCACCGCGTCGAAGGTCTCGCGCGTCAGCCCAAAGAAGGTGTCCGCCAACTCTTGGTAAGTCTCCCGCGGCGAAGGCCCCACGTCGAACCACTGCTTTTGCAGACCTCGCGCCAGTGTCTCGCGCTCCTTGAGGTCCTCGATGGTGGCGAGCGTTTTGGCTTGCTCGATCAACCCTTGCTTCAACACCAAGTTTTTCTGCAAGTCGTGCTCTTGAAGCTGCTTATAGATGTTGATGTTGTAGAAAAACTCGTCGCGGAGACGGTGGTACTCGTCGTGGACCTCCTTGTAGCGGTCGCCGGGAACGTCGCCTGTGGCCTCCCACTTCTCGCGCACCTCATTGAACCTCGCAAACGCGGCCCCGATGTTTTCTTCCTCTTGGATGGTCTTGCGCAGCTCGTCGATGAGTGCGGTCTTCACCTCGAGGTTGGCCCGTTGCTCTTCTGCAATGCGCTGGCGCCAAGCCTTTTCACGTTCCTTGAATTGGGTCACCAAGTCGTTGAACGTCAATTCTTCAGGGCTGGGCTTGAATTCGAATTTCTCGTCGGCTTCGTGTTCTTCTTTCTCCCAAGCGTCTCGCTGGGTGCGGAAGTCTTCCTGAATCAGACTGCGAAAGGAATCGATCTCGGTGCGCACATCCTTGCGGATGGCCTCCAAATCCTCGTTGGTCAAGAGGGTTTGGATACGTTGCAAAATTTCTGACCGCATGGCGGTAAAGTTGAGGTTGTTGAGGGACGCAATTTACGGGGTTTTGATGCACCTTCCGTGTGTGGAAAGTGAATTGAAGGAGCCCAAACCCCCTGCAGCCGTGCTCGAGCGCATGCGGGTGTGGTGCGGGATGAGGGACCGGTCGGAGCGTGAAGCGGAAGAGAAATTGAAAGGCCTGTTGGCCAAGATGGAGCCTCTGCCGGCGGCCACAGTCAGGGCGCAATGGGTGGGCGACTGGATGGACCTCCTTGTGGAAGAAGGAAGCCTGGACGACGCCCGCTGCGCGGACTCGTACGTGCGGGTGCATTTGGAACACAAGTCGTGGGGACCCCTGAAAATCAAAGCGGGCTTGTCCGCCCGGGGGGTGGCACGCATCCACATCGACCGGGCGTTGGCCCAATTCGACGAGGCACGCTGGCAGCGAGAAGCGGACGCCTTGGCGGCGCGCCGGGCGGACGAGTTGGCGACCCGCCGGCAGCGGGTGGTGCGGTGGTTGTTGGGCCGTGGCTTCCCCCAGCGCATGGTGCTCAACGCCCTCGACCGCACGGGGCAAGGCTGAGCTCCAAGGCTTGGGCCGGGGCGCGTACTTTTGTCCCATGTTGACGATGGACCAAATCGCAGCCTTGGGCAAGCGCGTGGACGAGTTGAAAGGCTACCTCGGCGTGGAGCAGAAGAGGATGGAAATTGCCGAGGACGAGAAGCTCACCCAGGACCCTGAGTTTTGGAACGACCCCAAGGAAGCGGAGAAGGTCATGAAGCGCATGCGAACCAAGAAGGGGTGGGTGGAATCGTACGACAGCTGCGCCTCTGCCGTGGAAGACGTCACGGTGCTTCACGAGTTCATGAAGGCCGGCGAGGCCGAGGAATCGGAGGTCGACGCGGCCTTCCAATCGGCCCAAACCGCCGTGGAGGAGCTCGAGTTCAAGAACATGTTGAGCGCGGAAGAGGACAGCCTGAATGCCGTGATGCAAATCACGTCGGGCGCCGGCGGCACAGAAAGTTGCGACTGGGCCTCCATGCTCATGCGCATGTACCGCATGTACGGCGACAAGAACGGGTTCAAGGTCAAGGAACTGGACCTTCAGGACGGCGACGTGGCTGGCATCAAGCAGGTGACCATGGAATTCTCTGGGGACTTTGCGTTTGGCATGCTAAAAGGGGAAAACGGGGTGCACCGCCTCGTGCGCATCAGCCCATTCGACAGCAACGCACGACGCCACACCAGCTTCGTGTCCGTGTACGTCTACCCCTTGGTGGACGACACCATCGACATCCACGTCAACCCGGCCGACATCACTTGGGAAACCTTCCGCTCCGGTGGGGCAGGGGGACAGAACGTGAACAAGGTGGAAACAGGTGTTCGCTTGCGCCATGCGCCGACGGGCATCATCATCGACAACACCGAAACCCGTTCCCAGCTCGGCAACAAAGAGAAAGCCATGCAGCTCTTGAAATCGCAGCTGTACGAAATGGAAATCGCCAAGCGCAACGAGGCCCGTGCTGAGATTGAGGCAGGAAAAAAGAAAATCGAATGGGGATCGCAGATTCGATCTTACGTGATGCAGCCTTACAAAATGGTCAAGGACGTCCGCACCGGACACGAGACCTCCAACGTCGACGCCGTGATGAACGGCGACATCGACGGGTTCCTCCGTGCCTACCTCATGGGAGAGGGCGCCGGATCCGACCACAGCGACGACGTGTGACCGCCGCCGTTTCATTGACAGACCCGACCACTTCTCAAACCCACAGACCATGTCGACCCGCATCGAAAAAGACACCCTTGGTGAAGTCCACGTCCCCGCGGACAAATACTGGGGCGCCCAAACCGAGCGTTCGCGCAACAACTTCAAGATTGGCCCGGTGGGGTCGATGCCCATGGAGGTGGTGCGTGCCTTCGCCCATTTGAAGCGGGCCGCGGCCCTGACCAACGCCGAACTCGGGGTGTTGGACGCCGGCAAGAAGGATTTGATTGTGGCGGCGTGCGAGGAAATCCTCGCCGGCAAGCTGGACGACCAGTTTCCCTTGGTGGTGTGGCAAACGGGGTCAGGCACCCAAAGCAACATGAACGTGAACGAGGTCGTGGCGAACCGCGCCCACGTCCTGGCGGGTGGCGTCTTGGGCCAGGGCGACCGTCCTGTCCACCCGAACGACGACGTGAACAAGAGCCAAAGCTCCAACGACACGTTCCCCACCGCCATGCACATCGCGGCCTACAAGGCTGTGGTGGAAACCACTCTTCCTGGGGTGGAGCGGTTGCGCGACGCGCTGCAGGCCAAGGCTGAGTCGTTCCACGACGTGGTGAAGATTGGCCGCACCCACTTGATGGACGCGACGCCCTTGACTTTGGGTCAGGAGTTCGGTGGGTACGTGGCGCAGTTGGAGTTTGGGTTGAAAGCCTTGCGCAACACCTTGCCCCACTTGGAGCAGCTGGCCTTGGGCGGCACGGCTGTCGGCACCGGAATCAACACCCCCGAGGGGTACGACGTCCGGGTCGCGGCGCACATCGCCGAGTCCACCGGCCATCCATTCGTGACCGCCGAGAACAAATTTGAAGCCCTCGCGGCCCACGACGCCATTGTGGAGACGCACGGCGCCTTGAAGCAGCTCGCCGTCTCGCTGAACAAAATCGCCAACGACATTCGCATGATGGGCTCCGGCCCGCGTTCAGGCATTGGCGAGTTGTTGCTTCCGGCCAACGAGCCGGGCTCCAGCATCATGCCCGGGAAAGTCAACCCCACGCAGTGCGAGGCCATGACCATGGTGTGTGCCCAGGTGATGGGCAACGACGTCGCGGTGACGGTGGGTGGCACCCAAGGCCACTACGAATTGAACGTGTTCAAGCCGATGATGGCCCGGAACATCTTGGAGTCGGCACGCTTGATTGGCGACGCGTGCGTGTCCTTTGCGGCACACTGCGTGGACGGCATCCAGGCGAACGAATCGCGCATCACCGAGTTGGTGGACAACAGCTTGATGCTCGTGACGGCACTCAACACCAAGATTGGGTACTACAAAGCGGCAGAAATCGCGGGCAAAGCGCACGCTGAAGGGACCACCCTCAAAGCCGCGGCGCTTGCGACGGGTTACCTCACCGAGGAGGAGTACGACGCGTGGGTGGTGCCGGGAGACATGGTGGGACGCCGCTGAGGCTCACACCAACGGCTCGCCCTTTTCACGCTTCAATTCGCCCACCAGGGTCTTGACCCATTGCTCGTCCGACGCCGGGCACACCAACAAGGCGTGTGGGGTGTCGACGACGATGTGGTCGTGCAACCCTTTGAGGGCCACAAATTTTTGGCCAGCCTCAGAGGCGCTGCCCACCACCAAGTTTTGGGTGGCGTCCACGGCGTGCAGCTCCACATTGGCCACAGCGTTCCCTTGGTCGTCTTTGGACAGTTTTTCTTTCAAGCTGCCCCAGGTGCCCAGGTCCGACCACCCGATGTCGCACAAAACAACTTGCACGTTGGCGGCCTTTTCCATGATGCCGTAGTCGATGCTGATGTTCTCGCAGTTCCCGTACACCGCCGCCAGGGCTTGGGTGTCGTGGAGGTTCAATTCGGCGAAATCGTGAAGCATGTCGGGCAGGTGGTCTTCAAACGCCCGCTGGATGTTGCGCAACGACCACACGAAAATGCCACTGTTCCAACAAAAATCACCCGACGCCAAAAACGCTTGCGCGGTCTCCAAGTCGGGTTTTTCCGTAAACGTTTTCACAGGACGCACCTCGGCGCGTTCCGTGTCATGTGGCTCCTCGTGTTGGATGTAGCCGTAACCTGTGTCGGGGCGGGTGGGTTGGATGCCCAAGGTGACCAGGCTGTCGGTGTTGCGCGTGGTTTCCAAGGCTGTGGTGCACACGTCGAGGAACCCAGTCTCGTCCAAGATCAAATGGTCAGATGGCGCCACCACCATGGCGGCTTCAGGGTCGCGCGCCGCCACAACGGCGTTGGCGTAGGCAATGCATGGGGCCGTGTTGCGCATGAACGGCTCGCACAGGATGTTTTCCTCGGGCAACCGCGGCAAGTGTTGGGCCACTTGGTCTTTGTAGCGGGCGTTGGTCACCACCAAAATGTGGTCAGCCGGCACGAGCTTCTCCAACCGGTCGAAGGTCATGCGGATGAGCGACCGCCCTGTGCCCAGGATGTCCAAGAACTGCTTGGGTTCTTCTGAGCGCGACATCGGCCAAAAACGTGAGCCGATGCCTCCGGCCATGATGACGGCGAAGGTGTTGGGGATGTGGGCCATGGGGTCAATGAGGGGGTTGGGCAGGCACGGACCACTCTGGACAGGTGGGGCACTTGCCTTTCGTCGCTTTGGTCGTGGTGCAACCCGTGCAGGTCAACCCCACAAGGAACAAAGCGGCCGAGAGAACTCGAAAGAGGTTCAGGTTCATGGCCGCGAAGTTAACTCTTACCTTCGGGGCATGGGTCTCTTCTTCCACATCGGGCGTTACGCGTCGTTCCTTCGGAGCGTGCTGAGGCGCCCTGAAAAGGCGTCGGTGTTCCGTCGTTTGCTGGCGGAAGAGATGGCGGCCATCGGTCTCCAGAGTTTGGGGATTGTGGCGCTGCTCAGCGTGTTCATGGGCGCGGTCATCTGCATCCAGACGGCCCACCAAATCGGAGGTTGGATCCCGGTGTACACCATCGGCTTCACGGTGCGGCAGACCATGATTCTGGAGTTCAGCCCCACATTGATTCCCGTGATTTTGGCGGGCAAGGTCGGCTCCAACATCGCGTCTCAGTTGGGCACCATGCGTGTCACTGAGCAAATCGACGCGTTGGAAATCATGGGGGTCAACAGCGCGGGACACCTCGTGTTGCCCAAGATGTTGGCGGCCCTCATTTGCATTCCCTTCTTGGTCATCCTGAGCATGGGCCTGGGCATCGGCGCCGGAGCGTGGGTGGCCGTGTCGGCAGGGTTGAGCTCCATGGCCGACTTCGAGTACGGCATGCGCATCGACTTCAACGCCTTCGACGTCACGTACGCCCTTTTGAAGACCTGCGTCTTTGCGTTGATCATCAGCTCGGTCAGTGCCTACCACGGGTACCACACCTCGGGCGGTGCCTTGGAGGTGGGCCGGAGCAGCACCAAGGCGGTGGTGTATGCCGTGGTGATTGTGATGATCGCCAATTTGTTGTTGACCCAAATGCTTTTGGGCTGATTCTGGCGACATGATTGAAATCCACCGCTTGTCCAAATCCTTCGGAGACCAACGGGTCCTCCACGACATCTCCGCCACGTTCCACCCCGGGAAGGTCAACTTCATCATTGGCCGAAGCGGGTCCGGAAAGAGCGTGATGACGAAGTGCACCGTGGGCTTGCTTGAGCCGGACCACGGGCACGTGTCTTACGATGGGCGGGATTTCACGGCCATGGACCGCGTGGGTCGGAAAGCTGTGCGCCAGGAAATTGGCATGCTCTTCCAGGGCAGCGCCCTCTTTGACAGCATGACGGTGGAAGAGAACGTCATGTTTCCTCTGCGGATGTTTGCAGACCACAGCGAAGCCGAGATGAGGGACCGCGCGGCGTTTTGCCTGGAGCGGGTGGAGCTCCCCCACGCGGCGGCCAAATACCCTTCCGAGCTGAGCGGGGGCATGCAGAAACGCGTGGGCATCGCCCGCGCCATCGCCATGAACCCGAAGTACTTGTTTTGCGACGAGCCCAACTCTGGGCTGGACCCGCAAACGAGCATTGTCATCGACAACCTCATCGGGGATTTGACCGCCGAGTTCAACATGACCACCGTCGTCGTGTCCCACGACATGAACAGCGTCATGGAGGCGTCGGATTTCATCCACTTCGTGCACCAGGGTCACATTGCCTGGCATGGCCCCTCAGACGACCTGCTTCACGCCGAACACCCTGAATTGGAAGCGTTCATCTTCGCGTCGAAGCTCATGAAGAAGGTCCGGTCCAACCCCCCAGCCAACCCATGAGCGAACGGTTCGAACCTTACCGGCTGCCGAGGCTGAGCGACGAGGAGATGGTCGCCCAAAGCCGGGCGTTTTTTGACGAGATGAACACGCGCCGAAGCGTGCGGGTGTTTTCCCCGGAACCCATTCCCTTGGAGGCGGTGCGCAACTGCATCGACACGGCGAGCACAGCGCCGTCGGGGGCGCACAAGCAGCCTTGGACGTTCTGTTTGGTCACCGACCCAGCGCTTCGCAAAAAGATCCGCAAGGCGGCGGAGGAGGAAGAGTTCAAGAATTACCACGGCCGCATGAGCGAGGTCTGGTTGGAGGACCTCAAGCCCTTCGGCACCGACCACATCAAGCCCTTCATTGAAGACGCCCCCGCGCTCATTGTGGTGTTCAAACAAGTCCACGACACGGTGGACGACACCGGCAAGAAGCCCAACTACTACGTCAACGAGAGCGTAGGCATTGCGGTGGGCATGTTGTTGACGGCCCTGCACCGCATTGGATTGGTGGCGTTGACCCACACGCCTTCGCCCATGGGGTTTTTGGCGGAGGCCTTGGGGCGCCCCGACAACGAACGGGCGTTTTTGAACATCCCCATCGGGTTTCCCGCCGAGGGGGTGGAGGTGCCGGTGTTGTCGCGCAAGCCCCGCGCAGACGTCCTTGTGGAGCACCACGGGTGACGGTTATCCCTGCGAATTCGTTCAAAAGTTTCAAACAGGCTTGTGAAGGCCTCGAAACGCGCCGTTAATTTGCGCCCGAATTCAAACAGCACAATCTTTTATCATGTCTGATATTCAAGAAAAAGTCACCGCGATCATCGTGGACAAGTTGGGCGTCGATGCAGGCGAAGTTTCCACCGAAGCGTCATTCACCAACGATTTGGGCGCGGATTCTTTGGACACCGTGGAATTGATCATGGAGTTCGAGAAGGAATTCAACATCGCCATCCCAGACGACCAAGCTGAGAAGATCAGCACTGTGGGACAGGCGGTCGATTACATCTCTAAGAACGTCGGCTAAGTCCACCTTTCGGACTCAGCTCAACCATTTCTGTTTTGGAACTTCGTCGCGTCGCAGTCACGGGTTTGGGGGCCTTGACGCCCCTCGGCAATGACGTCCAGTCGTTTTGGGCCAACCTGGTCCAAGGACAGAGCGGCGCCGCGCCGATCACGCGATTCGACGCGACGAATTTCAAGACGCAGTTTGCGTGCGAGGTCAAGGACTTTGACCCTTCTGAGTGGATCCATCGCAAGGATTCTCGGAAGATGGACCTGTTCACGCAGTATGCCGTGGTCACTGCGGAGATGGCGTTGAAAGACGCCGGCCTCTCTGCAGAAGAAGGCGGCAACCTCGACCCCGACAGGGCAGGGGTCATTTGGGGTTCTGGCATCGGAGGGTTCCAAACCTTCATGAACGAAGCCAAGAACTTCTACACTGGAGACGGCACCCCCCGGTTCTCGCCGTTCTTCATTCCGATGATGATTACCGACATCGCGCCGGGTCACATCAGCATCCGCAACAACCTTCGTGGACCCAACTACGCAACTGTGTCAGCGTGCGCGAGTTCCACCCACGCGTTGATCGACGCGTTCAACACCATCCGCCTCGGCAAAGCTGACGTCGTGGTGACGGGCGGATCTGAAGCGGCGGTGACCGAAGGCGGCATTGGCGGATTCAACGCGTTGAAAGCCCTGTCCACGCGCAACGACGACCCCGCACGTGCTTCGCGTCCCTTTGACGCGACACGCGACGGATTTGTGTTGGGTGAAGGCGGCGGCGGGATCATCTTGGAAGACCTCGAGCACGCCCGTGCCCGTGGGGCCAAGATTTACTGCGAAATGGTGGGCGGAGGCATGACCGCCGACGCGCATCACATCACAGCGCCACACCCTGAAGGCTTTGGGGCACGTAACGTGATGAAAAACGCCTTGGACGATGCAGGCTTGTCTCCCGCAGACATCGACTACGTCAACGTGCACGGCACATCCACCCCGCTGGGAGATGTGGCCGAGGTCAAGGCCATCCAACAGGTGTTCGGCGACGACGCGTACAAGTTGAACATCAGCTCCACCAAGAGCATGACAGGCCATTTGCTTGGCGCGGCAGGTGCCGTGGAAGCCATGGCGTGCATCATGTCCATCGTGGACCAGGTGGTGCCCCCCACCATCAACCACGTGCACGAGGATGAAAACCTCGATGCCAAGCTGAACTTCACCCTGAATCAAGCCGAGAAGCGCGAGGTGCGCGCGGCATTGAGCAACACGTTTGGCTTCGGAGGCCACAACGCGTCAGTGGTGTTCAAAGCCCTTTCATGATCCGTGCCGTCCTGCAGCGGTTGGGACAGGTTTCTCAGTCGGGGCCGGACAAAGACATCACGACCCTTGTGCGTCGCGAATTTGGGCTGCGCGCCAGGGCGAGGAACCGCAGTGCCTACGAGGAAGCGTGCACGCACAGTTCCATGCTTGACGGAGACAAGACAGGCTTGAAGAGCAACGAACGACTCGAGTTTTTGGGCGATGTGGTGCTGGACATGACGATGGCCCACTACCTCTACCGGAATTTTCCTGAAGCCCAAGAGGGCGAGCTGACCAAGCGGAAAAGCCGCATCGTCAACCGCAAGAACCTCAATTTGCTGGGCAAGAAAATGGGCCTGCACCACCTCATCAAGGCCAAAATGCGCCGTGAAGACATCCACGACACCATGGTGGGGAACGCGCTTGAGGCTTTGATTGGAGCTGTCTACCTCGACCACGGCTTCGACAAAACGCGGAACGCGCTGCTGGCCATGTTGAAGCGCCACGGCCTGGAGGACCAAGTCAACGAAACACGGGATTTCAAGAGCAAGCTTCACCACTGGGCGTCCAAGCGCAAGAAGAAGTTGACATTCGAGGTGATTCGCGACGACAGCAACGGGGGGGAGGAGCGTTACGAGATCGCCGCCAAGGTGAACGGCGAGATGCTTGGCATTGGGGTGGGCCGAAGCAAGAAATTGGCAGAGCAAGAAGCCGCTCGACGGGCTTGGAAAAAGGTGTTCGACCGCCGCCAAGGGACGTCCAAGCGCGCTGAGGTCACTTCGGAGGAACCGTCCAAGCCGAAGCCCAAGCCGCAGCGCCGGAGGCGTCGCCGGAAACCGGCCCCCAAGGATTGACCATGCTCCACACGCTGGAATGGGATTACGAGCCAGACTATGAGTTGTTTGGGCTGAGTTCAACGTTCGGGTCCCACCGCTTGGCGTGGTCGATGAACAGAGCGTTTGGTTGGTCCATGTCGTGCGACCAGGACGTGGTGTCGACCCATGGCCGCGAAACCGAGACGGTCCACCCCTCCATGAGGTACGTGAACGAAGCCGACGGCATCGCGGTGACCTTGGTGTTGAATCGGTTGGCAGAGGGCATGCTCCTCGAGGGGGTGTCCGGGCTGGATTACCTGGTCTTGTTGAACCACCACGAGCTGGCCGCCCATGAATTCTTGGCCCAGCTCCGGCAACTCCGGGAAGTCTCGTACGCCATCGCATTGGACCCAGAGGTGTCCGGCGCGATTGAACCCCTTTCGGTGTTCGATTGACACCCCCAGATTGAAGAATTAACCGCAAGACAACTTGCGGAAGTCGGAACTGCCCCCATTTTTGCATTTCGCAGAGGAAACGCCCTCGCACACCTTACGCGCGCACCTTATGACGCAACCTGCAGCCAAAGCCAAAAGCACCAAAATTGTGGCCACCCTCGGCCCCGCCTCGTCCCCTGAAGACGTCTTGAGGACGTTGATTCACGAAGGCCTGAACGTGGCCCGAATCAACTTTTCTCACGGATCACACGACGTGCACGGCGCCACCATCGACACCGTGCGTCGTTTGGACGAGGAACTCGGGACGTACACTTCAGTGTTGGCTGATTTGCAAGGCCCCAAGTTGCGGGTCGGGGACATCGAAGGGGGTGAAATGCCCCTTGTGGAGGGGGAAACCTTGGTGGTTCGCGTCGGAAAGGAAATGGGACGCGACGGGGTTGTGTACACCGACTACGAGACCTTCGCAGCCGATGTGCATCCCGGAGAACGCGTGCTCATGGACGACGGCAAGCTCGCCCTGCGGGTGACGGAGACCAACGGCAAGGACGAGGTGAAGTGCGAGGTGGTGCACGGTGGACCGTTGCGCCCCCGCAAAGGCCTGAACCTTCCTGAAACCAAGGTGTCGTTGCCCTGCATCACGCCCAAGGACCAAGCCGACCTGGAATTCGCCCTGTCGAAGGACGTCGATTGGATTGGGCTCTCCTTTGTGCGCCAGGCGTCCGACATCCAGGAACTCCGTGACCAAATCAACGCGGCAGGCAAGCACGCCCGCATTGTGGCCAAAATCGAGAAGCCCGAGGCCATCGAAGACTTTGACGCGATCCTCGAAGCGACAGACGCCGTGATGGTGGCCCGGGGTGATTTGGGCGTGGAGATGCCCATGCAAGAGGTCCCGTTGTTGCAAAAAGACATCGTCCGCAAGTGCATGTCCAAGGGCAAGCCCGTCATCGTGGCCACGCAAATGCTCGAGAGCATGATTGAATCGGCCACCCCCACACGGGCGGAGGTCAACGACGTGGCCAACGCCGTGTTGGACGGCGCGGACGCCGTCATGCTCAGCGGCGAAACCAGCGTTGGAAAGTACCCGGTGCACGCCGTGCGCGCCATGCGGCATGTCATCGAGAACATCGAGTCCAAAGGAACGGTGGACCGCCACGAGCGTCCTCCTTTGCACCCCGACGACGAGCGCTTCATCTCAGACAGCATCTGCTACAACGCCTGCCGCCTGGCGCGTCGTGTGGACGCGGCGGCCATTGTGACCATGACGTTCTCAGGGTACACCGCCATCCAGGTGAGCAGCCAACGGCCCTCCGCCACGATTTACATGTTCACGGCCAACCCCAAGGTGTTGAGCCAAATGAGCTTGGTCTGGGGCGTGTACGCCGTCCCTTACACCAAAATGGTCAGCACCGACCACACCATCGCCGACATCAAGGCGTTGCTGTTGAAGGAGGGCAAGGTGAAGGACGGCGATTTCGTGATTCACTTGGCGTCCATGCCAATTGCGGATGCGGGAATGACCAACATGGTGAAACTCAGCCGCGTCTGAAGACGGCACGGCCAGACGCCAAACGGGCGTGGTTTATCTTCGCGGGCGCAGCCCGCGGCGAGTCGTGGGAGGCGCATTTGAGAACCTTCCAACCGACCCCCGATGGCGTTGAAATTTCCGGAACGTGGCCCACTGAATTTGCCTGCACTCAGCGAGGAGTGGTTGGCCATTTGGGACGACGAAAAGACCTTTGAGCAGAGCGTGACAACACGTCCGGCCGAGAAGCCCTACGTGTTCTTCGAGGGTCCTCCCAGCGCCAACGGCAAGCCCGGCATCCACCACGTGATGGCGCGTGCCATCAAAGACATCTTCTGCCGCTTCCAAACCCTCAAAGGCCACCGCGTGGAGCGCAAGGCCGGATGGGACACCCACGGACTCCCCGTGGAGCTCGGCGTGGAGAAGGAACTCGGCATCACCAAAGAGGACATCGGCACCAAGCTCACGGTGGAGGAGTACAACGACGCATGCCGCAAGACGGTGATGCGCTACACGTCAGAATGGAACGAGCTGACCCGTCAAATGGGCTACTGGGTGGACATGGAGGCGCCCTACGTGACTTACCACACCAAGTACATGGAGTCGGTGTGGTGGCTGTTGGCCCAAATGCACAAGAAGGGGCTGCTCTACAAAGGCTATACGATCCAACCCTACAGCCCTATGGCAGGAACGGGGTTGAGTTCGCATGAATTGAATCAACCTGGCACCTACCGAGACGTCAAGGACACCACGGTTGTGGCCCAATTCAGGGCGACGGAAGATTCGAAGGCCCAGTTGTTGGCCAAGTGCGGCTTGAAAGACGAGGGGTTGAATGTGGACTTTTTGGCGTGGACGACCACCCCTTGGACGCTGCCGTCCAACACCGCTTTGACCGTGGGGCCGGCCATTCACTATGCCGTCGTCAAAACGACGAACCGGTACACCCACGAAGAGGGCTTGGTCGTGTTGGCCGAGGCCCTCTTGGGCAAGCAGTTTGGCGGGAAGAAAGACCCAGACCATGATGTGTTGGCGGTCGTCAAGGGATCTGAAATGGTGGGCCTGCGCTACGACGCGCTGTTGGATTGGGCCCAGCCGATGGACGACCCCGGGTCGGCTTTCCAGGTCATCCCCGGCGACTTTGTCACCACGGAAGACGGCACGGGCATCGTGCACACGGCCCCCACCTTCGGGGCGGACGACGCGCGGGTGGCCAAGGACGCTGGCGTCCCAGCCATGTTGGTCGACGATGGGCACGGCCACGGTGTGCCGCTGGTGGATTTGCAGGGACGGTTCAGGGTGGGGCCGTTTGCCGGCCGCCATGTCAAGGCGGAATTCGACACGGACGCCCCTGAAGACGCCAAACCCCTTGACGTCGAAATCGCCATCCTGCTGAAGGAACGCGGCCAGGCGTTCAAGGTGGAGAAGTACGAGCACAGCTATCCGCACTGCTGGCGCACGGACAAACCCATTTTGTACTACCCGCTGGACTCGTGGTTCATCCGTGCCACAGAGGCGAAGGCGCGGATGCAGGAGTTGAACAACACCATCACTTGGAAGCCGGAAAGCACGGGCACGGGCCGTTTTGGCAAGTGGCTGGAAAACGTGAACGATTGGAACCTCAGCCGGTCGCGGTTCTGGGGCATTCCGCTGCCCATTTGGCGGACGGAAGACGGCTCAGAAGAGCGTTGCATTGGATCGGTGGAGGAGTTGAAGCTGGCGTGCGACGAGTCGGTGCGCGCGGGCGTTATGGCCTCCAACCCGTTTGAAAGCTTCACCGTCGGCGACATGTCGGACGAAAACTACGATGCCATCGACCTCCACAAGCATGTGGTGGACGAGGTGGTGCTGGTGTCCCAGGATGGCCGCCCCATGAAGCGCGAGGCGGACCTCATTGACGTCTGGTTCGACAGCGGAAGCATGCCTTACGCCCAATGGCACTACCCGTTTGAGAACAAGGACAAGGTGGACGGGGCCCAGGCGTACCCTGCGGACTTCATCGCCGAAGGCGTCGACCAAACCCGCGGTTGGTTCTACACCTTGCACGCGATTTCAACCATGGTGTTTGACCAAGTGGCCTACAAGCGCGTGGTCTCCAACGGTTTGGTGTTGGACAAAAACGGCCAGAAGATGTCCAAGCGCCTTGGCAACGCGGTGGACCCCTTCGAGACGTTGGCCAAACACGGGCCGGACGCCACCCGCTGGTACATGATCACCAACGCCCAGCCTTGGGACAACCTCAAGTTCGACGTGGTGGGCATCGGTGAGGTGCAGCGGAAGTTCTTCGGGACCTTGCACAACACGTACAACTTCTTGGCCCTCTATGCAGGGGCCGACGGCTACCAAGGCGGGGAAGCGGAGGTGGCTTACGCAGACCGGCCAGAGATCGACCGGTGGATTTTGAGCCGCTTGCAGGGGCTGGTGGAGGAAGTGGACGCGGCGTACGAGGCGTTGGAGCCCACGCGAGCGGGTCGCGCCATCCAAGACTTCGTGGTGGATGAATTGAGCAATTGGCATGTGCGTTTGAGCCGGCGCCGCTTCTGGAAAGGGGACATGAACGCCGACAAGCAGAGCGCTTACCAAACCCTCACCACCTGCCTTCGCACCGTGGCCCTGATGGCCTCGCCCATCGCGCCGTTCTACATGGACCGGCTTTACCGGGACGTGACCGGCGAGAACGTGTCGGTGCACTTGGCGGATTTCCCCACGAGCGACGCCGCCCAGCGTGACGAGGCGCTCGAAGCCCGCATGTCGTTGGCGCGTCAATTGTCGTCCCAGGTGCTGAGCTTGCGGAAGCGCGAGAAAATCCGCGTACGTCAGCCGCTCAAGCGCATCATGGTTCCTGCGTTGGACGAGGCGACCGCCGGTCACCTTGCGGCCATTTCCGAATTGGTCAAGAGCGAGGTGAACGTGAAAGAGGTGGAAGTCTTGCGCGACGACAGCGCGTTCGTCAAGCAGGCCAAGGCGGATTTCAAGGCCTTGGGTCGGGCGATGGGACCCCGCATGAAGGCGGTGGCCGCGGCCATCGGCGGCATGTCGTCGGCGGACGTGTCCGCCTTGGAGCAGCACGGGACGTTTGCCCTGGACCCGGGGGATGGCCAAGGCCCCATTGAGTTGACCACGGAGCACGTGACCGTCCAAACCCAAGACATCCCAGGATGCCTGGTCTCAAGCGAGGGCGGCGTGACCGTGGCGTTGGATGTGGTGCTGGACGACGCGCTGAAGGCGGAAGGGTTGTCGCGCGAGTTGGTGAACCGGGTGCAAAACTTGAGGAAAGACGCGGGGTTGGAGATCACCGACCGCATTTCGTTGACGGTCTCTGCAGAAGGTGAGATTCGTCGTGCACTCGAGTCCAATTTGGACTATATTCGAACGGAAACGCTGGCGACGGAGGTGACTTGGACAGAGGAGGAAGCCGGCGAGAACTTGCAGCTTGAAGACGGTGCGTCGGTTTGGGCTCAAGTGACCAAAATCTGACCCGCACGCACACACACAACGCCACACCTTATGGCTGAATTGAGATACTCCGACAGCGACTTGAAAGAGTTCGAGGCCCTGATCCATGAGAAGATTGCCAGCGCGCAAGAAGACTTGGACCAGTTGCAACGCTCCTTGTCGCACAGCGACGACAACAGCACCGAGGACACCGCCCCCACCTTCAAGATGATGGAAGACGGGTCGGAAACCATGAGCCGTGAGGAAACGGCCCAACTGGCGGCGCGGCAGCAGAAGTTCATCCAAAGCTTGCAGAACGCGTTGTTGCGGATCAAGAACAAGACCTACGGTGTGTGTCGTGTGACCGGCAAGTTGATTCCCAAGGAGCGCCTGCGTTTGGTGCCCCACGCGACCCTTTCCATCGAGGCAAAGCAGCGTCAGTGAGGCCCACGCTTCGACAGCTTGTGTGGCGGGCGCTGGTGCCCGTGTTGGTGTTGGATCACTTGGTGAAGTTTTGGGTCAAGACCTCCTTCACCGTGGGCGAGCGCATGTCGTTCGTGCCGGGCATCCTTGAGTTGCAATTCATCGAGAACGAAGGCATGGCCTTCGGATGGGCCCTCCCCGGTGTGGCTGGCAAATTGCTGTTGACCGGGTTCCGATTGTTGGCAGCGGTGGTCATCGGATTTTACATCCAGCGTCGCATCACAGAGCGTGCACCCAAAGGCGTGTTGTACAGCTTGACCTTCGTGTGGGCCGGTGCGCTTGGGAACATCGTGGACAGCGCGGTCTACGGCCGCATCTTCAGCCGGTCAGGCTGGGGGACGTTGGCGGACGTCTTGCCTGTGGACGGAGGCTACGCGCCTTGGTTTCAGGGCAACGTGGTCGACATGTTTCACTTCATCGTGACCTGGCCTTCTTGGTTCCCCATCGAGTCGTTGGCGGGGCGCGAGGTCTTCCCGCCGATCTGGAACTTGGCCGACGCGGCCATTTCAGTCAGCGTGATTTGGATGCTGTTGAACCAGCGCTCCTACTTCCCTTCGGTGCGCTGAATTACGCCGTGACTGGGGCATCGACCCAGTCGCCGTGCTCTTGGATGAGCTCAATGAGGGCTTGCACTGCCTCGTCTTCAGGGACGTTCCGCCGCACCACTTCCTTCTCTTTGTACAGGGTGATTTTCCCTGGCCCGGTGCCGACGTAGCCGTAGTCCGCGTCCGCCATTTCACCAGGGCCGTTCACGATGCATCCCATGATGCCAATTTTCACGCCTTTGAGGTGGTTGGTCACTTCGCGGATTTTGGCCGTCGTTTCCTGGAGGTCAAACAACGTCCGCCCGCAACTCGGACAGCTGATGTACTCGGTCTTGGAGATGCGGGTGCGCGCCGCTTGCAGGATGCCAAACGAAAGGGCATTTCGCTTTTGCAACGGGGCGTCTGTGGCGTCAAGCCAAATGCCGTCGCCCAAGCCGTCAATCATCGGTCCGCCAAGGTCGGTGGCCGATTGCAGGGTGAGGCGTTCTTCGTCCAAGCCTTGCCAAGTCCGACGGAGCACGACTGGGGCGTGAAGGCCGAGTTCATCGAGCGCAAGCACCGTGGTGCGCAGGTCGACCATGGCGTGGACGTGTTGGGTTTCCACCACCCACACCACGTCCGGACGCATGGCGCCGTCGGTGGTCTTTGTGGCCGCCGCAAGCGCCTCTGTGACGTCGGCGCGGGTCACCCGAATCCAATGGGTTTGGCCTTCGGTTGGGGCGGGAAGCGTGTCGATTGCCTGGGCGGCGGTCCACAGCGGAATGTGTTGGGCTGGGGGCGAGGGCAATCCGCGCCAAGCATCGGCGTCCACCAGCACTTGCAAGGTGCCGGGCAAGCCAAACGTCAAGGGCGCTCTGCCCGCATACACGTAGTCGCAGGCCGCCTCGTCCAGGTTCCACTTGTCCAAAGGCACGCTGTACCGGTACCCCGCGCCAAACAGGTGGGCAGGCTCCGTGTCTCCGTCTCTCAAGGTGTGAACCACCACCGGCACATGCTTGCCGCCGACGTTGTCCACTTCCCCGCACACCCTTCGGCTGTAGTTGAAGGGGTCCAAGTTGTGGTCGACGGGTGCGATGGGCTTGTGGCCCTGGCGGGAGGTGTACCGCTCCACGAGCATCCGTCCCACGGGCATTTCAGCCTCGGGTTCTTCGGTCAGGCTCACCCGCACCGTGTCGCCGAGACCGTCCTCCAAGAGCGTGCCGATGCCCAGGGCCGATTTGACACGGCCGTCTTCGCCGTCGCCGGCTTCCGTCACCCCCAAGTGCAAGGGAAAGGCCATGTTTTCCTCGGCCATGCGGGCCACAAGCAAACGGTACGCTTGCACCATCACCTGAGGGTTCGAGGACTTCATCGACACCACAACGTCGTGGTAACCCTCGTCCACGCAAATCCGCAGGAATTCCAGGGCGCTTTCCACCATCCCCAAGGCCGTGTCCCCGTACCGACTCATGATGCGGTCGGACAAGGACCCGTGGTTGGTGCCGATGCGCATGGCCCGTCCAAGGCGCTTGCACTTTTGGACCAAGGGCGTGAATTTCTCCCGGATGCGAACGAGTTCTTCCGCGTATGTTTCGTCTGTGTACTCGAGGTTTTCAAACCGCTTTTTGTCGGCGTAGTTGCCGGGATTCACGCGGATTTTCTCCACGTGGTCGGCCGCGATTTCTGCGGCGTTGGGCGTGAAGTGGATGTCCGCCACCAACGGAGTCTCGTGCCCTGAGGCACGGAGTTTGGCCACAATGTCGCCGAGCGCCTCGGCGTCCCGTTTGCTGGGCGCAGTGATGCGAACGAGCTCGCAACCCACGTCAATCATCCGAATGCTTTGCGCCACGGTGGCCTCCACGTCCATGGTGTCTGTGGTGGTCATGGACTGCACCCGAATGGGCTGGTCGCCGCCAATGCCAATCTGGCCCACACGCACTTCATGCGTTTGGCGTCGTGCGTAATTGAATCGGTCGGGGCAGTAGGAATTCTGGCTCATCGTCAAGGTTGCGCTGTGAAGATAACCGCTGACTTGCACGGATGTTGCCCAGGGCCGACTTGTACTTTTGAACCCATGTCTTCCGCCCAAACCTCCGACGCCACAGACCTCCATGCGGTGGTCGTGGGAGGGGTGGCCTTTGGGGACCGAAGCCGGGTCGTCCGGTTGTTGACGGGAGCGCACGGGTGCATCCCGCTTTGGGTGCCCAACGCGTCCAAACAAAAGGCCCTCTGGCACCCCATGGCGTCGCTTGAGGTGAGCGATTTGAAGCCTCGAAAAGGGCAAGGACTTTGGAACGCAAGAGAATGCCGGCGGGCGGACAAGCAATTGCAACTTCGGCGCGACCCCGCCCGGTCGGCCGTGGCCTTTTTCTTGGCCGAGGTGCTCGCTTGCAGCTTGGAAGAGGGCGCCCCTGCCCCTGAGGTGCATGCCCTCGCAGTGCACGCCTTGGGATGGTTGGAGGACGAGCCCAAAATTCCTTGGATTCACGTCAAGTTCATGGCCCACCTTGTGGACGCCCTCGGAATGATGCCCTTGTTGCCCGAGGACCCGACGTGGCGCATGGACGTGAACACGGGGGAATTTGTGCCCCAGGAGCACGCACCCAAAACGGCCCTGGACCAAGCGGTGGTGGCCGGGATGAGACAAATTCCTGGCATGGAGTTTGCCCAACTCGACACGCTGAACTGGAGCTTGGACATGCGGAAGGCACTTGTGTTGGGCGCCCACCGCCACATCCAAAGCCAGCTGGGCAAAACCCGAGAATTGAAAAGCTACGATGTGCTCGAAGCCTTGTTTGCGTGACGTCTGGTGCTGGACTCCCCTGGTCCTGGCTGGAGCGCTGTGGTGCTGCAGCCTCGCGACGGCACTGCATGCTCAGGTGACTTCCTCCGGCCAAGAGGGCGAGAAGAAGCGCCTTGTGGTCCGCACCAACGGTGCCCCCATCCCGTTCGCCACCGTGCTGAACACAAGCACAGGGCAGGCCATGGCCGCCGACGCCCAGGGTGTGGTGATGTTTCCGGCCTGGGGCCCGACCGACACCTTGCGGGTGCAGTCGTTGGGCTACGAGGAATTGACGGTGGTGCCAGGCTCGTCTCCGTTGAGCACGTTGGAGTTGCAACCGGCCATGTTCGCCATCGAGGAAGTGGTGGTGGCGTCCAATGCGTTGACAGGGACAGCCATGTCCAACATGGGTGTGTCTCAGGTGGCCAAACTCACCACGCGTGCGCCCGTCCTCACCACAGAAACCACCGGCGATTTGCTGGAAGGCTCTGGCCAGGTGCATCTCCAAATGAGTCAGCAGGGAGGCGTCAGTCCCGTGCTGCGCGGCTTCGAAGCCAACCGGGTCCTGTTGGTCGTGGATGGCGTCAGGATGAACAACGCCATCTACCGGGCAGGGCACGTTCAAAACGCCGGCACCGTGGACCCGTTTGCCATCCAACGCACCGACGTGATCATGGGCCCGAGCAGCGTGCTGTATGGCAGCGACGCCCTCGGCGGTGTCGTGCATTTTGTGACCCAGGCGCCGCGTTTCTCTTACGGAGGCAAAGAGGTGAAGGGCAAGGTGCTGACCCAAGGAAACACCGCCAATGGTGGATGGGCAGGTCACGCTGAAGTGGCCGTGAGGGCGCCGCGGTGGGGGTCGGTGACCCAAGTGTCGCACCGGCATTTTGGGGACTTGAGGATGGGCTCGTGGCGCGCCCATGGCGACAGCACGTGGGGGCTGGTCACCCACCTTGTGGAGCGCAGGGCGGGACGGGACGTGTTGGTCGACAACGCCGACCCAGAAATCCAAGCGCCCACGGGGTACAGCCAATGGGACCTTCAGCAGCGCATGAGGCTGCGGCTGCGCGAGGGGTTTGTCGATCTCAATGTGCAGCACAGCACCACCACGGACGTTCCTCGCTTTGACGTGTACAACGACCGGGTGGGTGCGTTGCCCAAATGGGCGGAGTGGCGCTACGGCCCCCAGGAACGCACCATGCTGGCGGTCACGCACCAGAAGGCCTTCTCTGGAGGGTGGGTCTGGACCACGTTGGGGAGCCTTCAAGACGTGCAGGAATCTCGCATCAAAAGGCGATTTGCGCAGGACGTCAGGATCACCCAGCTGGAGCAAGTGCGCGTGTGGGGTTGGACCTCGGTGTTGAGGGGCCGCATTCGAGAGTGGCGTATGGAAGGCGGGCTGGACGGGCAATGGAACCGGGTCGCGTCGTCTGCCAAGGGCACCGACATTGTGACCGGCGCCCAGGGTTTGGCCCAAACCAGGTATGCGGACGGCGGGTCTTCCATGAACACTTGGGGGGCGTTCGCGTCGGCCCAACGCAACGTGGGGTCCCACGAATTTCGAGGCGGCCTTCGCTACAGCCATGCCGCCGTCTTGGCGTCGTTCGTCGACACCATGTGGATGGCCCTGCCAGATCCAGAGGTGAACCAACAAAAAGGGGCGCTGACGGCCAGTGGAAGTTGGACGGGACCGATTTCCCCGCATTGGCAGGCCGTGACCTCGGTGGCGAGCGGATTCAGGCACCCCAACGTGGACGACTTGGGCAAAGTCCGTGAAAAGGGCGGCTATGTGCTCGTGCCCAACGCAGACTTGAAGCCGGAGTACCTCTACACGGCCGAGCAAGCGGCCACGTGGATGTTGAGGCCGGGAAGCGACGTGCTGGTCGTTCAAGGCGCCGTGTTTGCGAGCTTGTGGCACGACGCCATCGTGCAAGCCAATGCGACCCTGGCAGGCGACACCACTTTGGTTGTGGACGGCGACACGGCTCGGATTCAAATGAACCAAAACCTGGACCGGGCCTGGGTGCGCGGGGCCAGGCTGGAGGCGTCGGCCAAACTTTGGCCCAAGACGACCTTCCGCGGGGTGGTCAACTGGACGCGAGGCACTGGATTGGGGGACGAAGGAGTGCCGCTGGACCACATTCCCCCGACGTTTGGGTTGGTGGAGTTGGTGAAAAAGGGGGAAGTGGGGCGCTTGGGCACATCCGTGCGTTACGCCTTCGAGAAGCGGGCGGAGGACTACGGCCCTGGGGCCACGGACAACTTGGACGAAGCACTTCCCACAGGCACCCCAGGGTGGGCGGTGTGGAACGTGGAAGGCTCGGTGCGCGTGACGGAATGGTTGGAGTGCAGGGTGTCCGCCTTGAACTTGCTGGACCTGCATTACCGCACGTTTGGCTCAGGGATTTCTGCGCCGGGCCGGAACGTGAGGGTCACCGCCACCGCGCGATTCTGAGTACCTTCGGAGCATGCTGTTTGCCGACGTTGTGGGACACGAGGCCTTGGGGGCCAAACTCCGAGAAGCGGCCCGTTCTTCCCGTGTGGCGCACGCCCAGCTCTTCGAGGGGCAAGAAGGAGCAGGCGCGTTGGCGTTGGCCCGGGCGTACGCCCAGTATTTGACCTGCAGCCAGCCAGCGGAACACGACAGTTGTGGGGTCTGCACGTCTTGCCAAGCCCATGCGAAGCTTCAGCACCCCGACGTGCATTGGTGCTTCCCTTTTTTCAAGGCAGATGGTCAGGAAAAGGCCACGTCTGAACCGCACCAGTCCACGTGGCGCGAGGCCATGCTGGACGGGTCGTACTTGGGTGTGGAAGATTGGCTGGAGCGGCTCGGCGCCGACCGCAAACAACTTTTCATTTCAGTCGACGAAGCCTTGGAAGTCAACCGAAAGCTGGGGCTGAAGTCGTTCCATGGGGGTTGGAAGGTTTGGATTTGTTGGTTGCCCGAGACCATGCGCGTCGACACGGCCAACAAGTTTTTGAAGCTCATGGAGGAGCCCACCGACCAAACGGTGATGCTCTTCGTGACCCAGCATGCGGACCGCCTGCTGGCGACGATTCGGTCCAGGGTTCAACGCATCCACGTGCCCAACTTGGGGCTGGAGGCGGGGGCCCAAGGGCTCGTTGACAAGTTTGGGCTGGTTCCGGAACTGGCGTCGAGTTTGGCGCACGTGTCCGACGGCAACCTTGCCATGGCCTTGCGCCGTGTGAAAGCGGGGTCGGACCAGCCGGACTTGGATCGGTTCAGCGCGTGGATGAGGGCCTGCTGGGCCCGAGACGGTCAGGCCATGGTGCAGGGTTCCGACGACTTCGCGTCGCTCGGCCGGGAAGGTCAAAAGCGCTTTCTCCACTATGCATTGCATTTGGTCCGCCAGAGTATCGTGGGCCATTACGGGGCCCAATCGTTGGTGCGGTTGACGGAGGGGGAGCAGGGCTTTTTGGCCAAATTCAGCAAGTTCATCCACCACGACAACGTGCTGGAATTGCGGCAGGCGTTGGAGGACGCCCACAGCGATGTGGCGGGCAACGTGAATGGCAAGTTGGTCTTTGTGGATTTGAGTCTGCGCGTGCACCGTTTGTTGCGGATGCCGGCGGGCGCCAATTGACCTTCCGTCGTTACCTTCGAAGCATGGGATGTGCGACGTGCAGCAAGGGCGCCGATGGGTTGCCAAGAGGATGCAAGAACAACGGACGTTGTGGGGACTGCGGGTGCGGAAGCATGTCCGTGTTCGATTGGCTTGAAGGGGTTCCCCTTCCGAGCGGCGCCGCGCCGTACGACATCGTGGAAGTCCGCTTCAAGAACAACCGCAAAGGCTACGTTCGCCGCCCGCAGTCGATGACTGTACATGTGGGTGACGTGGTCGTGATTGACTTGCAGCCGGGCCACGACGTGGGGGTGGTCAGTTTGACCGGGGAATTGGTGAAGAGCCAGCTCAAGCTCCGCAAAATCAAAGACGACCACGAACTCAAGCGCATTGACCGCAAAGCGACGAACGACGACATCGCGTTGTGGCACAAGGCGCGTCAGCGCGAAGACGAGACCGTGCGTGAAGCCCGTCAAATCATTCGCCGCTTGGGCATTTCGATGAAATTGTCGGACGTCGAGTACCAAGGGGACAACGCCCGCGCCACCTTCTATTACACCGCGGAACAGCGCGTGGATTTCCGCGACTTGGTCCGGGAGTTGGCCAGCACGTTCGACGTGCGAATCGACATGCGTCAAATTGGCGCCCGCCAAGAGGCCGCGCGCATCGGAGGCATCGGCGTGTGTGGCCGCGAGTTGTGTTGCACGTCTTGGCTCAAGGATTTCCGCTCGGTGAGCACCAGCGCCGCCCGGTACCAGCAGTTGTCGTTGAATCCGGGCAAGTTGGCCGGGCAGTGTGGCAAGCTGAAGTGCTGCTTGAACTTCGAATTGGACCAGTATGTGGAGGCGGTGAAGGAGTTCCCTTCCCCCAACGCCAAAATCCGCACCCCCAA